>JAJDEH010000005.1 GCA_029259935.1 Planctomycetota bacterium
AGGCACCCTAACATTAAGCTGTGACAAAGCACTAGCCGATTTTGTTGTCTCGAACGGGCGGTGGGTGTTTCGCCATTGCTGCGGATGCGGTCGACACGCTGTTGGCGACCGGGTTACTTCCGAGTATTTAGGAACTCGACAAGCTGCTCCGCATCGTCCGTGCCCACTTTCAGAACTCCGTTGCGCAGCCGCAGCACGACACAGTCCCGACCCCAGATGTTCCAAACCCAGCCTCCTTGGAAACTTTTATGGATGCCCAAACCGTCAAGAATGGTCGTCTGTCCAATCTCGGCGTGCTCAATGTCCTGATAACGAATCGCGCGCCGAAACAGTCGGAGAGGGCCGAAGCGAATGGACAGTTGGTCGCCCTCGTCCTCGACGGTGAGATGATGAAACGAAGCGGCGAGAATCAACATCACGAGACCAAGGGGCGGAAAGATCCACTGAATCACCGGTTCGCCGCGCAGAACCCAACCCAGTGCGAGGAACACGATGGCGAGGCCGTAAATGATCAGGCAGAGTGGTGCGCGTTGGGTGTGTCGATAGTGACCATTCATGAGACCGCTCGGCGTGGGATTTTACTCAAGATAATAACTCTAGGCTTTGTCCCAAAACTCATTGCTTAAGTACAGGGTGGCCGGGATCGCCGCGCAGCGGAGCCCGCAGGGCAGTTTCCTGGGGGCTCCCGTTGGTCGACCCCAGCCACCCAAACCTGTTTTGGGACAAAGCCTAAATGGGTCACAGGGAAAACCCTATCTTACCGACCACATCTGTGAGCTTCAAAGTACGACCAGCCAGCAGTAAGCCGGACGAGGATCGCAGTGACCGCGACTGGTGAACAATCGCAAAACGCCAATGAAGTGGTCACCGCCATTCAGCAAGTGTCCCAGGTGACCGAGCGGGTGGCGGCTTCGAGCGAAGAGATAGCCAGCGGCAGCGAACAGTTAGGAGTCCAATCCGTGCAGCTACGCGAGTTGGTCCGCCGCTTCAATGTTGAACCCAACCAAACGACCTCCCATCCGGTCCATCTGGAATCGGATGTCGCTTCCAAGTTTGAGGACGTTGCCACGGTGGGCACATAAGGTCGCGATCCATTGCCCCAAGAGCCTGGGTTCGCTCAAGCGTCGCCGAATGAGATTCAGCGAGTGAACGCGGTATCAGACAGTTATGTCTTGGGGCGGCGACGAGCCAAACATAATCCGATCAGCGCGCCTCCGACAACGAAACCAAACAGAAGCGAAAAAGTGACCCAACGGTCAGATGGATGTTGGACGATTCGGCTCATGACCGTTTCGCCGCTGATGTAACTCCTAAGAGAATAGAAATGCCAATCGTCGAGGCTTACTAGGGTCGCTAGGCATAAGTAGCCGACGACCGCCCGCGACTTGACGCGTTTGCCTCGACCGTTTAATGTCAGACATTAAATAGTTACGCTTTTTCCCGCCCCAAAATACAATCCTGCAACAACCTGCCTTCGGTCCGAACCACTTTGAGGCCAACCGTCAAAAAAACCAAAGTCGCCTACCGAGTTTTGCGGTGTGGACGATGGGGCCAGACGAAATGCCCTGAACCAAGGCACCAGGCATACCGCCAGACACTGCGTTGCCGTGCAGTCATTTCGCCCGCGCTGATGGCTGGGCGACCTAGGAAATCGTAACCCGCGTCCATGCGCGAAAGGAACGTCATGAAGTCAAACCGACAGACCATTAGCAAACCTGTGCCAGCTTGGAAATTCCGAAACTTCTTCTACACAGGATTTGTTCCATGCTTGCTCGCAGTCTTGGCAAGTCACGCGTTGGTGACGCCGGCGAGCGCGGAGGGTCAAGCTCTCGTTGTTGAGAACTTTGAATCGTACAGCAACGGCGAGTCAATTTTTGAAGCGGAGAGTTGGCAGGGATTTGAGGGGTTCCGTGGAAAGGCGAAACCGGCCGCGGTCGCCCAAGAAAACGTAGGAGTCAATAAGTCCGTCGCGTTGGCTGTTTCGCACGTCGAGCCGTTTCGCGCGGACAATTGGGGCTTGCGATTTCAGCTCGCAAAGCCAGTTGCCGACGGCGTCGTGTGGATTCAATGCCAATTCAAGTCGCCCAAGCAGTGGAACAGCAGCCTGGTTTTCGACGCGCGTGGTCCGAAGTCCAACGAGGTTGTCGCTCGAATTGCTGCGGCACCTTATACGGCCAAGAATTCGGACGTTACGCAACTGCGCTGGCACAGCGTTTTTAACCGACCCTACTGGCGGCTCTACACAACAACTGCTCTTGAGACTCGCTGGTACACCTTGACCGCGCGGATCGACTTTGACGCCAAGACCTACGCTTGCTGGGCGGACGATCAGACGCTGGGCGAAGAACTACCCCTGACCAGCACCGCGCCCATGTCGCAAATCCACATTGGCTGCGCGGGCTCTCCCGATGATCCGGCGCTTATCGACGACCTGATTGTGTCCAGAACCGCCCCCACGGGATTCAGCGACCCCAAGCTGTTGCCCGATCCGGACGACGACCTGATCTTTCGCTTTGCCGCGACCGGCGATCCGCAACTCGGGTTCACTTCCATCGAGACCGACAAGGCTCGCTTCGCGCAAGCCACCGACCAGATCAATCGATCCGGTGCCGAACTGACGCTGATGCTTGGCGACATGGTTCACTTCAAAGACGACTTCAAAGCGTACGAAACGATGCAGGAGTTGGTGAAGCGGTTCAAGAAGCCGTATCAATACGTGCGCGGCAATCACGAGGTCCCAGAACTTTTTGTGCGGTATTTCTATCGCGATTTGCATTATTCGGTCGTTCATAAAGGCGTTCGGTTCGTGATCATCGACGCCGAGGGCAATCACGTCGGCATGAGCGACAAGCAGTTGGATTGGATCGAGTCTGAATTTGTTGCCGCCGAGCAAGCGGGAGAAGAGATCGTGATCGCGCTTCACGTTTCACCGTGGGAGAACAACGAGCGCGGCCGCGGCAAGTACAACCAAATCGGCAAGGGCCGCCAGCGGCTGCGCGAGCTAATGAAGAAGCACAAAGTCTTGCTCAGCCTCAGCGGACACTATCACCGCGCGTTGTGGCACGCTCACGAAGAAGAAACGCACTACCTGGTTCTCGGCGGTACGGCCTTGGTCAAAGCCGGCGGCGTTGGCTGGTGCAGCTTCGATGTCTACCCCGACCGCATCGTGGTTCATCAAAAGCCGTTGTTCTTTGCTTACGAGACCAAGGATGTCCAGCAGGTCCACACCGCCAACGGCTGGCTCCGTTACAAGATTCTCAAAGCACAGCACCCCTACGCATTGCAAGGACCGCTCACGATCAATCGCCAGCGGCCCGCCAACGCGAAGTAGATGCTTCCGCAGTCTTCGATCGCGAGACCGACGAACGGAAAGATGCACTGAATCACCGGTTCGTTGAACAAGCCCCTACGGCAGCCAGTAGTAGGCCGGACCGAGGAGCGAAGCGACGACGTTCCGGCATTTTCGATGTTCCGGCATTTTCGATTTCTTGGATAGCCGCGGACTGCCGGAGCGTCGCTTCGCTCGTTTCGGCCTACCCAATGGTCTTTTCAGCAGGCGATTAACGTACCGCAGCCAGGACTCGTCAAACGAGCAAAGGCCAGGTCGACATGGCGTCGCGAATGTGAACAATTTCTCAGGAAATATCGATTCATTCATGGTGTGGCGCGCCTCTTTAGTAATAGAGACCCAAGCGTCGCACACCTGACTGCCAGCATGACAGCAAATCTCAAAACCCAGATTCCGGCGACTGACAACGAGCTGCTGATGCAATTCGTGCGAAACGGCGACCAGGCGGCGTTTCGGCGGCTGCTGGAGCGTCACGCGTCTCTGGTGATGTCCGTATGCCGGCAGCTTCTTCACCGCCAACAAGATGCGGAAGATGCGTTTCAGGCCACGTTCTTAATTCTCGCCCAACGGGCCGGACGGCTGCTTGAGTCGACGTCCTTGGCCGGCTGGCTGCAGCAAGTCGCCTGTCGAACGGCGTTGCGGGCCAAGCAAAAACAGTCGCGGCGTCGAGAGACCGAGTCGGAGGAGGCATTGGTCGAGCTGCCGGCAACGACGCCCGATCCGCTACATTCGATCTGCACGCAAGAAATGCACCAGACGTTGCACGAAGAATTGTGCCGCATGAGAGCGAAACAGCGAGATGCGATCGTGCTGTGCGATCTAGTTGGAAAGACGGCGGCGCAGGCAGCCGAGCAACTCGACACCACCGAAGCAGCCATTCGGAGCGCCCTGGCTCGGGGCCGGCGAAAACTGCGAATACGATTGCTGAGACGAGGCGTGGCATTGTCCGCCGTCGTGATCTCCGCGGGGAGTACGCTGTGGGCGTCACAAGCAGGCGTTGTTCCGCGACTGATAGAGTCCATCATCGCGGCGTGTGCCGCGAAATCCGTTTCCGCCAGTGCCGTACTGGCTTGCTCTAAAACCGTTAATGCTCTAGCAACAGAGGGAGTTCGAATCATGACCCTTAGTTCCATTGCCAAGCCAATCGCGCTCACGGCCACGACGATCCTTTTGGTC
>JAJDEH010000041.1 GCA_029259935.1 Planctomycetota bacterium
GCCGTGGAAAAAGTGTACATGGCGGGGTCTTGTAGGTGGGGTTGAAGGCCAAGGTGCCTGAGAATGCTTTAGTCTCTATCGGCACAATTGGCTCAACCGCCACATACGATCCTGAAAGATAGCAGGCCCGTGGTCCAACCAGCGAGGAGCCCCCAATCACTGGCGAACGCCAGTGTTGGCTGGGGGGGTGTTGCATCGGCCGGGTCGCGAACAGCTAGGCGTTAACTGCGTTGCTGGAGCGCGACGAAGTCACGCTTGGCGGGCCCCGTATAGATTTGCCGCGGGCGACAGATTCGCTTGGTGGGGGAATTTTGCATTTCGACCCAATGCGCGATCCAGCCTGGCAGGCGGCCGATGGCGAACAGCACGGTAAACATCTGGACGGGAATACCGATCGCGCGATAAATGACGCCTGAGTAAAAATCGACGTTGGGGTAAAGTTTACGCTCTACGAAATAATCATCCGTCAGCGCGACCTCTTCCAGCTTTTGAGCGATTTCGAAAAGCGGGTCGTCGATGTTCAGCTTATCCAACAGCGTATCGCAGGCAGTTTTGATGATGATGGCTCGGGGATCGTAGTTTTTATAAACGCGATGTCCAAAGCCCATCAGGCGGAAGTTGCTATTCTTGTCCTTGGCCATGTTGACGTATTTTTCGACGTCGCCCCCATCGGCCGCGATGTTCTCCAGCATGTTGACGCAAGCCTCGTTCGCTCCGCCGTGCAGCGGTCCCCACAAGGCGCAGACGCCCGCCGCGATCGAGGCAAAGAGGTTGGCATCCGACGAGCCGACCATCCGCACGGTCGACGTGCTGCAGTTTTGTTCGTGGTCGGCGTGCACGATCAGCAGCAGATTGAGCGCTTTGACGAAATCCTCGTCGATTTCGTACGGCTCGCTGGGGACGGCAAACATCATCTGCAAGAAGTTCTCAGCGTAGCTGAGGTCGTTTTGCGGATAAATCAGCGGCTGGCCCATGAACTTTTTGTAGCTGTAGGCCGCGATGGTCGGCAATTTGGCGATCAGCCGGTGAATCGAGATTTCGACCTGCCGCGGATCCTGGGGATCGAGCGAATCTTGATAAAAGGTCGACAAGGCGCTGACTACCGACGAAAGCACCGCCATCGGGTGGGCTTCGCGAGGAAAACCGTTATAAAACGAGCGAATGTCCTCGTGCAGCATGGTGTGCCGACGGATCGACATGCGAAATTCGTGCAATTGCTGTTCGGTCGGCAGTTCCCCGTAAATCAGCAAATAGCTGGTTTCGACGAAGTCGCAATTCGCGGCGATTTGCTCGATGGGGTACCCGCGATAGCGAAGAATGCCCTCCTCGCCGTTCAGAAAGGTGATTTCACTGGCAACCGAGCCGGTGTTCACATACCCCTCGTCGAGGGTGATCATCCCGGTTTCGGCACGCAGTTTGGAGATATCGAGCCCGATTTCATTTTCGGTGCCTGCAACGATCGGCAGATCGATTTCATGTCCGTTGGCATGCAACTTCGCGGGCTGTGTCATCGTTTCTCTCCCAGACACCACTGGACTCATCATCACCTCCACATATCAGCAGCTTAACTTATTTATTGCCCGCCAGTTTAACCATCCCCGAAGGGTTAGGCAATTCGCCACCCTCGGAGGTCGTGCAGCAAACTACAACCGACGCCCCCTTGGCAAGGGGGCCAACGAAACTGCCGGGTTACTTTGACGATTGCGCGAACTTTGCGTGATGGTCAAGCCGTTACCCGCGACGGGGCGCTGAATGGAAAAGTTTCGCTAGCCTTTGCCGTTTGCCAAGGACGATATGCAAAGCACTCTTTCAATCTACTGATGGAATCATCTTGCGGAGAGGCCTTGGGGAATGCACGGAAAGTCACTTCAAGCCATCGTTTTCGGCGCGGCTCTTGTTCTCGTTGGAACACCCAGCACGTCCGTTGCCGATCAGGCCAATCCTTGCGGTCCCGATAACATGCCACCCGCGCTGCGGCAGCTGATTCCACAGGAGTATCATGGGGCCAATTTTCGCCCTGCTTGCAGCCGCCACGACCGCTGCTACGTTTCGGGACCCTCGAGACGGCAGTGCGATCAGCGGTTCAAGCGAGATTTGTTGAAGGCGTGTGAATGCTCGGACCGCCCGATTCGCTGCCGAATTGTGGCGCGAACCATGTACCGGGCGACCGCCATGTTTGGTCGCAGCTACTACAGGGCAAGCCGCCGCTGAGCAGGTGGAGCGCATTGGGCTCCCTGCTAGAACGGCACTTCGTCATCTCCTTCAAACGGCGCTTCCGAGTCGTCGGGCAGCGGCCTTGTCTCGTTGGAAGACTTACCGACAACGTTGAACTTGCTCGCTTCGGCATTGAGGAAAAACTTTACGTCGCTGTTTTCGTCCTTCTGCCACTTGCGGCCACTGAGGCGATACGACACTTCGACGTCGTCACCGACGCTCATTTCATCCACCGTGTCACAGCTATCCTGGATAAAGTCGATGGGGATATAGTTGGTAAAGCGCCCGTTGTCCTGTTCGAGAACGACCAGCCGCTTGCGAAATCCGCTCTGTCCATAAGTCTTGGTATCTTCGATCAAATGGACGATCCCCCGGACCACTGCGTCACTCATAGCTCTCGATTCCTAATGTTTCTAACGGCCAAACAAGCCCCCAATTTAAAACTTCTTCGCGCGGCTCACAAGTCACAGCATCGCGGCGGACGCATTTCGTTAGGGAAAGCCATTTGCTGAGAAATAGCTGCTCGGTGTGGCAGTCAAACAGCCGACTTGACGATCGGCTGACCCCGCTTGCGAAGCGATTCGTCGATTTTGCTAAACTGCTCGGCCGAAAGCTGCCAGCCCATCGCCCCCGCCGATTCCTCGATTTGATAGGGCCGTTTCGCGCCACACAACGCCACGGTGACGCCCGGCCGGTGGATCGTCCAGTTGATGACGACTTGCGCGACCGTCTTATCGACTGCGACCGCGATCGTTCGCAGTTCGTCAAGAAAGTCTTGGTTCTTCTGCCATTCCTGCCCTTGAAACATGGGATATTTCGCGCGGCCATCGTTCGGCGCGAATTGGTGGTCGCGGGGGATGCGACCGGCCAGCAATCCCTTCATCAGCGGCCAATAGACCATCGCCGACACTTTCCGCTCGCGGCACCACGGCAAGGTGTCTTGTTCGATTTGTCGTTGCAGCATGTTGTACGGCGGTTGAAAGGCTGAGATTGGACATACCGCATGAAACTGGTCAAGCTGCTGGACGTCGAAGTTCGACACGCCAATTGCCAAGGCCTTGCCTTCGTCAAGCAGTTCTCTTAAAGCTCCAGCGGAATCCGAGACGGGAACCTGCGGATCGGGCGCATGCAAATACAACAGTTCCACGCGATCGGTATCCAGCCGCCGCAAGCTTTCTTCGCACTCGCGCTTGATAGTTTCCGGGCGGCCGTCGAATTGCCGTTGTAAGTCGCCATCCCAGTGAATGCCCCCCTTCGTGGCGATGACGATCTCGTCGCGACGATGGCCCAGGGCCCGGGCGATCATTTTTTCACTTTCTCCCTTCGCGCCATAGCAATACGCCGTATCGAAGAAGTTGATCCCCGCATCGAGGGCCGCTTCCAGCGTCCGCAAGCTATCGGCCTCGTTCACGTCCACGCTGGTCATGCCCGTTATCGGCCAGCACCCCATGGCCACCGAGGTCACTTCGAGGTTCGTGGTGCCGATCTTACGCAAGTCGGGGTGGGCGGTCGTCATGGCTATTGAAAACTGAGAGGGTGGTCTGATCTAGTCGCTGGTCGTAGCAAGTTATCATGACGGACGGTGATTTGCACGACCGTGATTTGCAGCACCGGGGTCAAGTCGCGAGCGGAGTTGGCCCGAAACCTCAGGTACGTCATGTTGCGGAATTAGGCCGCTTCCTGCTGGTGGGCTAGAAATTCCGAATCGCGCATTCGGCGGATGTGCGCTGGCAGATCGGCGGGAGTGGTGAGCGATTTTTCGAAGCCTGGCAACATCGATTCAACGGTTTCGTTTTTGCTTCCAATTGCAACTCGAAACTCTGGATTGGAGAGGATTCAATCTCGGATTGAACCGCTGTTGCGGCAAAATCCGTCAAATCGTCCATTTTAAGCGATTTTCCATAAGGTCTTTTAGTGAAGATACTTACAGTAAGCAGCTTCTCAGAATGGTCTTTTTTCATAGAGTGTTTATTGAGTCCCGATCTGAGGTACATTCGACAATTCATCCGAATCGTTCACCGAAAGCCGAGAATGCGAGACCTCCTGACCCCCAAGCAAGTCGCCCGTGCCATCGACGTCAGCGAATCGTCGATCAAGCGCTGGTGCGACAAGGGAGTGATCCCGACGCACTACACGGCAGGCGGACACCGGCGAATCACCTTGTCGGGATTAGTTGAATTCATGCGGAAAGGTAAGCACGTACTGGTCCATCCTGAAGCGTTGGGGCTGCCTCCCATCAGCGGTCAGACGATACGTGTTGTCGACCGCGCTCGCGAAAAGATGACCGAGGCGCTGCTGTCTGGTGACGATCCTTGTTGTCGGCAAATCACAATCGACCTGTATCTGGCGGAACACAGTATCAGCGTCATTTGCGATGATGTCCTCGCCGCGGCTTTTCGCGATATCGGAGAGCGGTGGGAGTGTGGGGCGGCGGAGGTCTATCAAGAACGTCGCGGATGCGAGGTCGCCCTGCGAGTACTCCATGAGTTGCGGGCTCTACTGCCGGCACCTCCGGAGGAAGCCCCTTTGGCGATTGGCGGCGCTGCGGCGGGCGACCAGTATTGTCTGGGTACGACGATGGCCGAGTTGGTTCTGCGCGATGCTAAATGGAACGCGGTATCGCTGGGTGACAATCTGCCATTCGAGTCGATGGGGGCGGCCATCCGCGAACATCGACCCAAGTTATTCTGGCTGAGTTGTTCGCACATCGCCGGTGAAACTGACTTCCTCGCCAGATACGGTCAACTGTACGACGAATTTGGGATGGACGTGGCATTCGTGGTCGGCGGTTTCGCTTTGACCGACGAAATCCGCCAGCAAATGAAGTACTCTGCCTACTGCGACAACATGCAGCATCTTGAGGGATTCGCCCAAACGCTTAGTGGGGCGATTGACAAGTCGGGCAATTAGCTTGAGTGTATTTGGGGCCAGAGAATTCTGAGCCGGTTGGCATTATCCGACGCGCGACGGTATCTTGATCGGTATGAGCGATGTCACGCGAATTCTATCCAGAATCGAGCAGGGCGATCCGGTGGCCGCTCAGGAATTGCTCCCGGTCGTCTACCAGGAACTTCGGAAGCTCGCCGCCGCGAAGCTGGCGCGGGAGAATCCAGGCCAGACACTGCAGGCGACGGCGCTGGTGCATGTAGCGTACTTGCGGCTGGTCGATGTCGACAACGTTCAGCAGTGGGACAATCGCGGCCACTTCTTCGCTGCCGCGGCCGAGGCGATGCGGCGGATTCTGGTCGAGAACGCCCGTCGCAAGAAACGCATCAAGCGTGGTGGCGATCTAGCTCGCACGGAATTGGATGATGCCGAGATTGTCGCGCCAGAAGTTCACGAAGACCTGATTGCACTAGACGCCGCTCTGGACCACTTGAAATCGGTCGACGCGCAAGCGGTCGAACTGGTTCATTTGCGGTATTTTGTCGGTCTTTCCAACGCCGATGCGGCCCAGTTGCTGGAAATTTCCCCACGCACGGCGGATCGAGTGTGGGCCTTTGCCCGAGCCTGGCTGCATCAAGAGATGGGCGGTGCGGATACCGCGGCGGAAAAAGATTCCGGATGAAAGTAGGAATATTGTGGCGTGACACGGGGCGGAACGGCGCATTTCAGTAAGGAGGCTATAGAGAGACGAAATTGCATGAGACCTACGGGTGGACGAGCCGCCCAGCGCTCGCTCCGGCTAATCGTCAATGCAATTTGCACCTGATATCAAAACGAGACCGCCATGAGAGAACGAGAACTGTTTCTTGCCGCTCTGGAATTCGAGGACGCGGCGGCCCGCCAGGCTCATCTGGAATCGGCATGTGGCGAGGACGCGGAATTGCTGTCTCGGGTCAAAGCATTATTGGCCTCGCATGAAAGCCGCAGCCAGTTCTTAAACACGCCTGTCGTTAAGCAAATCACGGACGACGCGACAGAGGGAACTGGTGCCACGTTGCATGGGGCGGACGGCTCGCCCCGCGAGGACGACAAGGCAAATTCGACCGGCGCCGAAGACAACATGGCGACCATACCTCCGACCGATCCAACGGTCGCGAACGGCCGTGGTAATGAAATGAACGAAGAAATTCCACTCGGCTATTTGCAGCCCGCGACCAAATCCGGTTCCCTGGGACGACTCGGTCACTACGAAATCTTGGAGTTGATTGGACGGGGAGCGTGTGGCACGGTACTCAAGGCGTTCGACGATCGGTTGCATCGCGTCGTCGCCATCAAGGTTCTTTCGCCCGAGCTGGCAGCCACCTCGCCGGCCCGCAAGCGATTCCTACGCGAAGCTCGCTCGTCGGCCCAAGTCCGGCACGAAAACGTGGTCAGTATTTACGACGTGGAAGACCAACCCATTCCCTACTTGGTGATGGAGTACATACCGGGGCAAACGTTGCAACAGCGGCTCGACGAGTACGGGCCGTTGGACGTTCCCGACGTACTGCGTCTGGGCAAGCAAATTGCCGACGGGCTCGCCGCCGCCCACGACCAGCAGTTGATTCATCGCGATGTCAAACCGGGCAACATTTTGCTAGACACCAGTGTCAACGACCACGTCAAGATTACCGACTTTGGACTAGCCCGCACGGCCGACGACGCCAGCATGACGCAAAGCGGCATGATCGCCGGCACACCCTTGTACATGGCCCCGGAACAAACGCTGGGACACAAGCTCGACCACCGCGCCGACTTGTTCAGCTTCGGCAGCGTCCTGTACCAGATGATCAGCGGCCGTCCGCCCTTTCGCGCGCCGACGACGATCGCCGTTCTTAAACGCGTGGCCGAAGACACCCCGCGGCCGATAACCGAAATCATTCCCGAGGTGCCTGGCTGGATGTGCCGGCTGATCGGCCATCTGCATGCCAAGAATCCCGCCGAGCGCTACGGTTCCGCCAAGGAGGTCAGCGATCTGTTGGCCCAATGTCTCGCGGAGGTTGAAGAGGGCCGAAAGCCCAAAATTGCGCCTCCCTCGCGGACCATGGACGAATCGGATAAGAGAGTCCGGCGGCGCGGCGGCAAACGAGTATCCAACCGTCCTCTGCTTAGGATCGCCGCCCTCGTGTTGCTTTTTCTGGTCGCCGGATTCGGAATCACCGAGGCGACCGGCGTGTCGACGTTGACGGACAACGTCATCCGGCTAACGACCGGTTCGGGTACGCTGGTCATCGAAACCGACGACGAGAATGTAAAAGTTGTTATCGACGGTGCGGGTAACGAAGTCACCCTGCGCGGCGGTGGCGTCGAGGAACTGACGCTGCGTCCGGGTGACTACAAGATCGCGGCTCTGAAAGACGGCAAGCCGGTCAAGCAGCAACTGGTGTCCATCACGCGCAACGGCCGGACTGTCGTTCGGATAAGTTTGGAACCCGCTACCGCGGCGGCGAGTTCCAATAGCGCGAAACCGCCTGATCGTGCCACGGACCCGTGGCCCAAAGACGCCCCGCCGCCGGCGATTGCTCCGTTCGATGCCGTGCAGGCGAAGCAGTATCAACAGGCCTGGGCGAAGTACCTGGGCGTGCCGGTGGACAACAGCAACAGCCTCGGTATGAAGCTGCGGCTCATTCCGCCGGGCCGGTTCCGGATGAGGCCGGACTACGAGGTGACGATCACCAAACCGTTCCGACTCGGAACCTACGAGGTGACGATCGCCCAGTTCCGCGAATTCGTCGAAGAGACCGAATACAAGACGTCCGCCGAAGTCACGGGTAACGGGAAACACGTCTACCGCGTCGGCGGGGCTCTTGAGAATCGGGCCGACTACACTTGGAACCACACCGACGTGAACCGGGGAGATAACTATCCGGTCGCACAGATCAGTTGGGATGACGCGGCGATGTTCTGCGAGTGGCTAACCGGCAAGACGGGCGACCGCTATCGGCTGCCCACCGAGGGTGAATGGGAATGGGCATGCCGGGCAGGGAGTCTGAACGACTATCACTTCGGCCATGAAAAAGACAAACTGGGGGATCATGTCTGGTACCTGAAAAACTCCCAAGAGCAAGCTCATCCGGTCGGTCTAAAGAAACCAAATTCATGGGGCCTGTTTGACATGCACGGCAACGTCTGCGAATACTGCCTCGACTGGCACGTCCGGGACCTCCCCAGCGGCCAGGCGAATGACCCGCGCGGACCGACTGCCGGCCAGTTCCGAGTGACGCGTGGCGGCGGCTACATCGGCACCCCAAAGTCACTGACGCTTAATTCTCGCGGTGCCTTCGCGCCGTCCGGGTCGCTGAATCATTTTGGCATGCGAGTCGTTTGTGAAGTCGATCCGGATTCTTCCGTTGCAGACAAGGCCGGCCCTGGCGATCGGACCTCCTCCGCGCCGCCCGAGTCGCGGTAAGCCCTCGCACGACCTCGATCGGGTACAATCGGCGGGTGATCGCTCGAAAGAATCTCGCTGCAAACCTGATTCATGAAGCAGCGTATACCGCATCGTCGTTTCCTAGCAGCCTGTTGAAAAACGAGCAGCCCGTACCGAGGATCGGAGCGATGATGTTCGGAATCCGCGATTTCAGTCCAACACCAGGCACCATCCGTTTGCGAATCACCGTCCTCTTTCGTTACGATGACCGCATGACGCTTCATGACGTGTTTGCGTCCTCATAGCAACTCATCGCGAAGCGGCAACTTCAACGCACGATCAATCCGTCTCAATGCAGCCGAATAGATTGTGATTCGTTCGCCAATTCGAGGTAGATGCGCAATGTCGGCGGTCATGAGAGCGTACGGCGAGGAATTTGATGTGGACGCGTTCCTCGTGGATGCACGCTGCCAATCAGCGCTGTCAAGCGCCTCGGCGACCCGCAATTCCTGGCCAGTCAGCCGGAAGGACGTCGCCACGAAAGCTCCGGTGTACATGTTTCGGTAAGTGACGCTGGTTTTGATGATTTCACCCAACAAGTAGAGGACGCCACGACCTTGCTGCGGGTCAAAGCAAAGCAAATTCGAAGGCTTTGCGAGCTTCAATTCCGGACTTCCGTTCGGTTGACCACGGCTTGGTAGTCGACGGCGTTATCCGCTGTATCACAATGATCGAACGCTCCACGATAATGGCTGCTCTGAAGGAGGCATTGCCTGAATTCACGCCGAAATGTGATGCATTTGCCGAGGAGTGGTCCGACGAATCGGAATTGCCGTATTATCTACTGCTTGGAAACTTCTCAAGGTACCTTATCGGATTACTTGAATCCAACGATCGGAAGCAACTTCGGACGGCATTTGAATTGATCGAATCATTCCTTAGGGACGGTGACGCATACGTTCGTGAGGCTGCAAACATTGGAATACTTGAAAACATCCAAAACGCGAATCTGCATGAACGAACGACACCTGACCAGTTCGTCGAATACTTGCAACCAATTGCACTCAGATACTGGCACAGACTTTACAATTTCTGGGACCGTGGCACGTTCATCACTGACGATTAACACGGCCCAGCCGTGAAATCACCGGAACGCAAAGCGGTGAACCTCAGTGGAAGCCCAATGGGACGAACTACACTAACGAAACGTCTTGGACGATTGATTGAGTGCGCCATGGTCGGCGCTATCGACGACCGCCGTCGGGGCGTACTGTGAAAAGATCACTCCGCAGGCCCATGAAGTGTGCTGAAAAAACATGTCCTCGTTGTGGAGCGTCTACTGGTCCCGGCAACCTGTGCTCAAACCAACTTTGCTCGGCGTTTGGCCAAGACATACGCACCCGTCCAGCGTCTCGCGGAACCGTAGATTCTCCCTATGCGCCTGGGCAGTTGAGCATGAAATCTCTCCTAGCGATCGTCACCGGATTCTGTTTTCTCCTCGGTTACTTGGTCCTGGCGTCGACGAGCGAGTTGTTTGCAATGTTCACCCCGTTGATCTTACCACTGACGCTTTCGTGGGGCATGTTGGGTCTGCTGAGATCACTTGGAATCTCGCGAGGCGTGGCCGTGTTAGTCGGATTCCTGACGGGAGCCATCGGATCGCCGTTGCTCTTGGGCCTCATCGTTTATTCATGGAACCTGTATTCGTCGCACACGGAAGGCCTCTTTTCGTTCAGCCCGGTTGAGGGAGCAGCCTTGGCGACTTGCATATCCGCAATATTCTCGATTCCTGTCAGCGTCGCCGTCGTAGCTTACTATCAGATTTCGCTGTTGGAGGGGACGACATCTCAACGGCGCGTCAAATATCTCGCGACGAAGATCAAGTGAAGAGGCTGATATCCTGATGTCGATGACGGTTCGGGACTTGCGGACCGGACAAAGACACACGGCGCTGCCTAGCCAATTTCAGGCCCATCTGATTGCGAGTCACCTTTCCTACTGGTTAAGATTACCGTACGGCGCTTCATGACGTGTTTGCATTCGCATCACGATTCATCACGAAGCGGCATATTCTTCAACCCACCATCCAGCCCTCTCCCGGCAGCCGGATGGATCGCATTGTCGTTACGGGAGAAAGGTGGTCGGATTGATAAGTTTTCGAGTCCTCATGTTGCTGTTGCTCACCCCGGCAGCAATCTTGGCGGAAGACGCGCCGGTTCGAGTGGCGGTCTTTCAGGGAACTGGTGTAGGACCGAGTTCCGAAAAGTTGATCACCGTATTGAAAACGGCAAAGGATGGGTCGTTTCAGGTCTCACGGATCACGGCGGAGGAAATACGAACTGGTAAGCTGTCGGATGTTGAAGTGTTGGTTCATCCTGGCGGAAGTGGCGGAGGTCAGGGTAAATCCCTCGAAGAGAACGGCCGCGTGGCCATTCGGCGATTCGTTCGTAACGGCGGCGGTTTCCTGGGCGTGTGCGCGGGCGCTTATTTGGCGACGAATGATTATTCGTGGTCGCTAAACTTGATCGACGCAAAGGTGGTCGACCGGCGGCACTGGGCGCGCGGAAAGGGAACGGTGCAGCTTCGACTTTCTCCGAAGGGAGAAGAATTTTTTGGTCACGATGGCCGTGAGATGGCGATCTATTATGCTCAAGGTCCGCTGCTGGCCCGCCGCGAATGGGATAATCCTAACGTTCCGAATTATGAGAGCCTGGCGATTTTCACGACGGAAATTGCTACGAACGGCGCGCCCCGCGGAGTGATGGCGAGGACGTCGGCAGTGATTCGTTGTGAATTTGGCAGCGGGCGCGTGTTTTGCTTTAGCCCGCATCCAGAACTGACGCCAGGCCAAAACCACCTGATTCCGCTGGCTGCACGTTGGCTCGCCGCGCGTCGGCCGAATCAGGTCCTTTCCACGGAAACCCTAAAATGAATACAAGTTCTGAACCCACCGTCACTCCGTTTCTTATGTTCTCCGGTGACGCCGAAAAGGCCATGAGCTTGTACATCGAGGTCTTTCCGAACTCACAAATAGAAAACATCGAAAGGTACGGACCAAACCAAGGTGCCCCGGAAGGCACGGTACGCGTGGCAACCTTGTCACTGAATGGACAGCGGGTCATGTGCATCGATAGCCCGATCCAACACGAATTCGGATTCACACCGGCAACGTCACTCTACGTCGCTAGCGATGACGCCGACGCCATCGAGCAATACTTCATTGCTCTTTCCGAGGGCGGCGAAATTATGATGCCGCTGGACGAATACCCTTTCAGCAAAAAGTACGCATGGATCAATGACCGGTTCGGCGTCTCATGGCAATTGGCGACGACGTAATTAACGGCGACGTAATTGGCGACGAATCAACTGGCAAGGACGTAATTGGCGAGCCGCCCGAAAAGCGACATCGCTCATCGCGCGATATCGATTGGAGGAGCCAAACGATGACGAACTCATCATTCTTTTTTCGGAAACGCGCGCGCACGCGAGCCTTCAGGTTCAGTGTGCGCACGTTGCTTGTTCTGATGTTGGGCGTGGCGATCTGGCTTGGCTTTATCGCGAACGCCGCGAATCGCCAGAAATCGGCTGTTGCGGGGCTGCGTCAGGCAGGCATCGCCGTTCATTACGACTACCAAGTCGAGGCGCTGACAAGATCAGAACTCACGTTCTCGGAAGGCCACAAGGCGCGCTGGCTTTATCCAAGCAATTTTACAAATCAAGTTCCGACGCATCCGAATGCACCGTCCTGGTTGCGGCGAATGACCGGAGACGAATATTTTCAAGTGGTATCGACGGTCTCAATTTACGACAACTTCAGAACAGATCTTTGGACGGTGGAGTATCGCTCATATATTGACGCCTCGTTGCCACACTTGAAGCGGCTACCACACGTCAAACAAGTGTTCCTGCACCAGCCGCGAGACCATGCCGACAGTCCCATCTTCACGGGGGCCAAGGAACTACTCAAGCGAGAACTTCCCCAAGCGGAGATCACCGTAATGGGCTTTGTGTCGGTTCGATAAGGAATTTCAAGCGTCTCCAAGCAGCCGGATAGATCGCAGTTCGTTTAAGCGGATTTGGTGGTGGTTACGACTTCAGCGGTAGCTTGATCTACGAGCGCAACGCCGGAAGGAACCAATAGTTGGGTGCCGATCTCGCACCACCGGCTGCTTCAGCAAGCTGAATCCACGCTCTCCGGCAATGGAATGTTCGTTGTCGACGACGCACACGCATTGACTGGCGAAGGCAACCGCTACTTTGCCCTATTGGAAGTGCGAAATGGTTCTACGCATTCCGACTACAGCCTCGTCGTCGGCCTGCGCAACTCCCATGACATGAGCTTTTCCGCACCCCTCGCAATCGGCCACGGCACGTTTGTTTCCTGCTGTTCGCACGGATGCACCTCGGACACCCTTTTCGTACCGCGATGGGTAGATACAATCTAGGACGATAATGTCCTTCGAGTGCGTGTTGCCACGAACCGCACAAATGCCATTCGCCAATTCCCTCCTCTACCATGCTGGAAAGTGATCATGCCCACAACGACCTCGCCATGCCTAACTTCTTTTTTCACATCGTGGGCCTGCGTGCGATGGGCGGTTCTTACCGTGTTGGTCGTATGTACATCCTGCACACCGCAAGACGCACCCGAATCCGGAGCGAATGGCACAAGTTCCACTGGGTCGGGCGCGGTAGATGCAGCGGAACCAAAGTCAAGCAAACCCCAGGGACCAAACGACGTGTTACGACATGCGGTTTTCTTTAAGTACAAGGACACTTCCAGTGAGGAAGACGTGCAAGGCGTGGCCGATGCGTTTCGCGCGCTTCCCGCGAAGATCGATGCCATCATTGATTTCCAATGGGGAAAGAACAACAGTCCCGAAGGCCTGGACGACGGCTTTACGCATTGCTTCTTCCTGACATTCAAGGACACCGCCGGCCGCGAGGCTTATATTCCCCACGCTGATCACAGTGCATTTGGCGACGTCTTGCGGCCTCACAGCGAAGATGTGTTCGTCATCGACTATTGGGGAACGCCCCAAAAGAGCCCGTTGGAAAAGGAACTCAAGCACGCCGTCTTTTTCAAATTCAAGGACGACGCGGCCGCAGAGGATATCAAGGCGGTCGAGGAAGCATTCGCCGAACTACCCGCCAAGATCGACACGATCAAAGCGTTTGAATGGGGAACGAACAACAGTCCTGAAGGGAAGGATGACGGATTCACGCATTGCTTCATGGTCAGCTTCGATACCGAGGAAGGCCGCCAGACTTATCTCGATCACGACGACCATTTGATGTTCGTAGAATTGCTCAAGCCGGTCTTGGACAAAGCCCGTGTCTTGGATTTTTGGGGCGAAAAATAGTCCTCCACCCTCAACAACAGAGTGACACC
>JAJDEH010000401.1 GCA_029259935.1 Planctomycetota bacterium
CCTTCACCTTGACGGTGCGCTCGACGCCCTCCATCGCCGCCAGCAAGCCGTCGGGCAGTTCCAAGGAAACGGTGACTTCTTTATCCGTGGCCAAATAATTGTGGACATTGGCCGACAGCACAACTTCGTCTTTTTGCACGAAGAAACGCGGAGCTTGCAGGCGGATGATCAAGTCCTTGCGAGTGACAACTTCTGCTTCGCCGGCACCGACCTTGGTTCCGTGGCCCATGCCCCAGACTTTGATTTTCCAAGTGGTCAGATTTTCGGGCATGTCGAGTTGGACTTCGGCGATGCCGTTCTTGTCGGTCGTAATCGCCCCTTTCCAAAATGCCGTGTCGGCAAAACTGCTGCGCACGGTTGGCTGCACGAGATCGGGAGCGGCTCCACCTCCGCCAGGGCCGCCACCGCCCTTCTGTCCGCCGTGGGCCAGCCCTTGGGCCGATCGCATGGGAGCCTTACTGGCCGGGCTGGCTTGATTGGCCAATTGCGCGTTGCCCTGGGCGAAGTCGTCGGTCTTCGTTTGTATCCGCGCTGATAGCTTGTCACCGTCTTTGTACTTCGCCAGCTTGCCTACCTCGGATGCAACCGTTGCTCCAAACACGCCCAAGTGTTGCATTGCTTCGGCACCTTTGGGAGTAAGATTTCCAAAAGCGCGTGCCAAGCTCGACGCTTGATTCGGGCTATGCTGACGCCGCCACTTCCAAAAGAACTCCTTGATATCCGGGACGTTGGTTCCGCCCGAAATGTACTCGACGCTTTTGTCGTAAATGGTGATCACCGTGGAACCAACGAAGTTTTCGCCGGTGTGGTCGGTCAGTTGGACTTTGACCTTGGCCCTTTGTCCCGGCTTGTAAGCTTCCTCCGATGGCAGCACCGAAACATTCAACACGCGTTTTTCGGGCGGGACCACGATTTCCTTGGTGTCGGAGTGAACCTTGCCATCGGCGACGGTGACCGCTTCGACAAAGAAGTTAGGCATGTCTTTCTTGATAACGCCGATTTCCTCCGTGATGCTCTTGCCATCCAGCCGAATCGTTTTGGGCGGCAAATAGATGCCGTTGGCCGGACGCACGAACAGCAACACCGTGCTGCCCACGCGGTCGGTATTGATTTGCAGCCGGACCTTTTCACCCGGCGCGTAGGCGGCCTTGTCGGGAATTAGTTCGATGTTGTTGAAGCGATAGTCCTTGCCATCGAATCCTTCGCCGATGATCGTGAATAAGTAGCCCCCTTGAATCGTGTGGCCGTTGGTGTCGGTCAAATCATAAGAGAGCCGATATTGCCCCTTGGCGGACGCTCGAATCTGTTGCTCGGCCAGTCCCCGGGAATTGGTGCCGATTTCCCAGCGCCGGACGGCGGTTTCCACCGGCTGGTTATCGTTGTCATAGGTGATTTTGAACAAAGACAACAAGCCTTCGCCGACCACCGGTTTCTGGTCCAGGGTTTGACCGTTGAAGCTGGCCTTAATCGTATCGCCCACGCGGTAATAGCCGCGATCGAGCCACGTGAAGACTTTGAATGGCTTGCGCGCGACCAGCACTTTTCCGGTGCCGACGATCGTCCGCCGCGATTCATCGCGCACTTCGGCGGTGATCGAATATTGGTGATCCTTGTTGCCGTGCAGCTCCTTGGCCAGCGCAGTGTCGATTTCCACCTTGATCGTCCCGTCCGGCCCGATTTCGACTTCTTGTTCGGCGACCAGTTCCGGCGGGTTCTGGTTTCCGCCCCACCACCACCAAGGCAACGGCCGCAAACAACCGACCCACTCATTCCAACCGGGGTACCAAGGATAGTCGTAGCAGAACCACCAATACCCGGGGCCGTAACACCAATCCCACGGCATCAGCGGATACCAACCTTGCGCGTACTCGGTGCGCATGATTTTGTATTTCACCGTCGCATTGACGACCGGCGAACCGAAGTAGTACTTGGCGTTGATCGTGGCAGTTATCTTTTCGCCCAGCATGACCGGCTCGGTGGGCGCTTCGACCGTCACTTCAAATTCCGGCTTCTTGTATTCTTCGACGCGAAAAGTCGTCGAACCCGAACTGGTGTTCAATTGATACTGGCCAAGCGTGGCGTCGGCGGGAATCTCCCATAGGCCGTCAAAACCACCATATTCATCCGCTTGGTAATTTTGACTGTGTATCCGCTCGCCTTTCGGATTGTAAATCTCCACCGCGAAGGATTGGTTGGCGAATTGCGACACGCTGTCTTGATCGTACTGGGCGCGGCGCATCCACCACTTGAAATTCACTGTTTGCTCGGGACGATAGACGGGCCGGTCGGTGATGCCAAAGGCCTTGGTCTGGTTGTATTCGTAGTCGTAGTAGTCCGAATACCAAATGCTTTGAAAGCCCATGTAAGCAAAGCGGCCGCCTTTAGTGCGCGCGATCACCAGCCACTGATGGTCGCTTTTCAAATCGCGTTGATCCGGCCGGCACTGGCCTTCGCGATCGGTGACGTCGGCAAAGTTTGTCGTCAGCACCTGATAACGATTGCCCTTGAGGTGCTTATGATGCCAGCCGAAGAACTCCAGATTGGCTCGTTCGATGGGCTCGCCACTCACCGCGTCGGCAACAAAGTACCAAGCATTTTTGGACAGTTGTTTCTTGACGATGGCCGTATCGGACACCCACAGGACGGCCTTACATTCGTTACCCGCCTTCAACTTCGCCGTGACCAGATACGCGCCGGCCTTCTGAAGCGGAGTATCCACCGTGATCCGGCGGTCGAAGTGATCGGGCCGGGGTTCCAAGTCCAGCGACCAGTTGGCTACCTGGCGGCCAATGTATTGCGGTTCGTCTTGTTGCACTAATCGCCAGCCGATATTGGCAATGTTGATCTTTTCCCACTTCACTTGCCCTGGATCGCGTTTGAGATATGTCTTCACATCGGTGAGCAGTCGTTCGACGTTAATCTCGTGAGCGGTGAAGGAAACTTCGCTGGCATTGCGAAAGCGGTACTCGACCGATGCGCCGCGCCCGGCCGGCTGCGTCGACGTGCCTTCAAAGGCTCCCCACGCGCCAACAATCTGTTTCACTTGCTTGCGCAGCCAATTGCTATCGCCATACTCCTTGATGCTTTGGCGATAGTATTTCACCGACGTCGGATATTGGCGCCGGTTGAGGAACACCTGGCCCAGGGTGTTCAACGAATCTTGTCCGTATCCCCCGGCGGGTTTGCCGGCGACTTGCTGAAACAGCTTGATGTGATTGTGTTCGTCGGGCAGCTTGATTCGCTTGATGCCCGTGGCCAGCTTGGCGATCGTTTCATCTTCGCCGAGAGTATGTAAATCGTATGTGCCGCTCTCATCACCTTCATTTCCCGATCTGCCGGCTCCAAAGTAATTGCCGGCCCAACCAAATTGTTGCATCGTTTGCACCCCGAACTGCTGGTGCAAGATTTGGGCCCGCATGTAGCGAACTTCATTGGTCCGAGCCGGGTGATACTCGACCGCTTGCTGCAAACACCATCGCCAGCGCTGCCCATCCGTCTCCGCGTTCCGCCAACTTTCAGGCGCGGTATGAAATACCGGGATTCCCTCTTCGTCGACCGGCGCGCCATTCCAGGCGCGATAGGACTGATAGCCCTCGTCGTATTCCGGCAGTTCATCAAGGTTCGACAAGTATTGCAGCCGCCACGATTCCGAATAACCGCGATTGTAGAGCAACTGGTGGGCCAACTGAATGTAGAAGGAACTGACTTCGCGTTTATGGTCGTCTTCGTTGGCCAGCGGGATGGCTTGATTGAGCAATTGCAAGGCGCGCACGTGATCGCGTTCCAGCGAATTGACCACGCGGCCGCCGCCACGGTGTCCACCCCGTTCGAATTTTCCCGAGATGATATAGCCTTGGTGGTGGTTGCTCTGGTATTGCTGGGCGGCCGCCTGCAGCAAACGCCAGTTCTTATCGTGCTTGACGATCGTGCTTTCCAACAACTCGTCGATTTCACCGACCCGGCCAAGACTCTGCAGGCAGCGTACGGCGGAACCCAAGTCAGAACTGACGGATCGCGGCTCGGTATCCAAGTCCAGACACAGTTGCCGGAACGACTGATAGGCGTCTTTGTAGTTCCCATTGCCCAATTGTCGCGTGGCTTTGTCGCGAATTTCCGACGACGACTTCGGTTCCGCGGCTTGACCGACCGCTTCACCGCCGGGCAGCATCGTGAAGGCCAACAGGACGGACAGTGTAAACGAGGGAATCCGTTTCATAATTCCATGAGCCTTGTGAAAAGACAAAAATGTCAAATGAAGGGGCAGGCCGCGATGAGAAGATCGGCTCAACGCCGCCAAATAGACGCCAGCACGACCAAGAGTAGACGCTCGCCGACCAAGCAAAGTTCCATGCTTATTTTTGCTCGAAAACAGGTCCTATTTGATTCGATACAGGTCAACTGATAACTTGAAGTATATCGAAATTCCGCCTAAGATGAGTTACTGAATTGAGGCTCCGGAACCTTCAATTCTTGCCCTCCCCGGCATTCATTCCTTCGTCCCCATACCTCAACCCGTGAGCTTCCATGTCCGCATTCAACCCGCTCGGCGAGTGGCTTGGGCTTGATGAAGCCATCGTTGCTCCAACCCATTATCAACTTTGTGGACTCCAGCCGTTTGAATCGGACCCCAACGTCATCGTCCAAGCGGCCGATGCCGGAATGTCGCGCGTGCGCGGTTTTCGTCCGGGCGAACATGCCAAACAGTGGGCCGAACTGTTGGACCGATTAGAAGAAGCCAAAGCGTGCTTGACGGACCCGGTTAGAAAAGCTGCCTACGATCAACAACTCATGGCTCCCCAGCAACCTGTCGCGCCGCAGCAACCCGTCGCGCCGCAGCAACCTGTCGCGCAGCAACCTGTCGCGCCGCAACAACCCGTCGCGCCGCAGCAACCTGTCGCGCAGCAACAACCAATTGCTCCACCAACGGTCGCCGCGCCAGTGCAACCCGTGGCTTCCAATCAAGGAATGCACCCTCCGTCAGCCGCACCCGCGCCGCAGCCCATGCCAGGTGCCGACTTTCTACCCCCCGGCGCGCTGCCGCCTGGCGCGCAACCGGCGGTTCCCTATGCCACACAACCCGCCTTTCAGCCACAGGCTCCATTGGATCCGATGGCTCCCGTTTCATTACCGGGAGCGGTCGCGGCACCCGCTCCAGCCGTGCAACCTGTAGTCGATCCCATGGCCCCGATGCCCGTGGCGAATCCCGCGGTCGCTGCCAACCCGATGGCAACGCCGGCACCTGTCATGCCAATGCCAGGCGTGCCCGGAGCGCAAGTGGGCGCACCTGGAACAGCGATGCCCGGGCATCCCGCGGCCGTGCAACCCGCGGCGGTGCCTGGCACGTTTCAACAACCTGGCACGTTTCAACAACCTGGCACGTTTCAACAGCCGGGCACGTTTCAACAGCCGGGCACGTTTCAACAGCCGGGCACGTTTGAACAGCCGGGCATGGTCGCGGGTGCCGTGGCGGCTACGGAACAGTCCGCCGTGCCATTCCAACCATCGCCGCAGACCATGTTCCCTCAGCAAGAAACGGCCGTCGACCCACCGGGTCAAGATGACGCACAGGCGGTTCCTATCGTGGGGCGCCGAACCGCGTCGACGCTGGCCAAGCACCGACGAAAAAAGGGACTGCAAACTCCGATCATGGTGGTTCTGGGGTTCCTCGTCTTCCTTGGCTTCGGCGCTGGGATTTATTATTGGATGCAAACATCTTCGCTGGTGGCGGATGTCGGAGGCGACGGCTCGCGTCTCGCTCCCGAAGTAAAGCCGGATCGAGGAAACTCGGGACGTAAAAAAAGACGCTTTCAAGGCAATGTCCTGCGAGTTCCCGCCAACGGTTCGCGAACGCCTGAAGCCGTACCATCTCCCGAGACGAAGCCGGACATTCCTAAGCCACCTCCGAAACCAAGACCCCAGCCGGAAAAGCCCGCCACGCAAGACGAACTCGTGGCCATGGAAAAGGCACTGTTTGCCGCCAAGACGCCTCTGGCCCAACGCAACTTCGACGAAGCCGACCGCCGGATTGTCGAAGCGGAAGGCGTGGCCCGCGTGAAAGATCACAAAGCGATGGTGGCCCGCCTCAAGATGCTGGCAACGGGTGCACGAGGTTTTTGGACGCGTGTCGAAACGGCGATCGACGGACTATCAC
Source organism: Planctomycetota bacterium (assembly GCA_029259935.1). The sequence goes on from JAJDEH010000401.1 coordinate 6,152, forward strand.
CCAAGGATGAACTTACCATTAGCCCCACGACCGTCGTCAAATTCATGAATGCTACCCCCGATGAACTCACGTTTACCATGGAGGGATACGGCAAACCGATTAAGAAGGAACGTGGCAAGTTGTCCACCAAGTTTGCCGCCGCGATCCTTGAACATAGCGGTAAAGACGCCGACGATCCCAAATTGAAGATCATGATTGGTGCCGCCTACGCAATCGACACTCGCGACGACTGGACCGAGGAAGCACGGCAATACTGGCAGGAAGCGTCGCTTGAAGGTGTCGACACGGAACAACTGTCAGCCTCTTTGGCGGACAATTACGATCTTGTTCCCGGCAACGGCATTCCCGCTCCGATGATGAAGGTCGCCGCCGCCCCGTCGCGAAAACAAATTGAGGAACTGATCGGCGTACTTGACGAGACCATTGGCCACCTGCGTCAGAAGGATTTCGACGAGGCCGAGGCGCAATTGAAGCGAGCCACCGAATTGGCCGCTTTGCCCCCGCACAAGGAAAAAGTCGAGCGACTGCAATTGGTGGCCAACAAGGTGAAGGAGTTTTGGCAAAAGGTTGGCGTTCAAGCAGTGAAACTGCAAGCGCTGGAAGAAATTGAATATGAGGGGAATGTTTACGTCGTGGTGGAAGCCGGTCCATCGAAGTTGCTACTTCGTGAGGGCGGAGAGACCAAGAATTACCCGCCCAATCGACCTCCGGAACGTGTCGCGGTGGTCCTCATCGACCGAGCCTTCGAGGAGAACTCGCCGGACCCCCCTTTATTGAAGGGTGCCGTCTTTTCCCTCTATGCCCGCGAGGCACCCAAGTACACCCTCAAATCTCGGCAGTTGTTCAACCTAGCCGGCAGCCGCGGCGCGGATGTCGACCAATTCATGGCATTCTTGGATGACGACTACAATCTGCTAAAAGATCTGAAGGATTAGCGCCGGTCGTTCAGTGGTCTCCTGGTTCTCCCCCCTTGCCAAGGGGGAGCTAGAGGGGGTCCTTGTCTTTCCCCTCCACAATTGAAGAATTGCCGTGAAGAATTTTTTGAATATCGAATATCGAGTACGGAATGTTAAAGGCTGAAGGAAAACGAAGAACCTCCCCCAGCCCCGCCTTGGTAAGGAGGGGAACGCAAGACAGCGCGAGAACTCCGTGCAGAATTTGATGTTTCATCCGCAAGGCCCCACTTTTTTTGAACTTGCCCGACAGTGCCTATCGTCGACCGAACGCGGTTACGACCTGCTGGCCGAAAAGTTCGACTACACGCCTTTCCGCACGCCGGATGAGATTCTTTCGGTTGTCGCCCAGCAACTAGAACCGCTCGGCCCGTTCGAGTCGGCGCTCGACATTTGCTGTGGAACCGGCGCGGGCATGCAATCCATCGCCCCGCTTTGCGAACGCCGTCTGGCAGGCATCGACATGAGCCAAGGCATGCTGGACGTCGCCAAACGGAACTTGGCGGAAAACGGCAGCGCCGCCGAAACGGACTTCATCCGCGGCGATGTGTTGGAGATGCCGTTTCGTGACGAATTCGACTTGGCCGTTTGCTTCGGCGCGTTCGGACACATCTTGCCAAAAGACGAAGCCGAATTTGTTCGTCAAATCGCTCAGGTATTAAAGCCGGGCGGGCGTTTCGTTTTTGCAACCACCGCGATGCCCCCACTTTGGTCGCAAGCGTACTGGCTCTGCCGGGGATTCAACGCCGCGATGCACGTCCGCAACTTCTTATACCGGCCACCGTTCATCATGTACTACCTGACGTTCTTGCTGCCCGACGTCTCCAAGCTGCTGGAAGAGAATGGCTTTACCGTAGAGGTAACGGAGCCGTTTCAGGGGCGACTCAAGAGGTTACGCCTCGTCATTGCCACGCTAAATGCGAACTAAGGCGATTCGGCGAGTCCCAACGCACTACCTTCGTTGAAGTTTGCCTCGCCATGACCCAGAATGGTGGATGCGCGGCCCGCCGCCCCGTATTGATTGCCTTACTGTTCCACGGACAGATGCTCGCCAATGCTCCATCAACGTTTAGCCTTCGTTATTTCTCATTCGACCCCGTCCAACTCCCCCTTGGCAAGGGGGAGAACCGAAATAGCCCTACCCGCGTTGGCTCTCTTGGCACTGGTTGGATGTCAATCCTCATTTTCATCTCCCTTGTTCGGCGCGAATGACATTGAGTTTGAAAAGGACATCGCCGGGTTAATCGCCAGCCGATGTTTGGAATGCCATAACGCGCACGATCGGCAGGGAGGGCTCACGCTCACCACGCGCGCCCAAATGCTAACGGGCGGTGAATCGGGATCGGCCGTTGTCGCGGGGAAGCCCAACGACAGCCTGTTGATCGAGCGCGTTGTCGCGGGCGAAATGCCGCCTGAACAAAAAGGCAAATCGCGGAAGCTCCCGGAACACGAAATCGCCCTATTTCGCGGGTGGATTGAGACCGGCGCGAAGTGGCCGGCGGATCGAAAGCTCAGTCTTTACGAACGCACCAGCGATGTGCGAGCCGGCTTGGACTGGTGGGCCTTGCAGCCGGTCCAGCGTCCGAAAGTTCCCGGCGTTCTAGTGAAAGATCATGCAGACAACCCCATCGACGCATTCATCCTGTCGAACCTCAAGCGCCATAACATGACCATGGCACCGGCGGCGGACAAGCGAACTCTGCTGCGTCGCGCCTATTTCGATTTACTGGGACTGCCCCCAACACCCGAACAAGTCGATTCGTTTCTGAAAGACTATTCGCCAGGAGCCTATGAGCGGCTCGTCGATCGCCTGCTGGAATCAAAGCATTATGGCGAACGGTGGGCCCGTTACTGGCTTGACCTGGTAAGGTTCGCCGAAACGTGCGGCTATGAACGGGATCAGATTAAGCCGAATATTTGGCGATATCGCGACTGGGTCATCAACGCGCTGAACGACGACATGCCGTATGACCGCTTCGTCACCGATCAACTGGCGGGCGACGAAGTGGCGTGGCGCGACGAGCAATCGGTCGTCGCCACGGGCATGCTGCGCGCCGGCACCTGGAATGACGAACCCAACGACGCAGCTGACTATTTGTACGAACGATTGCAAGACATGGTCCACACGACCAGTTCGACGTTCCTTGGCCTAACCGTGAAATGTGCCCGTTGTCACGACCACAAGTTCGATCCGATTCGGCAAACTGACTACTACCGCATGGCGAGTTTCTTCTGGTCCGGCTACATCGGCCAAGCGAATCTCGGCGGCCCCAATAAGGAACAATTGGGATTCGATGTCTTCGGCTGGACCGACAAGGCACGAACGGCTCAGCCGATTCACCTGCTGCACAAGGGCGAGCGGCACCGGCCCGGCTCGATTGTCGAACCCGGATTCTTATCGGCGGTAGCCACGCTGGACCGACCGCTGCGCCAAGCGCCCAACGACAGCAAGACCACGCATCGGCGGCTGCAACTTGCCCAGTGGATCACCGATCCGAAAAACCCGTTGACGGCGCGCGTCTTCGTGAATCGGCTGTGGCAGCATCATTTTGGCGAAGCGATCGTTCGCACGCCCAACAATTTGGGCTTCAAGAGCGATCCGCCAACGCATCCCCAACTGCTCGACTGGCTGGCCGCCGAGTTCGTCACCGGCGGCTGGAAGATCAAACGATTGCACAAGCTGATTATGATGTCGCGGACGTATCGCCAGGCGTCCGTCCATCCCCAGCAAATCGCATACAGCGAGCAGGATTTCCTAAATCGCCGTTGGTGGCGTCGGAATCGGCGGCGTCTGGATGCCGAGGCGATGCGCGATTCCATGCTGGCGGTCAGCGGACAATTGAACAAAGAGATGGGAGGACCAAGCTTTTATCCGCGGATGAGCGACGAGGCCCTGGAAGGGCTGTCGCGCAAGAACGCCGCCTGGAAAACGTCGCCGCTGAAGCCGCGTTCTCGGCGCAGTATCTACATGATGACGAAGCGTCAGCGACTGCTTCCGCTAATGACGGCGTTCGACTTTTGCGACACGACGCAGCCGTGCGGCCAACGGGATGTGACCACGGTCGCGCCGCAAGCGCTGGCGTTACTCAACAATCAGTTCGTCCACGGGCAGAGCGAGGCGCTGGCACGTCGATTGATGCAGGAAGCCAACACCGATTCGGCGCGAATCGAACTAGCCTGGCGGCTGGCGTTTGGCCGATCGCCTTCGAAGGAAGAAAATCAATTCGCCACTGAACACGTAAATTCGCAACTGGCACAATTCCGAGGGCGCGGTACTCCGCCTGTTGGTTCGGTTCGCGATGCTGCGAAGGATCTGACAGTCACGAAGGAACTAGAACTCTGGTTGCGCGCCGATCAAGGCATCACGCTGGACGAGTCGCGCCGCGTCATCGCTTGGCAAGATCTTTCCGCCAGCGGCCGTGGCGATGCCCATGCACACGATGCAAGTCAAGCGAACGCAAATGCGCGTCCGCTGCTGATCGCCGATGCGGTCCACCATCAGCCCGCCCTGCGATTCAACGGCGAAAACCAGTTTATGAACCTGGCCGGCCAGGTAGTGTGGTCGCAGCAGTTCACCATCGTCGCGGTGGTGAATCATTTGGCGAAGGATCAACTTCGTGAAGTCATTTCGAATTGGCACAGCCGAAGCGGTAATTCGACAACCTCGATCTTCCTGGGGACGAACGGGCCAACCGGTGTACGGCTCAGCGATGGATTCAATCCCGCGGGCACCTTGTCCGAGCCTAGCCGGCATTTCATCCTGACCGGCGTCAGCGGAGCGGCCGACGCCACGACGTACCAAAATGGACGCCGCCTCGCCTCCAAGGGCACGCCTCTGCCGCAACGCGCCTTGAACTCACCCTACGTTCTTGGAGTGCAAGGAAACTACCAACGCGAATATTGGAAAGGCGACATCGCCGAGATCCTGGTCTACGACCGAGAATTGAGCGAGCCAGAGCTACGGCAAGTGTGGGACTACCTGAGTTTGCGGTACGGCATTAACAGCGAGTTCAAACCGTCCGACGCGCACCTGCTGGCGCTCGCCTCGTTGTGCCATGTGTTGTTAAACACCAACGAATTCATCTACGTCGACTAGCGGATTACACGATGACCGTCCGCTTACGGCTGGCTCGTCCAAGAGTGCGTTTCTCTTCACAAATTAAATTGTGGAAGCAATCTCGTTCGTTAGGTAAAATAGAAGTATGAGGGCAAGGGCACTTGGGCCGGTTGTATGTTACAAGCTCGCGACTGCCCCGCTTTGAGGCAGGTGCTGCTGACAGAAACCACGGCCCGCAAGCGATCGTAAAGCACGAAACCATATCCACTTAGGGCGAATCATTGTGTTTCCAGTGGTTCTTGCCCCGAAATTGGCGTTTTTCTTGCTACTGTGAAGATCAGCAATTAAGATTAAATAGAGAATCAGGGGAAGTTATTCAATTTCCGGTACGAAATTGCGACTTTGAATCAACCAAAACGTTCCCGCGCCGCACGATCACCTTCTATCAATACAGATCGGCGCGGGAGCGTACCGGACACTCGCATCGAGTGAAATGAATCCAGAGGAGAATATCTATGTGCTGCCGGTATGTTCGTTTCGTGATGCTGCTGCTGCTTCTGGCCAACGTGCTGAGTTGGCCTATAACGGCCCGCGCCGGTGGCATCCAGCCGGCCGGTGTGGAAATCGACGCCGACGGAGTGCTGCGGAAAAAAATCTACGATGATCCGGGCGGCGTTCTTACCAAGAGAAGAAAGGCCGAGGCTCGAGCAACTCTTCCGGCCGACATCGCGCGGGTCAGCAAACTGCGAAAGATCTCGCTCAATCGTTTGGAGGCGGCGCTGGCCGAGCGGTTGGCCGCGGGCGAATTTGAAACCAATGACATGAAGTATCTGGCCGGCCTGACGCGCATTCAATATGTCTTCTTCTATCCGGAATCGAATGACATCGTGATCGCCGGACCGGCGGAAGGCTATATGGAAGATCTTTCCGGCCGGGCCGTTGGTATTCACAGTGGACGCTCGGTTTTGGAACTGCAAGACCTCGTCGTGGCTCTGCGAGCCTTTCCGCCCGCGGGCGACCGAACGCCTTTGATCGGCGTTTCGATCGATCCGACTCAAGAAGGCCTCACGCGCATGCAACAGTTCCTGGGCGGACTGGGGAAAGTAACGCCGCGCGACGCGAACCGCATCGCGACAGGTCTGCGAACGAATCTTGGTTTGCAAAATGTAACGATCAAGGGCGTGGCTCCGGAAACGCACTTCGCACAAGTTCTGGTCGAAGCGGACTATCGAATGAAGCTGATCGGTATCGGTTTGGAGTCGACGGAAGTTGGCATTCGCAGTTATGTCTCGCGCGCCAGTGGCCGCAGCCAAGCCAACGCGATGCAGCGATGGTTCTTCACCCCCAACTATGAGTGTGTTCGCGTCAGTTCGGACGAGTACGCCATGGAATTGGTTGGCGAAGGCGTCAAGCTGATCGGCGCGGACGAGCGAGTCGCTGGCGACGGAACCCGAGTTGCCGTCAAGCGAGCCGATCGGGCGAGCAGGGCGTTCGTCGAGGAGTTCACCAAGAAGTATTCCAAACTGGCCGACAGTTCACCTGTTTACGCCCAGTTGAAAAACCTGATTGACATGTCGATCGCGGCGGCCTTCATACAAGAGCAAGATTACTATGGCCAAGCCGGCTGGGAGATGGACGTGCTGATGGATGAAGAAGCATTTCCCGTCGAGACCTACACCGTTCCCACGCAGGTGGAAACCGCCGTCAATGCTGTTTGGAAAGGCAACACCCTGCTGACACCGGTCGGCGGTGGCGTCAACCTTCAACCGCGCCAGGCGCTGCTCGCGGACAACTTGCTGCAAGACGCCAACGGCGAATTGACCAAGCGCCGCGCCACCGTCAAAATGACCGGCGTCGCCAAAGACCAGTGGTGGTGGGACTAGCCAACCAACGAGGCCAAGCCTCAATCATGCGAGCAACCGCTCGCACCGCAACACACGAAAAGGCACGTTGAGCAAATTGTTCGACGTGCCTTTTTTTGTCCACGCGGTCATGCTCATCGCTTGCTCATCGATACAGAAGTTGGAAGTTGTCGAGGACCCGTCGCGCGGACGGCTCGCTCGCGTCCGCCATGTCGATTCAGTAAACTGATGATGCATGCTCACAAACTAAAGGGAGTGTCCATGGCACGGCTACAACATCTCACTCCTCTACTGATATCAGTTCTGCTTTTTTGTGGCATCGCCCGCGCTCAGCAGACGCCGCGACGGTTTCAGTATCGGTTTGGGCGCGATTCAATTCCCGAGGCCCGTGCTGATGAACCGAAAGCGGCCCGGTTTTCATCGGATGAGGCCAAGCACTATCTCGACCTGGGCGCGACGTTGTGGCGAAAGCAGAAGAAGTGCGTTTCGTGCCACACCCACGGCATCTACATGGTCACGCGCCCAGCACTGTCGAAGAACTGGGGACGGCCTTCCGCCGACGAGCGGAAGTTCGTGGTCGATCAGTCGAAAGAGATCATTCAGGAAGACGACCGAACCGGCACTTCACCAACCCGGATGGCTTACATCGCTCGTGGACTGGCCGAGTGGGATGCTGAGTTTCGTGAGACAACATCCTCTGAAACGGACGCCGCGCTGCGTTACTTGTTCGAAATGCAAGCCGACGACGGCGGCATCCAATCTCAGTATCGCTGGCCGCCACTGAACTCCGATTCCTATCACGGATCGATCATGGCGGCGATGGCGGTCGCAACCGCTCCGGCTTGGCGATCGGGCCTTGAGGATCAACCTCTTTTGGCTCGCATCGAAAAGCTTGAGTCCTATTTGCGCGAAACGCTCCCGAAGACCAACCATCATCGCGTACTCTTGCTATGGGCCTCGACGCGTTTGCCGAATCTCGTTAGCGAGCAGCAACGGCAAGAAATCGTGAAAATGATTTGGCAACAGCAACGTGAAGACGGCGGCTGGTCGATTCGTACGTTCGCGACGCCTGAGTCCTTGGGCGGTGGAAAGCGAGCGGAGAAATTGAGAACGGACCCGCACTATTTCAAGCCGAGCAGCGATGGCTACCAGACCGGGTTGGCGGTCGTCGTGTTGCGAGACGCCGGTGTTTCGGCGGATGATCCACGGATTCAAAAGGCCGTGAAGTGGTTATTGTCCAATCAGCGCCAATCGGGTCGCTGGTGGACTCGGTCACTCAATACGGAGTCGCGTTTCCACTTCATCACTTACAGCGGATCGGCCTATGCCGCTCTGGCACTGGCGAAGTGCAATGCCTTGGACGGGCCGTGACCAGGGCGAATGAACACCACGCGCTCGGTTAAGGCACGGTTTGCACTGGGCGTCTCGTTGAATGGGCTTCTAACCACCCAGCCGAGCGGATGCTAGAAAAAGACTGAGCCCTTTGGTAGATTTCTGCAAGGAATGCCTCGCTCTTATCTATTCTTGTTCTTGTAAAGGGCACTCGTTCTAGAAGGGTTGGGTTGCGGCCTTCGCATCCGATCCCGCGTGCCTATGTCCTCGTTCCTTTTGAGTTGCCCGGGAATGCGGACAGAAACTTCCGATGCTTGAGAACTCTGCGAAAGGTCCGTGGCATGAACAAGCCAATCTTACATCCATCCCGTGATGATGGACGAAGACGTGTTACTCGAGATGGCGTGACGAACGGTTCTGTCGCAACCGTCGCGTTGTGCGGGCTGATCGTCCTGGGCTTGATGGCACCGGCGGGGCCGCTGCTGGCTGACGAAAATATGGATGCCGTCAGACCGGCCGACACGTCCAGCCCCCGGGCAACGTTGAAAACATTCATTGACTCGTGCAACGAGTTCCATCGCCTGATCCAATCGTCTCGTTTTTTCGATCGCACGTCTCCCGAACACCACCCGCTCTCCATGCGGATCCTGGATTGCCTTGATACAAGCGAGCTTCCTGAATTCGAGCGGGACGAAGCGGCTGCCGAAATCGCCGTGTGCTTGAAGGAGATCTTGGATCGGGTCGACCTTCCGCCCTATGAAGAAATTCCGGGCCTAGTGAACATGGATGCCGCCGAGGAAAAGGAATCAGTGACGCGGTGGCAGATTCCAGGTGCTCGGATAACGATCGCACGAGTTGAGGAAGGGCCGCGGCGGCACGAGTACCTGTTTTCGGTCGGCACGGTGGAACGCGCCGTTGAACAGTATCAAGATGTAAAAGCACTACCCTATCGGACCACGGGGCCCAGCGTCTCAAAAGACTTTTACCGTTGGTACACCTCCGCGCCCGGCCATCCGACGGTGGCAGCGCTCGTGGATCGACTTCCCGATTGGGCACGTGAGGAAATCGGCGGACAGTCGGTTTGGAAATGGGCTGGACTGCTTCTTTCGGTGTTCGTCGCGCTCCTCATGATGTGGGTTTCCTACAAGCTGTACGGCAATCTAGCTCGGCGGTTCCATGAGTTGGCCCCCATCCGATATTGCCTGACGATCGCACTCCCGATCCTTGCCATGGTGATTCCGCTGTACTTGGTATTTGTCGCCTACAACTATTTGACGCTCCGCGGCACTTTGCTTTACGTCGTAAGTTTTTGTGCGAACATCATGGCGCTGCTGGCGTCGCTTGTCGTCGTTTTTGGCACGACAACTCGGGTCGCCGAGACCATCATTCTGTCGCCGCGGATTAATCCTCGTGGGCTCAACGCGCAGTTGATTCGCATCGCGTCTAGGCTGTTGAGTCTGCTGGCCGCCGTGGTGATCATTCTGGAGGGCGGGCACTATCTTGGGATTCCCGTGACGACTTTGTTGGCCAGTGCGGGAATCGGCGGTCTGGCCCTGGCGCTCGCGGCGCAAGACACGCTGAAGACGCTGCTAGGGACCATCATGCTACTTAGCGACAAGCCATTTCGCGTGGGCGAGCGAGTTGTTTTCGGAAAGTACGACGGCACGATCGAAGACATCGGCCTACGTTCCACCAAGATTCGCTTGCTGACCGGTCACCAAGCCACGATCCCCAACGACGAACTGGCTCGCAGTGACATTGAAAACGTGGGGCGACGGCATTACATCCGCCGGGTCGCCAACATTCATTTGCCGTTGGACACGCCGCGGGACAAGGTCGAACGATCAGTGGAACTGATTCGCGGCGTGCTGGAGAACCACGAAGGCATGGACCCGGACTTCCCGCCCCGCGTCTACTTCTTCGACTTTGGCGACCGCTCTTTCATCATCCGCGTGTTCTATTGGTACAAGCCGCCCAACTACTGGGACTACTTGGCTTTCAGCGAGAAGGTCAATCTCGCGCTCTTTCGCGCGTTCGAAGATCAGGGCATCCAATTCTCGTTGCCCTCCAAGATCACGCATACGTCACTGGAAAGCGAAGCCGAGCCTGTCGAGGTGACGCTGTTAGACAAAAGGGACAAGCCATGACCAGGTTGTCGCTTGGTTCACTGGTGCCCCATCCACTCGCGGCATTCCCGCGAGATCATTCAGAATCTCTCAAGGAGACGAACATGTTAAGAGCCTCAATTGCAACGATGATCGGATTGCTAATCGTCCTGAGTGCGAGCGACACTTGGGCTCAGCCCGCGAAAAAGAAGATCGTTCATGACGCCGAGTACTACATACTGGAAGCTCAAAATGGCGATCGTTGGGCCGGCGAAGATGATGCGTTGGATGCGAAGCTTGCCGCTCTGCGCAAGAAACATGGACGGCCACCAAACATCATTCATATCATGTGGGACGACACGGCTTTCGGCGACGTGGGCATCCCCGCCATCCAGCAGATACGCGGCTTACAAACACCACATCTCAACAAGATGGCCAGTCAAGGGATCCTATTTACCCGCATGTACACGGAAGTAGGATGCACACCCAGCCGGGCCGCTTGCATCACTGGCCGCTACGCGGTCCGCAGCGGTATGTACAACATCGGCATGCTCCGAGAATCGCACGGCATGCGAGGCGGTGAAGTCACGCTTGCCGAAGTGCTTTCCAAAGCTGGATATGCGACGGCGTTTCATGGCAAGTGGCACCTGGGGGACATTGAAGAAAGCTATCCACACAATCAAGGATTCGATGAGGCATTTTTCACCGGATACAACCAGATCCTTTCCTTGAATACGAAAGTTGCGGAAGGCGCGAATGCGTCGATCGGGCTCTTCGAAGACATGCTTCCGGATGATCCCTACAAGCTCGACGATACGTTTATCACCAAGGGATGGGTCCAAATCGCCGAGGGCACGAAGGGTGGAGCGACTCGGCAATGGGGAGACAACTCACACGAGAACTATCTGAAGATTGATCCGGAAGCTCAGCGCCGAACGATCGACTTCATTGAACGTAACGCGAAGGAAGGCAAACCGTTCTATGTTGCCAACTGGCCCAACCTGACCAGCTTTATCCCTAATCCGAAAAAGCATTCCAGGGCACGAAGCATTCTTCAAGACGGGCTTCAAGGCAATATCGACCCCTTCGTGGGGAAGCTGATCGCGAAGCTAAAGAAACTCAACATCGCCGAAAACACACTTCTTGTTTGCATGGCCGATAACGGACCGATGTCGCACAATCCCCCGCCAGGCCTGGGCATGGCCGAGACGATTTATCGCGGCGGCAAGGGCGACTTCCTGGAGGGCGGTGTGCGCGTTCCCGCGCAAGCTTGGTGGCCTGGCGTGATCAAGCCGAGTCAAATCGTCGGCGACATCATTCACGAGACGGACTTGTACACAACCTTCGCTCGCGTGGCCGGTGCTCTCGAGCATGTTCCCACCGACCGAGTCGTCGATGGATTGGACCAGACTTCGCTGTTGGTCAACGGAGATACCCACAGCCGCCGCGACCATGTCTTCATCTACGCGGGACCAAGATTGGGGGCAACCGTCAAAGGCAATTACAAACGGCACTGGATATCCTCGGACTCGGTCGGGGAATCTAGCGGAATACCGTCCGCATTCTATTTCTTGCCAGCCGATCCGCGCGAGAAGACCCCGATGTTGGTGAATCTGATTCACCTCAAAAGCCCGTTCAATCGCATGAAGTTGCGGCACGATCTTTGGAAGAAAAAATATCCCGACTCAAAAGAGGTACACGGCATTCCTTGGACGGGAATCGAAAACGCAACTCCCGAAGTCAAGGCGCTCGCCAAGCCGCCCTTGGATCTCGACAAGCTGCCATTTGACCCGCTTGAATATATCGAACACCTGGACGAACTCCCCTTTGATCCAAATCTAGATCCGGGGTTGGGACGTTAATCAAGCGGACGGGCGTTGAACTGCTTGGGCTGGCGGGCCGAAACACTAATTCTCCGCCAAAGCCAACACTACAACCGGAAATCTCCTATTAACGGTAATCGCCTTAAAAAGCAGCAACTTTCGCAGATCCGCACATCTTGCCCAGACGTTTCATTTTTACGGCTGGTACCCCGATAGAGCTTATGGGTCGCCGAAGCTGTATCAATCGCGAAACCTAGTGATGAGAGGATCATTCCGTGGCAAAGAAGAAAGATTCGGAAGTGACGATCGATTGTCGTACCAGCGAGCGCCGCGGTAATGACCGTCGCAAAAAGAGCAACACGGTCGCTGAAGAACGCCGAACCGATCCCAGACGCAAGGTGCAGCGACGTCGCCAAATCGATCCGACCACCTGCGAACGGGATTACAACGACGAAGAAATCGAATTCATGCATGCGTTGGACGACTACAAGCGGGCCAACGGCAGGATGTTCCCCACGTGCAGCGAAATCCTCGAAGTCATTCGCGGGCTGGGCTATCAAAAGGTGGCGGACATCGAGGTGATTGAGTCGACGGACCTGGTGGAGGAGCCTGAAATGGATCTCTCGGACGAGGCGGAATTCGAACTGGCCGAATAAGCGAGAACCGCGCCAGCACTCGAAAAATGATTGCGACGGTCCGTGAGAGACCGCCATGCTATCCAACAAGCAAAGAGGCAGTCGACACCGGCTGCCTCTTTTTTTTGCGCCAATTAGCCTTGCCGTAGTTTTTGATTCCGACTAGTCTCCCGCGACTTTTCTACCAGCCAACATCCTATTTGGAAATGCGACAAACACGGCTGGAAATCGCATCTTTCGAGGCTCGATACTCTTGTACGCCTTCAATCGAACCATTGCTCTCGCCCGGACGTCCATCCTGCTGATGCTGGTTGTCCCGTTACTAGCTTCTTCAGCAGGCTGCAATCTCACGTCGACGGGGCACAATCTGGACGGCAAGCGGCAATTCCAGCAAGGCAATTACACGGCGGCGTTACAGAAATTCCAACAAGCCGCCGCGTCGAATCCCGCCGATGCCGATGCCTTTTACAACATGGGCGCGACCTACCATCGCATCGCCAGCCAATCCAACAACACCGATTATTTTGGCCAAGCCGAAAACCTTTACCGGCAATGCCTGGCACTTTCCCCCGACCACACGGATTGTCATCGAGGCTTGTCCGTACTGCTGGTCGAAACGAACCGCAAGGACGAAGCCCTCGCCTCGCTGCAAAACTGGGCGAAGCTGCGCCCCAACAACGCGGATGCCCTGGTCGAACTGGCTCGGATGTATAAGGAGTTCGGCCAGGACGAAGTGGCCACGCAATACCTGCACCATGCCGTGGCCGTCGATCAACGCAACCCGCGTGCTTGGGCGGGCCTGGGCAAGGTACGCGAAGACGCCGGACAAAACAACGAGGCGTTGGCAAACTACAGTCGCTCCTATCAGTTGAACACCATGCAACCCGCCGTCGCCAACCGTATTGCCATGCTGCGGCAGCAGGCAAACAGCAGCCTCTCCACCGCGAATACGGGGACTCGGTGGGTGAACCCAACCGTCCCCGCTCCTCGGTTTCAATAGCCATTCAGTTGCGTAGGCTGGATTCTTAAGCAGAGGTTGACGGGGCTTCTTCACGCGCTGGGCAGACCGGTTACACGGGCACGTACTTCCCGCAGTTCCAGGGCAATTTATATGTGGCTTCCCCCCCAATCCCCAGCCGGGTTGCTCACGACGTTACGCCGAGCGGTTTGAAGAATAGCAACCAAATCATCCGCCGAATCCCTAAGATTCACGCCATGCAGATTGGCGTTTCGGCGTGACCAGGGTCTAGCAGTCAGCCCCGCGCACGAATGGTTCGTAGTTCTATGGTACTCTGTCGGGAAAACCGTCTGGTTGATCTTGGCGACATGTTTGGATGATATTGGACAGCCGAGTTGTGTGTACCGCTATCCCTCAACGAACCCGCCTCGCATGAGATTCGCTTAAGGAGTAAGAGATTAGTACCCAAGATAAGACGCCACAGAGCTCCGTGGCTCTCCGCCCGAATTTTCTATCCACCATCCGCAATTGCCCGAAACTGGCGGCCCGTGGGCATCGTCGTGTTCACCTCTCGCTCTACGGCTTGCTATTGCTGGTTTTCACCTTCGTCGGCTGTGGCCAGACGGATGGCGAGCCGAATGCGGGGCAAGGCGCAGGCGGTGCCGCGGCCGCAGGCGGCCAAACGGGAAACGGCAACCGGCCCGTGGGCAGCAGCCAGCCGGTCGGCAAGATCGAGGCGGTTGAACAAGTGGGCAACAATGAACGGGCCGAACAGACTTTGGCGTATTTGCGCGGCTTCAAGATTGCGATGGCGGGAGATGCGACCGACAACGACGCCTGGGATCGGATTCCGCTCGATGGCGTTGATGCGGATGTCGTCAATAACATTGATCTCTATCTGGAAATCCGTTCACAGATCAAGGCGTTGGCACAACGTAAGATCCTAGCGCATTTGGCCATGGGGCTCTTCGACATGGCCACTGCGCCGACGAAGCCATCGGAGCTGAATCAGTTCAAAAACAGGCTGGCTCATCTAGATGCGCTGGAACTGTTCGAAATCGAAGCCGAGTTGCACGCCCAGCGCGCGCGGCTGAACCAAATCACGGTCGCCAAAACCGCCGAAGAGATATTCTTCAACCTGCGGGCGGGAATGCAGGTCAGTGAGAAAAAGCTGGCGGCCCGCCTGCAAAGAAACTATGGCGGGAGCAGCTCTCGCATCGTCGCCGAGTTGGACTCCTTGAAGCGCGTATTGGATGACGCCAAGCACCCGCCCTCGGGAGAGAGGATTCACCCAACCAAGGAAACGGCCACGGGCAACCTGGACGCCGCAATCCGAAGCGGCGTCGTGCTGGCCAAAGTCGTCAGCCATTTTCCCGCAGAAGGAGTGTACAAGTTACTGCTGGTCAACAATTCCAGTAGCGACCTGACCCTCAACGTCGCGCCGGCGACCCTGCTCAAGCCGCCCGCTCCGCTGGTGGTCGCCGGGCTGCAAAAGACGCGGACCTCGACCGAAGTCAGCCATCGCATTGAACTGCCCAGCCGGTATCCAGTCGGTTTTTACGCACGAGCCTATCGTACGCGCATGAAGCCGACCCGGCCAAACTATCGCAACATCTCCGCCGATCCTCCCGAGCCGGTGTATGCCGAGTGGCTGGCGGACGTGTCCAACCATTCGCTGGACGCGCGAACCCAACAGTTGGTTTTACTACATACCGTGAATCCCACTCGGCCGGAACTCAACGCGGCAGCCGGCTCTTGGAACGTCACCGAACGCGAGTACACGGCGCTTCAGCAGCAAGTCGTCGAGGGAATCAACAGGCACGACCGATTTCTCCGCGGATTCCTGGACATCCCGGCCCTGGTCAAGATGATCGAATTCTATGCCGGCAAGGAAAGTTGCCACTCCATCTGGCAACAACAATACGCCGCGGGCACCGCGAACCAGGAAACGGTTTTTCAGCGAACGCCCACACGCATGCTCTCGCGAACACACGGCTTCACTCCATCGCGGCCCTTCACCGGCGGCCGCTTCGCGCTATTCGACGGCGCGCAGAGCCAACATCTCACCTTGGCGGCGAATCTCGTGGACCGCGATCGGCTGCATAAGACGGATGCTTCGTTGTCCGGGAACTCGTTGATCGGCATTCCCGAGTTTGAACTCGGCTTGATGGAGTCCGCGCATGGTCCCCGTTACGACCAGTTTTTCCCCGAGGAACATCGCATTGAGAGACTGGCCCCGACTGCCAGGGAACCTCGACCGGGACTGCGTTTCATCCGGAAAACCGATCACCCCACGACCGGCCCTTACACCATCACGGCGGAGATACGGCTGAATCCGGAGACGTATCAGATCGAATCCGCCGTGTCGTCGACGGGGGGACAGTCAAACAACTTTGATTACCGTTGGAACATCGCCTATCGAGAATTTGACCGCCCGATCCCCTCGTCGACGTTCGATTGGGACACTCAGCGGCGTGTTGGCGTCAACCGAATGGAAGCGGTCCAGAAACTGCTGGCGGCCAAGCAGACGAGCCTGCTTCGCTTGCCGGATGTGACCACGGGATCGAAGAGCGTGATTGGCTCGACCGGCGGTGAAACCGCGCCGACG
>JAJDEH010000402.1 GCA_029259935.1 Planctomycetota bacterium
AGCGGTTTGGCACCTCGATGTCGGCTCATCACATCCTGGGGGTGAAGAAGCTCCCAAGGGTTCGGCTGTTCGCCGATGAAAGTGGTACGTGAGCTGGGTTCAGACCGTCGTGAGACAGGTCGGTCCCTATCTGCCGTGGGCGTTCGAAACTTGAGAGGATTCTTCTTTAGTACGAGAGGATTTGGAAGGACGAACCTCTGGTGTTCCAGTTGTCGCGCTAGCGGCACGGCTGGATAGCTAAGTTCGGAAAGGATAAACGCTGAAAGCATCTAAGCGTGAAGCCCTCCGCGAGATTAGGTTTCGTTTCTTTACTGATAAAGTCCCCTGGAAGACGACCAGGTTGATAGGCCGGATGTGTAAGCGCAGTAATGTGTTCAGCTAACCGGTACTAACGGACGAATGCTTGGCCGCGATTATCCAACACTTTTGGATTCCAGTAAAAATTTGTCGGCTGGCGCTGACTAAAGCCATCTACTGATTACCTAAGTTCATGTAGTTTTATCGCTGCATGGACTTCTTCCGGCGACCATATTGCAGTGGGCACACCTGTTCCCATCCCGAACACAGTAGTTAAGCACTGCGAGCCGATGATAGTTCCTACCAGTGCGAAAGTAGGTATCGCCGGATTTTTAAACAATAAAACCCCTGGCACTTCGGTGCGAGGGGTTTTTTATGCGCGCCGCGCTGGCGAATTTTCTGCCGGGATTGACGACCGCGAAACCCGGGAAGGCATTGCTCTTCGCCGATCGGTCGAGGAAGATGGAGAGCTAGGGCACGGTTGGCTTACAAGGTTTTCTCCATGGCTCGCAGTCGCTTGCTGAATACCGTGGTCGGCAAATTGCTGGCCACCAGCCATTCGCCCGTCTTTGTCTTGGACAGCCAGCGTTGTATTGTCTATGGCAATGCGGCTTTTTTTCAGTGGGCGGGCGATCCAGGGCAGGAATTGATCGGAGTCCAATGCGACTATCACTCCAGCCCGGAATTCGGCGTGCTACGTGAAATGGCGGCCAAGTTGTGTCCTCCCGCCGAAGTTTTCGCGGGCCAACTTGTAACCGCGGAGATTTCTGGTGGCCGGCCGGGCGACAGGATTTCACGTCGCAACGCGTCGTTTCTACCGATCGGATCCGACGATGACGAAATTGTCGCGGTGATCGCGGCAGTAGACGGGGAAGAAGTTCCGTCGGCCGATACGTCCGCAGACCGACTCAATTCGATCACAACCGACCTCCACCAACGGCTTCGAACTCTGCGCGACCAAGCCGTGTTGCGGTTCGGCATCGACCGCTTGATCGGCGATAGTTTGTCGATCCGGCGGATTCGTGATCAGGTTCGCTTCGCGCACCGCTCGAGAGTTCACTCGGTGATCCATGGTCCGGTTGGGAGCGGTCGCGAGCACACCGCCAGGACCATTCATTACGGCGATGCTCCAGCTTCCGCCGCTCGATTGGTTCCGGTCGCCTGCCCGCTCATGGATGCCGAACTGATCCAAGCGACGATCACCAACGTGATTCGCAATCCGGTGGATCAAGGGCCCGCGACCCTGTTGCTGCTGGATGTCGACCAGCTACCCGAAACGGCACAATACGAACTTTCGGGATTCTTCGATCTGCCAGGATTCGATCTAGCCACGCTATCGACCGCGCGTTCGGATTTAATCCAGTTGGCCTCGGACGGCAAATTCCGCAAGGATCTGGCGGCCAGGCTAAGCACGCTGGTCATTCATTTGCCTGGATTAAGCGAGCGGCGAGAAGATATCCCTCCCTTGGCACAGGTGTTCTTGGAACAATTCAATTCGACCGGCGGCAGGCAATTGAGCGGCTTTTCGCCAGAGGCATTGGATCAATTGGCGGCGTATGCGTGGCCGGGCAATGTGGACGAGCTGGCGGAAACCGTTCATGAAGCCTGCGCTTCGGCCGAGGGTACGATCGTCAACGCGTGGGATTTGCCGCAACGGCTGCGTTACGCGGCCGACGCCGAAGCGTTTCCCCGAGAGGAAGATGAGCGGATCGTCTTGGATGACTTTTTGGCCGAAATTGAAGCGGAACTGATTCATCGCGCGCTACAACGGGCCAAAGGCAACAAGACGAAGGCCGCCGCCCTATTGGGCGTGACCCGGGCAAGACTGCATCGGCGAATCGATCAAATGATGGAAGGTTCGCCCACCGGGAACGGGGAAGGTTAATTGACGTCATCCCGCGGGGCGACACTCACTTCTTTGGCACCGACAGCGAATCGCCGCTGTCTTTTGGCCCCAGGGACAAAATGAACGGGACGCTCCGCCGAGCCCACTCTTGCGGATCGGGATAAAGCGCCGCGCCCTCGCCCATGCAACTATCGAGCATTTCCGTGTGGACCATGCCTGGCGTCAGCGGAATGGCCGCAAGGTTTCGCGGCAAATCGTAAGCCAGTGCTTTGGTGAGTCCTTCGATGGCGTACTTGCTGGCACAGTACGGAGCCATGTCTTTCGCCACCGACCTTCCCCAACCCGAACTGAAGTTGACGATGACCCCTGAACCCCGTTCGATCATCGCCGGGACAAAATGACGAAGGACATAAAACACTCCCTTGATGTTCACGTCGATCAGTTTGGAAAAGTCTCCCGCGGCAATCCGCCACAATGGCGCGTTTTCATTGATCAAGGCGGCATTGTTGATCAACAGATCGGGCGGCCCCCCGTTTTCCAAGACGTCCGCCGCCCACGACGCGACTTGATCGTCGTCGCTGACGTCCAAGCTGTCGAATTTGTGCGGGCCGCCGAATTCGTCGCCTAGACTTGCGACCGCGTCGGCCGACCGCGCGCAGCCAATCACCACATGGCCGGCGGCAACAAACTGCTCGACCATCGCTCGTCCCAGGCCTTTGCTGACTCCGGTGACTACGATCCGGCGCGATTCCGACATGGCATTGCTTTCCAATTGACTCTTGGTTTCGATCGTCCCCGAGCGCGGCTGATCCTTCTGTCATATCTTGAGAAGATGATAGTCTCTCGCCAACCGCACGGCCAGCCGCACGTGCCTCGAGGAAAAAGAGCTGCCATTTTCCTGATCTTGCTGGGAAAACGGACTTTCGTCGGTGACATAACTGTAGCCGTGGGAATGACTCCTCATCAGAATCACCACTCGGCCGACGCTGGCAGCTCGCCAAGATTTGGGACGAGTCGCGTGCGATGAAGTTAGGATGGTAAATGAGAAAGGGTTCACGCAGACGCCCCAATTTTGACAGCCGGCACGTGACACGCATTGATGCTCCATCGCTTCAGGATTTGATCGACGCCCATGGCGCGGCGCTCACCTTATACGCGCGGCAGTGGTGCCGCGCTCCGGAAGACGCCGTGCAAGAAGCAATGATCGAATTAGTGCGACAGGATCCCGTTCCCCATAACCTTGTCGGGTGGCTTTACACGACCGTCAGGCGTCGCGCCATGAATCTGGCGCGTGCCGAACGCCGCCGGACGAAACATCATCACCAGGCCGAACAACAGCGAGCCTCGTGGTTTGTCCCGTTGGATAACGATTTGGACTTGGAGTACGAGATTTTTCTCGATCGCTTGCCCCGCCTGGAGCGAGAGATCATCGTGGCCCGAATTTGGGGAGAGCGCTCGTTTGCCGAAATCGCCAACTTGGTAGGCCAATCCATCAGCACCGTTCACCGTCGCTACCAGCGGGCATTGTCCGACTTGGAATGCATGATCAACGAACTTGAGAATTCGAGACAAACCAATGAATCAAGATCGCCCCTCGCCTAATGATGACGAACCGGCTTCACCGACGCCCACCGAACAGCGATTAAAACAAGTGCGGCCGCGTCCGGTGACGTTTAATGCCGAGACGATTCTAGATGCGGCCAGCGCGTCGCGGGGGCAAGTTGCTTTGCCAACCCGCATTGCAGGCGGACGTCAAAGCGGCTCCGGCCGTTGGCTTACCGTCGCCGTGTCCTGGACATGCGGCGCGGCCGCCGGCGCGTTACTGACCTTTCTATTGTTGACGCCGGGAAAAGATAACTCTGGCACAACAACCGAAGGTGAAGCGAAGCCGGCGCAAGCCCCGGAGGCCGAATTCGCCGTCATCGACAATAGCATTGCTCCCGAGAGCAACATCGCTCCCGAGCGGAATACTAGCCAACTACCGCGCGGACGCTTGGACCTTGACGGCCCCTGGTCTCGCAATGAACGGCTTGTCTCCGCGCGGCTCCGCGAAATGCACCGACCAACATCGGCGGTCGAGCCTCCGCTGATGGCCGGCAACTATGTACGGCTTCATTCGTCGCGACGGTCGCCTGTAGAAGTTGCAACCGTGGAGGAGCCGCTTGGACGGTCAGACTTGTTGGACCCTGGAGCGACTCCCATCGAAACAACCAACAGTCCCACTCTCTCCATCAACCCAGAGGCGCTGCTGCGGGAGCTGCTCGGGGTCGCTCCGAATTCCCGGCTATAAGCGGATCGCACGCCTACTTCATATCTGAGAGGAAAAATTAGATGACCGCGTCATTTTGGCCACCTGTCCGTGATCTTGCACTGTTCTCGCTTGTCGTCTTGGTCGCGGTTGCTCAATGCACAGCGCAAGAATCGCCGACCAATCTGGATCGCTGGGCCGAGCGGCTGGACGAACAAACTGGAATTCTCATACGGACCAAGGAATTGACGCTCTATCCACAAGCCGAGTCGAGGCCCGCCCTCAAGCACCGCTTGCTGCCGGATGCCTTGGATGCGTTGCCTGGCAACGCGGCGGTTTACTACCTCAAGGCGCAAGGTTTTCTTGAACAGACTTCGGCCCGAGATCGAATCTCCAAGATCAATCAGGACGCCCTGGCGCGGGCCAAGAAAGAAGGGAAGGAATTTGGTGAACTACCGCCCTACGTTTGGCTCGACACGCCGCCGGATTTGCTGCCCGTGGACGAAGTGAAAGAATATTTGAAGCTGACGGACTTTCAACAAATGTTCATTCGCGAGGGAGTTCGCCGCGCCCACTTCGACATGGATCGCCGATTCCGTGAGGTCGACGACCCCATCGGGTACTTGCTGCCAGAGATTCAGAGCTTACGCGAGATTGCCCGCAATCAGAGCATACGCTGCCGACTGGCGATCGCCGAAGATCGGATTGAGGACGCCATCGAGATCACGGGACAGCAGTTCGCCATGGCTCGACATCTGGGCGAGGATGATTTTCTGGTTTCGAACCTAGTGGGAATCGCGATCACCACCATTGCCTGGAACGACGCGCTTTATTTGGTCCAGCATCCGCAATCGCCCAATCTCTATTGGGCATTGGCCGCGATGCCCCGGCCGCTGGTCGAAACACGGCGGGCCATGGCCGTCGAACGTCAATTTCTGTACCACCAAGTCAAGCTATTGAAAGAAGTAGACGAAACGCCGCGTTCGGTTGGGTACTGGCAGGAGTTCATCGACCGCTTGCTGCCCCAAATGGGCATGCTGGGATCGGAAGTCGGCCTTCCCTCGCTTTCGGAAGATCCGGAGGCAGCCCGAGCGGCATTGGTCGCCTTTGTCGCGGCGGCATATCCGGGGGCGAAGGACTATTTGATTCGCGAGCAAAAAATTCCTCGCGATCAAGTCGAAGCCTATCCAACGGCACAGGTCGTCTTCTTGGCCATGGTTCGGTTTTATGACCAGTGGCGAGATGAAGTCTTCAAATGGACGCACGTTCCGTTTTGGCAGGGCCGCTTGGCGATGGCCTCGGTCGACGTCGATGCGGCACTCAATCAGGCGGCCAACCGTTACGGCTGGTGCGCCTTGCCGACTCAGACGCTGCTGCCGGCCGTCTTCGCGGTGCGCAACGCCGAGGCACGCTGCGTTCAAACGGTCGCATTGTTGCAAACCGTGGAAGCGGTCCGTATGTATGCCGCGGAGCATGACGGCAAGCTGCCTCCCGCGCTCGACGCACTACCGGTTCCAGCACCGATGGAGCCGTTCACCGGAAAGCCGATCGAATACGAACTGCTGGGGACGCGGGCCGTGCTAAGTGGCCACGCGCTTCCTGGCGTGCGTTATAGGCTGATCCTGCGTATTGCCAAGCAATAACCTCGTGGAACCTACGATCATTCCAACTCACCTCACGACA
The DNA here is from genome assembly GCA_029259935.1 of Planctomycetota bacterium. The sequence goes on from JAJDEH010000402.1 coordinate 6,075, forward strand.
AGAACTTCGTCATGACAAAACTAGACTGCTCGGTTCACCGCCGTTGTTCGCTCTTTTGCTTGGTCATTGGCATGTCCACTTGGACATCGACCGCCCCCGCCCAGCAGCCCGTGTCAGAAGTCGCTGACGACGAAAACATTCTCGCGCCATTTGTGGGCGAAACCACGTTCCTTATCCTCAAGGTCGACCCCGCGCGTCTCGGCCTCCCCAAGGACGAGGTGTGGTCCACTCTTCCACCGGAAGCGAAAACAGCCCTTGCACAAGCCTCCAAGACCTTGGCCGCTTCGATCCAACAGTTGCAAACACTGGCCGACGGCCACCCTATTTACGCAACCGTGGGCATTCCCGAGTCCAAAACAACGGGCGCGGCATTCTGCTTCCGCCGCAAGACATCCGCCCAAAATACTCAGGTCATCAAGGCGTTTGCCAAAGATCGGCTCCGCGCCCATGCGAACGTGCAAGGCGATTACCTGGTGGTCGTTCCTCAAGGTGGAAAACAAACCATCGCTTCGCCTGCCTCGGATTCCACGCACGCTGCCATCCGGGCGGCATTCAAGGAAGTTGCCGCGCATCCCATGCAAGCGGTCGTTGTACCGCCAGATCATGTTTGGCGCACCCTGCGGGAACTGGCTCCCCAGTTGCCGCCCCAATTTGGCGGCGGCCCCAGCCGCGTACTCACCGACGGAGTTCAGTGGGTTGGCATCGGCCTCGATCCCGCACGGCTTCGCCTTGAGGTTGTCATACAATCGGCCAGCGAGAGAGCCGCCGCCGAATTTGCCGCTCATTTGCCGACCATGTTGCGAACCGTCAGCGAGACAATCCACCAAGAGTTCGCGGCGGAGTTCGGCGGCGAATTAGTTGGCTGGCTTAAGCCGCAAGTTGACGGCAGCAAGGTCCGAATACAATTCGACGGACTCGAAGAGACTGGCGGCAAGTTGGCGTTGGTCTCGCGCATCACCCGGCTGATGGAAGGGAAGGCGCGCCGGCAGAAAACTCAACAGAATTTTCGACAAATTTTGATCGCGATGCACAACTACCACGAAAACTATGCGACGCTTCCACCCGCCGACAAACATCGCGACAAGGACGGCAAGCATCACTTGAGTTGGCGCGTGCACCTGTTGCCGTACCTTGAGCAACAAGCACTTTATGACGAGTTTCATCTGGACGAGCCGTGGGACAGTCCGCACAACAAAAAGCTGATCGAGAAGATGCCCGACGTATTTGTCCAACGGTCACTAGATCCTTCTCAGCCCGCCAGTAAGCCAGGGCATACCGCGTTTCTCGCCCCGGTGGGTGAAGGCACTATTTTCGGAGGCAAGAACGCGACCAAGCTTCAGCAGATCACCGATGGCACGAGTACGACGGCCGCGTTGCTGGTGGTGTCGCCCAAACATGCCGTGCCGTGGACTGCTCCCGTCGATTATTCATTGGACGCGCAAGATCCTCTAGCTGGAGTCTTGATCGGCCCTGAAGGAACATGGATCTGCGGCTTTGCCGACGGCAGCGTGTCGCATCTGCGAGGAGACATGTCCGCCAAAACGGCTCTGCACCTATTTCAAATGGACGACGGAAACCCAATCGACTTCAAGCAAATCCGGTAGCGCGACCGACGGAACGACTCGCGGTCAACGGCCACCGTTCGATCTCAACGAGGCTGCGCGGATGCGTTCAAGAATGCGGCGGATTAAGGATACATGCTTTGGACGATGCAACGTTGGACGGTTGACGATGCTCCAAAATCTCATTCCAGATTCGGGCATTTCCGGCTCTTGGCGCAATTCCGTTTCATCGCAACCCGAAAATCGCGCTAGGCGGTTCTCGAAGGAAGATGGTGGACCTTCTTCATGGGCAGGTTGAGCGTTTTGTCTTTCGATGGAAAGAGCGCGTCGGGATGCGGTTAGTTGAGAACTCTCATTCGAAGCCCGGACAAGCCACACCAAGAATCCTGCCAATATGCTGATGTTGAAGGACGATATCAACGTCAACACCAAATCTTCTGGCTGCATGATGAGCGCATGAGCGATTCCAATGACAGGTCCTGAAATTCCCCCAATGGTGAGGTGCCGGATGGCGGATCGCCAGGAATTCAGACGTAAGGCTGACATTCGGCTGTGGTCATTCAGTTGGAAGGGATCCGCGCAGCCAGACTAACCGGACTTGGCCTGCGAACAGGACGCTATCTCTAATTTAGTCCGCCAGTAGTCGAACAGGCAACAGGAATCGACGGTTCACGACCTTCCCAAATCAGAGTTCTCAACACCGGTAACCGCCGGCTTAGCAGCTTCTTTCTTGTGTTTAAGACGAATTGTCTTTAAGTTAAAGCTGGCTAGCGGAGGTGAGACAGTCCAAATTCCGCTCAATAAGATGACCATTCATCCGAAAACGATCTTGTTGGTTGCAAAAAGGATGTTGAAAGCATGTTCAACTTGATCACCCGGCGAGGTTACCACGTGGCTTTACCCCTGCGTCTACTTCGATCGATCGTTGTCTGCGGGATCCATTGCGTGGTTTTTTTCACAGGCCTCTCAACGTCCAACCTCCATGGTTCTGATTGGACGTACGTCGGCTCATCGGAGGAAGCAGGCTTCTCTCAGCCACTCTTTCGATCGATTTCCTTGTCGACCGTTAAACCTGAAATTGAAGTTAAAGTCACGTATCGAGGTAAGACGCAAAAGTATGCGTGGCTGCGCTATGGTTCGCCTAACTCGCAGCGCATCGCCCTCGTCCTGGATGAAGTGAGTCGTCGCGACTTCGATATTTATGTCGACTTGGATCGCAATCAAGCGATCACGTCGGGCGAAAAACTGGACGGTAGCGGCCGGTTGCGACAACTGAAGCTTGAGGCTCAATTGGCGAACGCGGATGGCAGTTTGGAAATGTTTCCACGCCAAGTGGCGATACGACGAGGGATCACGTCCAAGTCACTTTCGTTCGCCACATTGGGGTTCATCGAGGGAGTTGTGTTGTTGGACGGTCGGCAACTGCGAGCCCGGCGCGTGGACGGAGATGGCGACGGTTTTTTCTCCACCGGCCGTGACCGCATGTGGCTTGATTTGGACGCGGATGGGCAGTGGGATGCCTTTGCCGAACAATTTCCACACCTGCCGATCGCCAAACTGAATGGGCGACGTTACGCCGTGCGAGGTGATGTGGCGGGCAAGCGATTGGAGCTGAGCAAACTGGACGGCACTGGGACCATTC
>JAJDEH010000403.1 GCA_029259935.1 Planctomycetota bacterium
TGCGCTCCCAGCCGCATCGTGCCGCCCTTGTCCGTGATGTTTCGCTGCTCGTCCAGCAGGCAAATGACCGGGTGGGCCGTATCTTTGTCAAATTCCGTCGAATGGGCACCGGACAGTTGGACCACATTGCGGGCGAATTCAATCGCGGCGCATTGCATGCCGAGACAGATTCCAAAGAAAGGAATTTCTCGCTGGCGAGCGAATCGGATGGCGTCGACCTTGCCTTCGATTCCACGTTCGCCAAACCCGCCCGGAACGAGCACTCCGTCGTAACCCGACAGCAGACGTTCCGGCCCTTCACGTTCCAGTTCTTCGCTATGAATCCGGCCGATGCGAATCTGCGCATGATGATGAATGCCGGCGTGATCGAGCGCTTCGTAGATCGACTTGTAGGCGTCGAAATGTTCCACATACTTGCCGACCACGGCGATACTGATTTCGTGCTCGGGATTGCGCAGCCGATGCAGCAAGTCGCGCCAGTCGTCCAGGTCCAAGGTATCCGCGGTCAGCCCCAGCCGCTTGACGATCAGTTGGTCCAGTCCGTGGTCCACCAAGCTGAGCGGCACCTCATAAATTGAGAAATCCTTGTCTTTTTCCTCGATCACCGCCTCCAGCGGTACGTTGCAGAACAGGCCGATCTTCTCGCGATCTTCTCGGCTGATCGAACGCTCGGTCCGGCAGATTAGAATATCCGGCTGAATACCGATCTGCCGCAGCAAGCCGACGGAATGCTGGGTCGGTTTCGTTTTTAGCTCGTCCGCGGCCTTCAAATAGGGAACCAGCGTCAGGTGAATGTACAGGCAGTTTTCCTTGCCGGCGTCGAGCGAAAATTGGCGGATCGATTCCAAAAATGGCTGGCTTTCAATGTCGCCGACCGTTCCGCCAATCTCGGTGATCACGACATCGACATCGTCCTCGCCCAATTTACCAATGACACTCTTGATTTCGTTGGTAATGTGGGGAATCACTTGGACGGTCTTGCCGAGGAATTCTCCGCGGCGTTCTTTTTCGATAACCGACAGATAGATTTGACCGGTCGTGTAATTCGCGTTGCGGGTCAACGGGCTATTGGTGAATCGTTCGTAGTGGCCCAAATCCAAGTCGGTTTCGCTGCCGTCGTCCAGCACGTACACTTCGCCGTGCTGATAGGGGCTCATCGTGCCCGGATCGACATTGATGTAAGGGTCAAGCTTTTGCATCCGAACTCGCAACCCACGCCGCTCAAGCAACATGCCGATCGAAGCGCTGGTCAGGCCCTTGCCAAGCGAACTGACGACCCCACCGGTGACGAATATGTGTTTAGCCATGAAGCGAACCTGCCTTCCTAGCAACCAATGTTTCGCGGAATTTTAGAGTAATGCAGGAGAAATGCCATAAGCCATTTCTGCATAACGGCTTATGGTGATTGTGGCGACAGAGTCTGTCACCGGAAAGAGCCAGAAGTCCTTGCTCTGGGACCGTATCTTAACACCAAACGGGAGCCCTGACAAAGGGCCCCGCGAGCGAACTGCCGATTGATTCCGTGCGATCGCTCGTGTGGCTTTGCAGCCGCCGGGTCGAATCAAATTGATACCGGGTCGAATCAAATTGATATGGCCCCCATGTGAAATCTCGACTAGAAATACCGCCGCTAGCCAGGGACGGTTGGCCCGTTCCGCGCGGCTGCTGCTCTTTCTAGTGATCCGTCGATTCTTCGTAGTTTGCGCGATGGCGCTTCCAGCCCGCCACTTTTCCGGCCGGCCCCCCCTTGGTTTCAAGCCGCGAACGATGCAAACGACGGCACGCTAGAGTGCGAACGGATTCGTCATAGTTTGGTAAGGATGCCATGATGGACGGACAGATCAATCTCGATGCGCGCATCTATGTCGCCGGTCACCGGGGACTTGTGGGATCGGCGCTCGTTCGCCGCCTCCAGGCCGAAGGATTCAGCAACGTGTTGACCGCGGATCGTGCCGAAGCCGATCTGCGAAACCCCTCGGACGTCGAAGCGTGGTTTCACCAACATCGTCCCGAGTACGTCTATTTGGCGGCGGGAACCGTTGGCGGAATCCTGGCCAACTCGACTCGTCCCGCCGAGTTCCTATACGACAACATCATGATTCACGCCAACGTGGTCAACGCCAGCCACAAGTTTGACGTGCGCAAGTTGCTCTATTTGGGCAGTTCCTGCATCTATCCCCGCGATTGCCCTCAGCCGATCAAGGAAGACTATCTGTTAGGCGGATCGTTGGAGTGGACGAACGAGCCGTATGCCATTGCCAAGATTTCGGGCATCAAGATGTGCCAGTCGTATCGGCGGCAGTTTGGCTGCCAGTTCTTTTCCGCCATGCCGACCAATCTTTATGGGCCCCACGATAATTTCGATCTCAAGAACTCTCATGTGCTGCCCGCGTTGATCAGAAAGTTTCACGACGCCAAAGTCTCTCATGCATCCCAGGTACCGATCTGGGGAACGGGCACTCCGCGCCGCGAATTCTTGCATGTCGACGACCTTGCCGATGCCTGCCTCTTTCTCATGCAAAACTATACCGGCGACCAGCACATTAATGTGGGCACGGGAGAAGATCTGACAATCGCTCGGTTGGCCGAAACCGTGCGCGACATCGTCTATCCGGAAGCAACCATTGTTTACGATGCTTCCAAGCCCGACGGCACGCCGCGCAAGCTGTTGGACGTGAGCAAATTGCACGCGCTGGGATGGAAACATCGCATCGATGTCGAAGAGGGTATTCGCTCCACCTACGAATGGTTCCAAAGTCATCCAGCACGCCGCGCCGCATAGCCCGTGAAATTCGAGATCCGAAACGAGTTCGAGGCCCGCTGGCCGGCTATCCGTGAAACCGTTGCCTCGAAATCCATGGTCCATCCTCCAATTACCAAACGCCGCCGAGCCTTGATTACCGGCATCACCGGGCAGGACGGATCGTATCTTGCCGAGCTGCTGCTGTCGAAGGATTACGACGTATGTGGCCTCGCGCGGCGACCCGCGAACGGCTCGCGACGAATCGAGCACCTGTCGCGGCAAGCGGAACAAGCGTCCGCCAAGCTGGAAATCTTGGTCGCGGATCATGCCGACGCAGCCGCGCTGGACCAGGCACTACTGACCGCTTGTCCCGACGAGATTTACCATTTGGCCGCCGAATCCTCAGCGGGAAATTCTTTCGACGAAGCGTCCACGTGCGCGGAGGCGACGTTCGTGGATACAGCCCGCTTGCTGGAGGCCGTACGGCGGCAATGGCCCAAGGCCCGCTATTTCCAAGCGTCTTCCGCCGAGATGTTTGGCCGCGCCGCGGGAGAATTTTGGAGTGAAAAGACCGTGCCGCGACCAGCCAGCCCCTACGGAGTGGCCAAGGCCTGCGGCTATTTGCTGACGCGATTTTACCGAGCATATTACGGCATGTTCGCGGTCAACGGAATTATGTTCAATCGCGAATCTCCGCGACGACAAGATTCGTTTGTCACGCGGAAAATCGCCCGAGCAGCCGCGGATTTTTTCCACGGCCGGTCAACGCCGTTGGCTTTGGGCAACCTGAACGCGATCCGTGACTGGGGATTTGCTGGCGACTATGTGGATGCCATTTGGCGCATGATGCAGGCTGGTCAGGCGGACGACTATGTGATTGCCACCGGCCAGACCCACACGGTGCGCCAATGGTGCGAACAGGCCTTCGCGGCGGTCGATTTGCCGCTAATCTGGCACGGTACCGGTTTGTCCGAACAGGGCGTTGGGCCTAGCGGGGAAACACTAATAGAAGTCGCGCCGCACTTTTTCCGGCCATTGGACGCCGACCATTCCATCGGTGACGCCAGCCGGGCGCATGAGAGACTTGGCTGGTCGCCGACCGTCTCGTTCGAGCAGCTTGTGCGAATGATGGTCGACGCGGAGTTGGATCGGAACGAGCGATCCCAAGCGGCATAGATCGGCTCGCCCGTGCGGTCTCTTCGTCCAATATGAGACCCCGGCCAATCCACTCTCTCTGATATCGCGAACACCCTATCGGTAGGATAGTATGTGGCAAACCACTTGTTTATGCTAGGCGAATTGGGGCCCTGCTTTGTTTTTAGGAGATTGTGCAGCATGGCCAAGAAAACCACGCCCAAGAAAAAGCCGAACAAGTCCGCTCTCATTCAACGTGCCCTGACACGAGACCCCAACGCGTCGCCCAAGGCGGTCGCCGAGGCGCTCAACAGTCAAGGCATCAAAGTGACGCCCGCCTACGTCAGCACCATCAAAACCCTATTTCGGAAGAGTTCCGGAACGGTGAGAGGTCGAAATGGCAAATCGAGAGCGGCGCGTGACATGGTGTCGATGGCTCATTTGAAAGAGCTAAAGCAACTGGTGGACAACATCGGCAGCATCGACCAGACGCGCGAAATGCTACGCATTCTGGATGAGCTTAAGTAGCTTCGGGTCGTTTCTCCAAAACGGACTCGGTCAGCTCGACACACCTTGCGTGTGTTTTGCTATACTGTTGCCTGGCTGAAAGCCACCCGCCCTAGTTTTCCCACCTAATTGCTCACTGCCCCTTTGGCAGGCGGGCACTGCGTCGTGGAATCTTGGCTTCATCTACCCGCAACACTAAGGTCCCAGGAGTAGCTCCATGCATCGCTCGTTCCTCGCACTTTTGTTCGCCGGCTTGGTTCTGTTTCCAGCTTCGTTATTGAATGCCGAAGCCAATTGGGCGCAGTGGCGGGGTCCCCAGCGCGACGGCAAATCGCCCGAGAAAGGACTACTGCAGTCCTGGCCCGAAGATGGTCCGCCTCTGGTCTGGGAAGTCGACGGTCTGGGAAGCGGCTATTCCAGCGTTTCCATTGCTGATAACAGAATCTTCACCCTTGGCCGCGGCGACGACTCGGAACACCTGATTGCCCTGTCCGTGAAGGACGGGGCGGAACTTTGGTCGATTCCCTTTGGCGAAGGCAAGCACTCCAATGGCACACCCACGGTCGTCGGCGAGTATGTCTATGCCATCGGCTTGAAGGGAGATCTGATCTGCGCCGAAGCGGCCACTGGAAAGACCGTGTGGTCCAAGCGGTTTAGTAAGGACTTCGGCGGCAAGATGATGTCGGGCTGGGGGTTCAGCGAATCGCCGCTGATCGACGGCGACCGGCTGCTCTGCACGCCCGGCGCGAACGATGCCATGATCGTCGCGCTGGACCGAAAGACGGGCGACGAAATTTGGCGGGCCGAGGTCCCTGAATTGGGCCGCCGTGGTAGAGACGGAGCCGGTTATTCGTCGATCGTGGTTTCCGAAGGGGCCGGCGTCAAGCAATACATCCAATTGACGGGCCGAGGACTGATCAGCATTCGCGCCAGTGATGGAAAATTTCTATGGTCTTATAATGCGATCGCCAATGGTACGGCGAACATCCCCACGCCGATCGTTGCCGGAGACCAAGTTTTTTGCTCGACCGGATACGGCACCGGCGCGGCGTTATTGAAGCTGGCCAAGGACGGCGACGGAGTTAAGGCCGAAGAGCAATACTTTCTCAAAGCAGGCACATTCGAAAATCATCACGGCGGGATGATTCTGTTGGACGGCCACGTCTATGCCGGCGCGAAGCACAACAATGGCTTTCCGACGTGCATCGATCTGGAATCCGGCGAGATCGTTTGGGGCGGTAAACTGCGAGGGCCCGGTACCGGGTCGGCGGCCATCACGTACGCCGACGGAAATTTGATTTTCCGATATCAAAACGGCGTCGTTGCCCTTATTGAAGCGACAACGGATGAATATCGCCTCAAAGGCCAGTTCACGCCCGTATTTCAAAAAGGACCCAGTTGGGCACACCCGGTCGTGGCCGGCGGAAAATTGTATCTGCGCGAGCAGAACAAACTTATGTGCTACGACTTGAAAAAGTAGATCGGCCAAATTGGATTGGGCTTGTTGTCAGCATGCGCCGTTACTCCTATGTGGGGCCCGCGGAAATTCGTGACGCCGCGTCGCATGCCGCACACGGCGCTGTGATCCGCGGCCGGGACGATTTGCGGTCGTGGTGCGCGAAGCATGACTCAGAACGTTCGGCGGCGGGGTACGTCGTCGCCACCTTTGTTGTCGACCTCGACCATCAGTTTCGGCTGGCTGAGCGCCGGTCGGAACATGTTGCCTGCGCGGGCGGCAGTCTGGTCTACTCGGCTGGCGAAGTTACATTCGACCTTTCCGAAGGGACGGTCGTGGAGATAACGAATCAGTCTACCGGGTACTGCCCGGAACCAGAATCCTGGCCGGCGGTTGCCGCCGCGCTCGAACGTGCTGGGATTTCGCACCCAGGTAGCTTCACGACCGAAGTCCTATTTCGACGGTGTCCGAGCTGCGACCAGCGAAATCTGGTCAAGGACCAGTGGTACTTCTGCGAGGTGTGCGGTAATAACCTGCCGCTCGACTGGAACTTTGACCAAACCTAGAGGTGGTAGGTAGATCTTCGCATGATCCGCCGTGCAACGATTCGGCCCCATCACATTGGAAGCTGGCCGGAAATCCTTCTAGACACGGTGGTTTTCAGGAGTACGATTACGGTTCGGAAGGGATGGCAAAATGCCCTCCTTCTCGGTTTTGAATCCGACGTAACTCTTTGCACTCGCGGCGATAGAGGTTGACATGCCCAAAAAGGCGAAGGCAACAAAGAAGTCAAAGAAAACCGCTCGAAAGAAACCGTCCACAAAGTCCGCCGAAGGAAAGACGGCGGAGCCAAAGACCGCCTCGAAAAAGAAAGCGGTCAAGAAAGCGAAGACCGTCACGAAGAAGGTCGCGGGCATCAAGGCCACGGTCAAGAAGCGGCCCTCGAAAAAGAGCCCCCGCGCGGCCGCCAACGGGCCCACGTCATTTGGTGCCGGCTTGGAGCCGCTGGTCGACTCACCATCGATCGTTCCAACGCATTCACCCACCACGAACGGCGCGGGGACACCGGCCGTCGGCGAAAACGGAACGGGAATTGAAGAGCGGATTCGAATGCGGGCCTACTTCAAATGGCAAGAGGCCGGCTGCCCAAGCGGCGATGGAAGCGAATTCTGGCTAGCGGCCGAAAGCGATTACGAGGAAACGGCTGGACGCTAACTTTGATCCGCCATCTACGCCGTGCGCTGCGTCAGGAATCCGCGCGCTATCCGGTCGTGGGGCATTCTTGTATAATACAAGCAATGGGGGCTTAAAGACCGCACGCAAAAGGGCAGAGCAGCGCTTGGCAATCCCCCGGCGATGTTGCCGTGGGTCTAACCTTTTCATTGCGAAAACGACCAACAGCACGCGGTTGCAAATCCGCGTCTGGCGGCGATTCCGCGCGCTATCCGCTACTGATTTATTCTCGTACAATTCGAACCGTGGGGCCAATGACCTTTTTCGCCGTTGCCCCGGCCACCTGATTTCACCAACTTCACGCCACGTATGTTACACACTTGCGACTGCCCCGCTTTGCAACTTGGCTGAGCTTTACCATCAGACGCGACCCATGAAGATCACTCAACTACCAAAATCGTGCCCGAACTGTGACAAGCCGTTCAGTACCGTGCTGCGTCCCAAGCGAACTCCTCAAAAGAAAGCGGTGATGTTGTTCCTGGCCGGAATCGTGTTGACGATTGTCTGGGCTTTGGTCTTATTCGGCTTGGCAACACTCTCGCCGGTCGTGGTTGTGCCGCGTCACCCGATTGGGTTCGTGATCGCCGTGATTATCCTGTTCGCGCCCGGGCTGGCAATCGGAAGTTGGGCCATGAAACTGCCCAAAGTCGTTCGGCTCAACTGCAGCAAGTGCCAATGGTCGGACCGCTATGTGGTCGACAATCGCGGATGACAAGTTGTTCGTGCGCCGGTCGAGCGGCGGTCGGCGCGGCGAACGGCATTGGAGAATTAGTTCATCACATTGGATTACGAATTGATGGAAAACTACGAGCAACTTGGGGCCTTCTATCTTGGCAAGCAGTACGACTTGCAGCGCGCCCAGCCGCGGCCCGATCTGCTCCTTTATGATTCCAAGGATCTGACGACGCACGCGGTTTGCGTGGGGATGACGGGCAGTGGCAAGACGGGGCTGTGTCTGTCGCTGCTGGAGGAAGCCGCCAT
>JAJDEH010000404.1 GCA_029259935.1 Planctomycetota bacterium
CGTGTACGGTTACCAGCCGCTCTTGCCCGTTAAGTTCGATGGAAAATGCCGCGCCCGCGCCCGATTCAAGTGCCGGATGCGACGCGCTGACGGTTTGCTCGATATCTTGCGGATAGTGGTTCGATCCGCGGATGATGATCACGTCTTTCACGCGACCCGTGACGAACAATTCGCCATCGCTCACGAATCCCAGGTCGCCCGTTCGCAAGTAGCCAGATTCATGCGTTTCAGCCAGCGTGCCACCGAATGTTCTCTGGCTTTCTTCCGGCTGATTCCAATAGCCCTTGGCAACATTCGCGCCCTTGATCCAAATCTCACCGACGCGGTCCGCCGCCAGCCGATGTCGGGTTTGTGGGTCGACAATGATTACTTCGCCGTCTAGCAATGCTCCGCCGCAGCCGATCAGATCTTGCGTTTCTCGTTCATCGTGCAGTTCAGGTAACTCCACCCGATGTTCGGACAATCCCGAGCGGAGAACGGTCTTGACGGTCGGCTCCGAGGCACCAATTCCGCCGGTCGCAATCAGAGTTCCTTCAGCCAGTCCATAACATGGATAGAAGGCGTCCTTTTGAAAACCGCAGGATTCAAAAGCCTCCGCGAAGCGGTTCAAGGCCTCTAACTGGATCGGTTCCGCGCCGCAGAACGCCAATTTCCAACTGCTTAGGTCAAGTCCGCGGCGTTCCTCTTCTGATATCTTGTTGACGCACAGCTTGTACGCGAAATTTGGGCCGCCGCTGATCGTCGCTCCCCAGTCCGACATGGCCCTCAGCCACCGAATCGGCCGCTGAAGGAAGGAAGCCGGGGAGATCAGTACGGAATGCCATCCGGTGAACAAGGTCTCCAGGATTCCGCCCACTAGACCCATGTCGTGGTAGGCCGGCAACCAAGAAACGTTGACCTTTGAAATTCCGGTGTTTTCGAGATTATCGACGTGGAATCCTTGCCGGATCATGGCCAAATTGTTCAGCAGGTTGCGATGAGTCACCATCACGCCCTTGGGGATCGTCGTGGAGCCCGAGGTGTACTGCAAAAAGGCGACGTCGTCCGGCGAGATGTTTGGCTGTTTCCAGTCGTCGGCCAACTCGTTCGAAATGCCATCGGTGCCCACCCAGCTCAAGGACTGAAGTTCCGGGGCAACTCGTGAGATTTCCAGCGTCTCAAGCGTCTGGCCGGTTGATAATGAGAACTTCGGCTGGCAATCGGCATTGATCGCTAGCAGGCGCGGCATGGGCCGCCGGGGCTTGGGGTAAGTCGCGGGAACCGGCAGCACACCTGCGTAAACACACCCAAAAAAGGCGCTGATGAAGTCCAGCCCCGGAGGATAGACCAACAACGCGCGGTCGCCCGGCTGACAGCCCTGTTGTTGCAGGTAGGCTGCTATGCACCTGGCTCGATGGTCTAGTTCACCAATCGAATAGGTGGTTTGACTGCCGTCATCGGCGTAGAAAGTGTAGCCTTGTCGTGTGGCATCCAAACTTGCCTGGTTGAGCAGAATGTCAGACAACGTACTGACATCAAGATTGATTGCACGCTCGTCCGTGATGTGCGATGACTCAGATACTATCGAGTTGAACATTTGCTTTCCTGTGTAGCTGTTCGCCGATCGCGGATACGCCTACTCGTTCCTCTCGAATTGCCAGCGGTGCATGTCAAAACCAACCGAAACGTTCAACGTGGCTCTAGGTGTAAAAATCGTCGCAGGAATGTTTGATTCTCCAAGTAAACTGAATACGCCGTACACCTTCACAAATCCTCAGAAACCTCATGGAGGCAACGACTTGCCCACTCACCTTAAATTTATCGGGGTGTAGTATAGGATAACTAGAAAATTGAGCAAGATACAGCAAATAAGTCAAATGGGGAATGAAAACGGAGGCGCTCAAAGGTGGAAATGAACGGTCTACGTTTGAATGCGGGTTAAGTTCGAGAATTCTCGTAAACCGCGAGGGGATAGTAGTTTGGGGAGGGATCGAAAAATCGTGTGAGGTAGGTTTGGGATTGAGTTACCCAATATCGTAGTTAAACCATTTTTGTCGATTTGTCAAGATAGTAAAACTGACGAGTTTCCATGGACGCTGACTGGCTGCCCTCCAATTTGACGAACGACGCCGGCAGACTTCAGCTCTATTGCCTACCCTACGCAGGCGGAGGAACAGCGCTGTTCCATCGTATTCGCCGCAGCCTTCCTTCCACGGTTGAACTAGTACCACTTAAGCTGGCGGGACGTGAAAGCAGATTGCGAGAGCCGGCCGTCGAAGATTTGGCGGAATTAGTGCCGCAAGTTGCCGGCGTCATTGCCAGACGACCAGCCACCCAAGTGGCGTTACTAGGCTACAGCCTGGGGGGACTCCTGGGGTTTGAAGTTTGCCGAGTCCTTCGCGACGAGTACGGCTTAATTCCCAAGCAACTGATCGTCGCATCGTGCCGCGCGCCGCATTTGCTTACCAATGAAGGCTTGCATCTTCTTGAGGACGAAGAATTCGTCGACCAAATCTCCAGCCGCTATGGTGGGATCACTCCCGAAGCCTTGGAAGACCCCCGCGTTCTCAAACTGCTCCTGCCCACGCTACGGGCCGACATTAAAATGGTGGAAACCTATCGCCACATCGAACAGCCGCCGCTTGATATTCCAATCCTGGCGCTGCGCGGCACCGACGACGAACAAGTCACGGTGGCCCAAACAGCCGCCTGGCAACAGCATACGTCGATCGAATTGAATCACCGCTCGTTTCCCGGCGGGCATTTCTTCTTGAATGACGGTAGCTCCGCCGCGATTCAGTGGATCGCACGCCGGCTCGCCACGAACCCAGCCGAGAAACCATGACCGAGCTTGACCGTCGTTGGAAGAGAGTCACTAGCCGCGAGCCACTCGGCCCCAATTCCATCCACATCTGGTGCCTCCCCCTCGACAGGACTACCGAACAGCTAAACGCCTGCCGCGGATGGCTCTCCTCAGATGAACGCGCCCGCGCCGGGCGCTATCAATTTGAGCACTTGCGCACCCGCTTCATTGCCGGACGGGGCGCGGTACGAGCCGTCTTGGGCCAGTACTTGGAAACGTCTCCCGCGAGCATCCAGTTTGGCTACGAGGAAACCGGCAAGCCTTATCTGGAGTCTGCCGAGGGCGAAAATCGACTTCGATTCAATGTTAGCAATTCCGGCGACTTGTGCTTAATCGCACTCTCCCGCGAGGGCGAACTGGGCGTGGATATCGAACGTCTTCGCCCCATGGCCAATCTTGACGGAATCCTGAACCGCTACTTCGCGCCCGAAGAGGTGCAAGCAATCGACCACTTGCCCGAGCCGGAAAAGACGAACGCATTTTTTCGCGGTTGGACCTGCAAGGAAGCGGTTCTCAAGGCCAAGGGAGTGGGGTTGTCCGTCGACCCGGCCAAGATTGTGGTCACCGTCGCGCCGAACGAACCCGCTCGACTCGTTCGAGTACCTCCAGCGTTTTCATCCCCATCCTGGAGTTTGATTTCACTGATCCCGAGCAACGACTATGTGGCGGCCGTCGCCGTGCCGAGTGAAGACGCCGCGCCAGGTGAAGACGTCCAACTCTGCCTATTTACGATGGCCGAGTAGTCGCTTACTTCTCGCGCGCGGCCCGCCGCTTGGCGAGCCATTTTTCAATTTGCCAATGAACGTCTTCGGATTGGGCTATTAACAACGCGGGCGGATTCTGGATCACTTGCGAGCTGCCCCAACCATCCCAGGCCCCAGGTACCGCCTCCCGCTTCAATTGATCGGTGATCTCCCACAGCTCGCCGACACTGAACTTACCAGGGTCAGCTTCAAGCAAATCGGCAACGGGATAAAAGCGAGCCACAACATCCCCCGTGTCGTTGGCCGTAATCGATATCTTGTCCGGCAGTACCTTCCAAGTCAGTTCGTGCGGCGCAAGAAGCTGGCTCAGTACTTCGGAAATTGGTTCATCGTCGATTTCCTCCGACACGGTAGCGAGCTTTTCAGGCCACTCAAGCACCACTCGCCGGCTGATTCGGACGGGCAAATCGTGTTCGGCGCAAAGTTGTAGGATGATGTCGCTCAACGGTTTTTCTTTGACCCGCACGGAACAGCGGATTGTCCGCGTCTTTCGTAACAACTCTTCGCGATCCGCGTAATTGGCACCAACACAATATGGCCGTGTGACCGCCACGCCCATCTGCTGCTGGTGAGCCCGCCTCAGCCGACGATGGGTTTCGAATAACGCCTCCAGTTCTTCATGCGCTTGTTTTGTTTGGTAGATGATAAGGCAGCCCGACATCGGCAGCGGCGTGATCACACCGATTCCCCCCACTTCGTCCCAGTTGTCAGGAGTGATGATATGGGACAGTGCCTCCGCCAAATCATCGTAGGCGGCAAGTCGCTGATGCACCGGCGTCGAAGCGGAATCGTCCCTCGCGAGAATATCGAAAACAGGATAGGCGCGCAACAACTCGGAATCATCGCAACCACCCGCAACCGCGATGACCAACACACCACCGTCAATGGTGTAGTTCAATTCGAGCGGTTCCAGCATCGCCGCGAGCGACTCGCCCAACTCATCGTCGCCGGGAGGCAAGGTCACAAACGAATCGGCGGAGATGCCAATGGTGTCCAGTGAGTGATAGTTCAGGTATATATTCATTCGGTGAACCGTGGCAAGAGATCGCAGTCCTAACCTCAGCGACTCGTCCTCGAAGTGGATCTTCGCCGGTCGTTTCAATTCACGCAGGATTTGAACGTGTGCTTCGGTCAGGGCGTTGGGCGCTGGAAAAACACTTGGTGGTGTCGAATACCCATCCCATTCGGTGAAGGCTCGTCGCGCCCCACGCAGCAAACCGAGAACCCGCTCCACCTCAAGGTGAACATCAGCAGAGTTGGCAATGACCAGGCAACTCGTGGACGCGAGGGAGTAAATCGAACCTTCTCCGCCGACCACATCCCAAGTATCCGGTGCCACGTTTACGGAAATCGTCTCGACGAGTCGTTCAAGTCTGTTCCGAGCGGCATCGTCGTCTTCCTGTTCGTCCGATTCGACCAAATCGGCGACATAGTAAATTCTCGCCTCATTCGGCAGCCGGTCCTCCGCGACAGTAAGCCAAAGTACACCATCTAAAACTTTCGTTTCCAATTCCACATCTTGCAAGATGTAACGCAGCGCGGTGGCGAGTGGGATCCCCTTGAACCGGCCGGAAACCTTGGTATCGCCGTCCAGCCCCAGCAGTTCCAGATGCCTGGTCGACAACTGAACCGGAATCCGATGCTGGCGGGAGACGGCACGTACCAGTTCGTTCAATGTCGCATCGATCACTTTCAGGTCGCAATTCTCCTGTAAGGCTCTCTGGATTGCTCGATCCGTGCCAATACCCCACAGAGGCCGCGATAGAACACGATTCGTGCCTTGCGCATCCCTTGCAGTGCGAACCGCGGCCAGCAACTCCACTACTTGCTCGTGGACGTAACCACGTTGGTAGATGACCAGTGCTCCGCCGACTTCCCTAATTCTTCCTTCGCCGCCGGCAGCCTCCCACTCGTCTGACCTGATGATTGCGGAGATGATGTCGACCAGTTCGCTTCGAACCTTGTCTCCCTTTTTCGTGTAGCCAACATCCGGAATCAAATCTCGGATTGGATAAACGTGCGTTGTTAACTTCGTCGCGAGAAACTGTGGAGTAGTGATAAAGAAGCCGTCATCGCAAATTGTTAGCTTCAAGTTTTTCCGGGTAATCTCGTCCGCGACGGATTCTAGGGTCTCCGCCTCCCGCAACAGGGAAACCACCTTGCGCGAGTCGAATCCGGACATGTCCAAATACTTGGCATCAACTTTAACCGGCACCTCCTCGACGAGAACGATCTCACCGCGAGCTTCGCGATACAAGCGACTGCTCATGGGTGTCGGCCGAAGCCTTTGCTCCAATTGCCTCAACATGCGCTGTTGCAAGGGGCTGACGCGTGCTCGCTCGGCGGCTGGCTGGTTTTCCGCGTACATCGTCGTCAGGTTGCGGAAGTGGGATACCAATTCTCGGATGCTGGTATGCGCAAGCTTGGTATTGCGAATCACCAACGCACCGTTGAATTCACTCGCCACCACCATCCCGTCGCCGTTTGTCCAGGAATAGGGAGCGATGAATTCGCGAATCACCTGGACAAGCTGCGAGTATCCCGAACGGCTGTCATCTTCTTTCGCCAGTTGTCGCGCGATAGCGGACACGGGATAGACGCGCGTTACGACCGCTTTGGGATCTTCGTCGAACATCGTCAGCAGCACCTCGCCGTCTTGGATCCTGGTCTTCAGGCCAAACGCGGTTGCCAGTCGCCGCAGCGCTTCGCGCACGGAAATGTTATCGAACCGGATCGCGATGCGTTCCGTCGGGCTCTGGCCCGCCGCCCGCATCGCGCCGAAATCCAGCTTGACGGAGAGTCCCGATTTGCCCGCAATTTGGCGTATGACGTGCGTCAGCGGCGTGTTGGCTACCTGCAAGCTGATCTTGCCGAGCAGCCGCTTTTCGATCTCCCGCCGCTGCTGATCGACGTCGGAAATGGTGATCGGCAGCGCGTAGGCGGGGACGGGCTTGGCATTAGGACTGCGCGCCGTCAATCGCCGGCAGCGGCGCAGCTTTTCCAGCAAGTCATGAATCTCTTCGTGTGCCCACCAATGATGGCGCACCAGTAGGGCATTCTGATTTCCACCAATCGAAACCATACTCTCCTCGCCGGGCCACTCGTCGACCGTCACGATTTGCTTGATCGTACTGATCAACTCGAAATGGTCGTAAACCACCGGCTCGATGTTCTCCGTCTGCTCAACGTTCACCGTCACCGGTATAAGTTCACCGATCTGGTACACATCGGTCATCAAATGCGCGCGTGCCTTGTCTGGATCGGTAATGCGAATGAAGTCAGGCGTGGCGATCCACGAATAACCGAGCGGTTCAAGAAGTCGGTCCAGCGTTTGCCAGAGCGGACGGCGAAAGGCAATCACTTCCTTAACCGGCGTCTCTCCCGCCAGCGAATCGTCAAAACGAAACTCAACGTCGCACTGCGCGCCAACAGTCGCCAACACGCGGACCAGATTCGTTGACTGTTCGTGGATATCCACGGGCGTGGCCAGTTGCGAGCGAACCCGCACCACGTCGCGGTCCGTTTCATTGAACACCGCGGAGAGTGTGGGCCTGGTTGGGAGTTGCTGCTGCGCGTGCAAAGAGCAACATCCAAACGGCGCAGCCAACAGAGCGAATGGCCACGAAAAGAGAACAGGGCGTAAAAAGGCGAGCACGGCGACTCCCAGCCTGACGAGCGCAATCACCACCATTCCGCTCGCGGCGTTCGAGACGGATTGGCATCCCCTGTCCAACAGGTGCATTAAATCAGGAATGTAATTGCGACTCAAGTGAATTCCGAACTGGCCGCCGCCGGCCAGCGCCTTTCAATCCAGAGAATTTGACACCCGCGGCGGCCAGTTCTTTACCCGTACCCGACTCGCCAGTGACCAGCACGGTCACGTCGCTGTCGGCCGCCAGTTTCAAACGGCGAAAAACTTCTTGCATCGCTTGGCTCTTGCCGATCAAGCGTTCAAATCGAAACCGGCCCCGCGCCTGCTGTTCCAGCACCGCGATCTTTTCATTGGCCTGCACCATTTGGGTCACATCAGAAAAAGAGCCGACCGCGCCATAGACGCCGCCTGCATCGTCGGTGAGCAACCGGACGCTGCCGTGAATGTAAAGCGCTTGGCCTGCCTTGGACATCAGACGACACTCTTGATTGCAGATCCCCTCGGGCGGCGAAGAAGAACGCAACAGATCCGCCAACTTCGCGAAGCCCTTGCAATTTGGCCCTTCTAGCAGATCGCAATTCCGACCGATGACTTCCTCGGGCGCGTACCCGGTGATCCGCTGCGCGCCGTTGCTCCAAGCGACGAATCGCCCTTCCCGATCCACGGTAAACACGCCGGGTGCCATGGCGTCGACAATATCCGTCAATACCATCGGATTCTTGCGAAAGTCCAGTTCCATGGCGTCTCAATCTTTGAACCAGCCAAAGCCTCGGCACACGGGATGTTACTTGCGCAACACCAGAACGGGACAGTGGGACAGTCGCAAGACACGCTCGGCGACCGAGCCGATCAATAACCGCTTCAGCCCCGTTCGCCCGTGAGACGGAATGACGATCAACTCGAAACTCTGCTCTTCGGCAAATCGAGTAATCTCGGCCCCGGGATCACCGAATTCGATATGAATCTTGATCCCTTGGTGCCGCGCTTCGCTGAAGTGCTTGGTGAGTGCCTGCGTGATTTCCCCGCGCCGGTGGCCCGCTTCTAGTGGTTTCCATCCGAAGCCTGGGTCGCCCGTCACCACTTCTGGCGAGACATTAATGATGTGGACGTGCTCCGGTTCGCTCACCAAATCAAGGCCAACTTCGACGGCCTCCAGCGATTCCTTCGAGAAGTCCACCGGCACCAAGACTTTGGATAATGAATTCCAACTCATCGGTTTACCTCGTACTAGCCGGCCCCGCCCAGTAACCCGGGCCGCGGCATTAGATATCGTTGTTCGTCGGCTTCGTGAACGGTTTCGGTCGGTGGTCGCTTGACAGTAATCACGGGAAGGCGGGAGCGGCGAATCACGGCCTCCGCCACACTGCCGGTCAACACTCTGGCGAGACCGCTTCGCCCGTGCGTTCCCATTACGATTAACTCAGCGCGCTCTTTTTCGGCGACTTCTAAAATCAAATCCGCGGGCTCGCCGATGACCAATCGATGTTCGTAGTCGATCGTGGAATCCGTGGGGACGATTTTTTCCAAGCTGCGTTGCAATGTTTCGGCGCCGGGATAACGGTCCATGATCCCATATTCCTTGTCTACGTCGTACGGCTCGAACGGTCCCATGACGTGCAGGATGATCAAGCAGGCATCGCAGTCGTGCGCAAACGAGGCGGCCAGAGTCATCGCGATATCGCCATACTCTGAAAAGTCATGTGGGACGAGGATCTTATTCACGTTCATTTCGACCTCCTGGCAAATGCGGCTTCCACGGGCCATCTCAATCACTCGGTTTCCTCTCTCTCCTCCGGGTGTTTAACCGTTAACACGGGGCAAGATGCCTGACGAAGAACACCGTCCGCAATGCTGCCGACCACGGCGCGTGCGAATCCGGTGCGACCATGCGTGCCCATTACAATCATATCAACGTCTTGTTCGGCGGCGAAGGTCAGCAGATTGTCAACGACATCTCCCACGAACAGCCAGTGCTGGTGCTGGACGGTGGAGTCGTTCGGTTTGACGTTTTCCAATGAACTCCGTAGCTGGTCCAGATCCCCGTAGGGCTCGACCGGGAACTTGCTGTCCGTTTGATGAACGGCCAGTGGCTCCTTGACATGAACAATCAACAACTGGCCATCGCAAGTTGCCGCCAGCGAAGCGGCAAGCTCAAGCGCGGTGTCGCTGTGCTTGGAAAAATCAAAAGGCACAAGTAGTTTATTGAGCATCATGATGGAGTCTCATTCCTTCGATCCGCTGAAGTACGAAGGATGCAAACCGCGCGCCGCCGGCATTTTTAGTTCACCCGCGAAACCATTGGATCGCCCACGATGTTTGTGCGCATTTTCGCACGGGGGTGTGCACATGGGCTCAGATTATTCTACTCAATTGAGGCAATAACGGGCATTGAGGGATTCCCTTCTTGGACCAATATTTGCAACAGCCTCTTCTAGTGTATTGAAACAGTAGCGAGGCGATGATTGTCGTCGAATCATCGAGGAATGAGTTCCCTCGCTGAGGTGCCGAGTGGTCCTCTTTTGTCAGGCTGCTCGGCAGCCACATTGAACGATAAGCATCGAAGTTTCATCAGCGAAAGCGATTCATCATGCGCGTTCACATCAAGCGAATCTGTGTTCCAACCGACTTTAGTGATATGGCCGACCACGCGGTTCACTATGCCGCGGCGATGGCTCATCAACATGGCGCGTCTCTCCACCTATTGCACGTATTGGAACACGCCGACGCGCTTGTGAATCATCCGGACTTTTCGGGGCATGGTGAAGTGGCCCGAGAGTACTTTGCCCGGCTGGAACAAGCCGAGCCCCAGTTGTCGGGCAACGGGGAACCGGACCTAGTCATAACAGCGGATGGGACCTCGCATGTCATGGCTGAAACGGCAAGCGAAGCCCAAAGCGCCGACGCAACCGAGAAGGCACACGCGTTTCTCAAGGCACTCGAAGAGGGTGCGACCGAACAGATTTCCAACGTTGGCGCGCCCTGGTGGGAAAACTTGGAAGTCATGCGCGTAGTGCGGTACGGACATCCCGTCGAGGAGATTTGCCAGTACGCGAATAAGAACGGCATCGATCTGATCGTCATGGGTACCCATGGACGTTCAGGACTGTCCAAGTTGATGATGGGTAGTGTGACGGAGCGGACGTTGCGAATCAGTCCTTGCCCGGTCCTGGTGTTGCGCCATCCGGATCATGCCTACACCGTGGTTGATTGACACCGATGAATCCGTGGGCCCGGCCCGCGGCGCATCCAACGAGGAGAAAAGCTATGAGAGTTCTAGTGGGCGTGGATGGTTCCGAGGGGAGTATCGTCGCGGTCAGATTCATCGGCCGACTCTTGTCTCCGGCGACTGACGAAATCGTGCTGTATTATTCGCCGCCTCGAATCACCTTATCCACCAGCACGCAGCCCGACGCGGCCACACTGGGATTACTGGCCGAGAAACTGGCAGAAGCGGTTTTTGATAAGTGCCGAGCCGAGTTGCCCACGGAACTGGATGTCAAAACCACCACCGTCGTCGGCACTCAGTCGCCGAAACACGGCCTGCTGGTGGCCGCCGACGAATCGCGTGCCGAACTAATTGTCGTCGGCGCGCGGGGTGCCGGGCCCTTCAAGAAATCGCCACTGGGAAGTGTCGGTCGAGCCGTCGTGCACGCCTCGTCGGTGCCTGTCTTGATCGTCCGGGGAACGACTCCGGCTACTGACCGGCATGGCCTACGAGTTCTGCTGGCCTGCGACGGTTCGGATGTGAGCGGCAACGCCCGGCAAGCACTCGAGCAATTCACGTTTCCCGAAGACACCGTGGGACGAGTCATCACCGTGATTGATTCGGGGCTCGTGGGGGCAATGCCAGACTGGTTTGAAGAGCAACTTCGCGAAACCAGCGATACGGAAACCGAAGCGGCCGCTCTACTGGACCAGGTCGAGCAGGAACGAGAGCAACTTCAAAACGCCGCCATTCGATGGTGTGGCGAGTTGCCGGCGGTGTTCCAGCATCAACAGCCGATTGTCAAGCAGGGCCACGCATCGCAAGAGATTCTAAATACCATCAAGGAGGAAAACGTCGATTTGGCGGTTGTAGGATCGCGGGGGTTTGGGCCCGTTCAAAGGCTCTTTGCCGGCAGCACTTCCGAACACCTGCTGGTCCACGCTCCTTGTTCGGTTCTGATCGTGCGCCAACATGAAAAATCTTGATACGAACCGGCGATCGGCGGCGGCATACGGCTTTTCGGGCAATCAGTGTCCCATTAGCCGGAATGCGTTAGCGTCCGGTTCTGAAAAACCGTGGCTAACGCCCAACGGCTGATCAAAACGCGACACTTGTTTCGCGAACGATCCCAAGTTCAACGCGGCTTCCCGTTCTCATCTCGCCATCACCACTGGGTCTCGCGCGACAAGGTTCGTGGGCTGCGTCACCAGCAGACAGAGAAAGAGAAGCGACAACAATATTCTGGTGGTTATGGCGAAGTCGCGTAGGATGGAGTGGTTCTTGTTCGTTGGTTTAGAGTGTGCGTCGGTAACTTTTTCGCGGCGTGGGGCTTAGCCTTTATCTCATTTGAACATTTGAAATTCGGGTTTGTTTGAGAATTCGATATTCGGATTTCGGAATTGGTTGCGGCTATGCCGCTCGATTTATACAGGTTGGGAAAATCGCATTTGACGAAACAGGTCATGTTCACGAAACAAACCGGAGACACGATTCAACTCGCTCGAACCATTTGCGGAAAAATCCTCAGCGTGGTGCTAGCCAGCGTCATTCTTTGGCTTCTCCCGGCTTCCGCGATCGGACGGCTGAGCGGACCGTTCCAATCTTACATCATTCCAACTCGAGACGGGAAACATGTGTTCGTGATGCAATCCACGGCGCTTCTCGCTGAGGATTATGGAAATGACTGCACGTTACCTGGTGGCAAAAAAGTAAGCCTACGAGAAGACTTTCCCGCCAGCGGACTCTACAAGCTTGGATCGTTTACTCCAATTTGGACACTCGATTGGCGCGATTTGGAACGGGAGGTCAAGTTATCTCAAAATGGAAGGTACCTTGTGCGCCTCAATTCGCATGGAGGTGGAGCCAGCCTGGGGACCCGCAGGTGTGAGTGGGGCGTCAAGTTCTACGATAACGGAAGGGAGATAGCGAGCCACCATGTCGGCGATTTGGTCGATTATCAGATTCTGATGCCGTGGGGTTCGAATTTCGGTGATTCGCGATGGCTGGATGATCGCGGATTCAAATCGGAGATCAAGGACGAGCTTTTCGATCTGTCGACGACAACGCACGAACGATATTTATTCGATGTCACGACCGGCAGGATCGTAAGAGAAAGTAGATTGTGGAAGAAGCTCTTTCGCGGTGTTGGAATTGGGCTTCCAATCTTGGCGATCGTTGGCGGATTGATGGCTTACCGTTGGAGAAGAAGGATCTTATCGCTAGTGGATCGAGCCTGCCTGCCGTCCCCCCACGACAACATTCCCCGGCCAGCGAGGCATTCCTACAACCTGCGATCGCTACTGATCGCCGTCACCGTCGTGCCGTTGTTCATTTGGATTCTCTACTCATCTCCGCACGCTGCAATCTGCTTTTGCCTTTTGTCTGCCGCTTTTTATTCATCATTTCAACTCATAAAGATTCACCGCCAAGCCAGGCACCAGAAAATCAGAAAAAGATGGAAACGCTTTACGGTTCTTGCGGCGGTTACACTCGCATTGTGGCTGTTCGTGTACGTCCTCAGCTTGGTGCCCGTACTGCATTTCGCCGACTATGTAGGAATGCCGGTCGATGTGCGGATGGCCGTACTGAGAGTCCCCTACGCCCCAGTCCTTTGGCTTTTCGAAAATTCGCGACTTCTCAGTTGGTGGCCTCTCTCGGCTTATTACGATTCGGGCTGCCTTGGGGACGTACTTAGCATTTGGACCTGACCGCGATTCGAACAAACTTCCGGGGCGGATCGAGTACCTTCGCATGCTCCCCCGTCTCGGATTCGCCGTGCGCTTCAATCTGTTTCCCTGCCCGAACGTCAAACACGCCGGTCGGCAAGGTTCGCGGTAACTACGCGTCCCGTCCAGTGACCGGAATCTTCCGCAAGCACAAGGCATTCGCCTTTCCCTTCCGCCTGGGCCACGACTTCTCCTGATTCATCCCATATCGTGGACCTTCCCGCCATGGGATGGTCGCCGGTCGCTGATGCGTAGTTGGCCATCACGGCCAACATTCGATGTT
This sequence comes from Planctomycetota bacterium, assembly GCA_029259935.1. The sequence goes on from JAJDEH010000404.1 coordinate 13,473, forward strand.
GCTTGGCGTGGTGCGACATGCTGTCTTCCGCCTCGTCGATTCCGTTTGGCGTCATCGCGACGCCGGCGGCGTAGACGGTGGCGTTGAGCTTTCTCGCGTCGGCGGGATGAGTTGAGTTGTTGATATCGGCACAGATGGCGATTCCAACGCTTCGGCCGTGACACGGAAGTACGACGTTGTCATTCGAAGAGATGAAGTGCCGCTCTTCGCCCGTGTGAAGAAAACGCTTTCGGTAGATCTCGATTTGTTCGTGTGGCCGGACGATGAAGGCGCCAATATACGGTTTGTCGCCCGTCGAACGAATCGGACAACCCGCGACGATGGTGACGCCCGACCGGCTGGCCAACTCGAGCAAGGGGACAAGTTCATCGTCGTTTGCATCCTTCGCCAATTCCATGGCGACCGTCGGTTCGTAGCCGGTGAGCGAAAGCTCTGGAAACACGACCACATCGGCCTGATGCTCCACCGCCAATTCGACGAACTCGCAATGCCGTTGAACATTCTCCGCAATGCCGCCCTTGACCGAACTGGACTGGGCGGCGGCGATGGTAAACGTGGATGCGTTCACTCGGGGCCACCGGGCACGCGCGGCGCGAAGGCCATCGAAGCTTGGAGCGAAAAATTGCAAGAACATCCGCTGCTGGCTTCGGGGATCAGCAGCAGTCCGCCCGCCGTGATCATGTTGATCCAGCAGCCGGGGCGCGTGACCTGCGTGATTTTCGAATACGCACCGTCGCTCAAGTTGCACATCGTTGGGTTCGACGCGCGGAAGAACAACGCCGCGTTGCTGGCCGAAAAAGTGCCGCATCCGTGTCCGGGCCGTTTGAAACGCCAGTCCGCGACTCGCTTGCCGGTGTCGATTTCGTGAGCGAAAGGAATCACGTACAGGCGGTTGCCGACAATCACCGGATGCTGGTCTTGTTCGCCGTGCGAGCCGCCCGGGCCGAAGCCGCTGTCGTGCGTAGTCGACCAAATCGGCGCTCCGTCGACCGCATGGAAGACATGAAGGTCGTACCAGCAGCGAGGCCGGCTGCTGGCGTCCGGCTTGTGATTGCGCGAACCGACCGCGGCTAAACGGCCCTTGTCGTAGCAGAGATAGAGATTGTGTTCCAATTGCTTCAGGTCCGCAACTTCACGCCGCCAATTTGTGCGGCCCGTGTTTCGGTCGAGCGAGACCAAAACGCCGCCCGATCGAAACAACTCCGGCAAAACAACTCGGCCCGTCTTATGAGTCAGCGTTTTGGAGTCCGTTCCTTCGAAGCAGTAAAGGCCGTCTTCGCCGATGGTGATCGTCGGATTGGCGATCGCGCTTTTGGCCTGGTAACGCCACTTCAGTTGCTTGCCGTGACGATCAAAACAAAACAAAGTCGTGCTGGTCACAATCGGACGGCGGTCGTAGTAGGTTCCGCCAATGGTCTCCCGAGAATGCCCACTGAGCGATGCACTGGCGATCGTCGCGCTGCCATAAAGATAGTCGCCGACCACCGCAATCCAGCCCCAATGCTTCTTTTGCGCGGCGTCGTCGGGGGGAAGTTTGAACTGGGCGGTTGGCGTGCCGGTGGCCACATCCAGCGCGATGCAACGATCTTGGGCCACGACGTAAATCGCATCGTCCGCCAAGGCCATGCTGCCGGCATCTCGCAAAATGCCAACGCGACGCGACCGGGGTACTTCCACATTCCACAGCGGCGCGCCGTTGTACGCGTCGACGGTGATGATGCGATTGTCTCCCGGAATAATCAGCCGTCCATCGGCGGACAGCGGAGAAACCGTGCGATGATGGCGATCGATCATGTCGCGCGGACCCGGCTCGCCGAACCACTGCACTTGCAACTCGCCCGCCACGCGCCCGTCGCCGCTGCATGCGTTGTTGGCCGGGTTGCCGTAAAGATGAGTCCACTCGCCACCGCCCGGCAGTTTCTGTTTGGTGCGGATCAAGAGCCTGTTGTCGATCCTCCAATGGGAAGACTCGCGGTCCTTCAGCCAATCGCCAACCACTTGTTCCAGCCGCGGCTTGGCTCCGGACAGTGGACCCATGATCGCCACTCCTCCCGGCCGCAGCACGCGATAGATTTCTGCCGGATCGCCGATCGGTTTTTCAAGTGCTGATTCACCGTCCCAAACGATCAAGTTGAACAGGTTGTCCGCATAGGGCAGTTTTTCTACCGTGCCGTGATGAACGGAAACGCTCGCGCCATACTGCCGCGCCCGCACCAAGTTTTCGCGCGACGCGCGAACCTTGCTGGCGTCGGACTCGCGACCGACGACTTGCAACCGCGATTGATTCGCCAGTTCGTACGCCAATTGTCCGCCGCCGTTGCCAAGTACCAAACAATAACCCTTCAAATCTTCGGCGTTGGAAAGAGTGCCGCTCGTTGGCCGATGAGCATAGCGGTTGAGTAACTGCTGCGCGCGATCGGCGAACCGCGTTCGTTGGTCGGCGTCTTCATACGGGAAACCGGTCGTGTCGTCCGAATCCGCCAGCGTTGCTTTCGAATCCGCTTTCTGATCCGCGGCAAAGCAATAAACCACGCCCTGATCCGTGCCGACCAGCAGCCGGTCGGCGGCAATCGCAAGCGAATAGGCTTTGCCCGCGACTTTGGCGGTCCACAACTGCTTGGCGTCGGCGGAAGAAAACGCCGCGACGCCGTCTTGGCCTCCAGCGATGTGCAGGCTTGGCGTGGCGATGAGCGCGAATGGGAAATCCTTGTAAGAGTTTGTCAAAGCCGCGGCGGCAGCCCCGCGACGCTTGTCTCGATCTATCACTACTTCGGGCGCACGGCCGGCCGAGATGCGAATCTCGTTTCCCTTCACCGCTAGATAGCCCTGTGGTGAAAAGTTGAGTTGATCGCGTGCTAGTTCTTTACCCGTTCCGGCATCCAGCACGACTTGATACACGCCCTGTTTGGGAAACAACCCGGCTGTGCATCGCACGCGGCCGTTGACGACCAACACGTCGCTGCGGACTGGCCAAGCGGAGATCATTCTGCCATTGCCCGGGATGCGCCGCTCGGTTGGTGCCGCCCGCTGCTTCCATAGCAAGTCGCCTGATTCGGATTGCAAGCAGTATACGTACCCATCGTCGCTGCCGAAAAAGATCTTGCCTTCGTCCAGAGTTGGCGCGAGTCGCACCGGTCCCTCGGCAAAATACGTCCACAATAATTCGCCCGTTTCAAGTGACAAGCAACGGACCGTGTCGTCGGCCGAAGAACCAAAATAAACTCGCCTGCCGTCCGACACGACTTGGTTCGCCCGGTCGTAAGTCACGCGGGCCTTCAGGTCGAACTTCTTCGCCCAAAAATTCTGCTTGGCCGGCAGTGGCCAGGCGGGACGAGGCGGCGGGACGCGGTAGGTCCACACAAGCTGCAACGGCAATTGCAATTCGGTGCCCGTGCGCCCGCTGCGTCCGTGGTCATGCATGTACGTGGGCCAATCGGCTCGCCCGTTTCGCGGCCCGCCAAGAACCGTCAGCAGGCAGGCCAAGGCGGCGATTGGCATCACCGCCGAGCGCGATCGTCGTTGCAAATGGCACATCCGCGGTTCCTCGCGATGGGAGTTTCCTCGACTTGCAGTCACATAGTCGCTACTTGGCAGGTACCGCCCGGCGAATGGCAATTCTGTGTTATTCATAAGCCGGATTTGATATGATGCCATGCACACGTGGAAATTGAAAGGAAGTTTATGTTACGAGTGCTTGGACAGGGGTCGCGGTTGTGCGACACCATCACGCGCCGTGAATTGATGCAGGTTGGCGCTGTCTCGTCGCTGGGGCTCGCGCTGCCGAACTTCATTCAATCGCAAGCCCGCGCTTCGTCAATGTCGGGCGGCTCGGCGAAGGCCGTCATTCTGGTCAATCTGCTGGGCGGTCCAAGTCACATCGACATGTTCGACATGAAACCAGAAGCCCCGGCTGAAATTCGCGGCGAGTTTCAACCAATAGACACTTCCGTTCCCGGTCTCCAAATTTGCGAATACATGCCGCTGACCGCGCGGACGATGCATCATTCGACACTGATTCGCACGCACACGCATTTGTACAACACACACAGTCCGTACAACATGCTGACCGGATACTCGGGCCCGGTGATCGTGAACAACGTGGCCAAGCCGACGGATCATCCGAGCATCGGTTCGGTGATGCAGTATGCCGGGCTGCGGGCCGCCGACGTGCCGTCCTATGTTTGGATGCCTTCCCACCCGGGCCACAGCCAAGGCAAGCATCGCGCGGGCCCGTATGGCGGATTTCTGGGCAGTACCTACGATCCCATGTTCACGGCGTACGAGCCAAAGTTTGAAGGCGAAACCGCCGGCCGTGACGCCCACATTAACCCGGCCGTGCCGATTGCCCGGCCGAACCTGCCGTTGATCGACCAGATGCCCGATATCGAATTGGACCGTCTTGATCGCCGGCGTTCGTTGCTCGAACAGTTTGATCAACAGCTTTCGCGCTTCGATGCGTCGCGCTCGACCGACTCGATGAACTACTTCAAACGAAAGGCGTTTGAGCTGTTGAGTTCCCGCAAGACGCGGGACGCCTTCGATCTGGCGCGCGAGCCGGAAAAGGTCCGCCAGCGTTATGGGCGCGATTTGTTCGGCTCGTGCATGCTGACGGCGCGGCGGCTGGTCGAGTCGGGTGTGAAATTCGTGGGCGTGACGACCGAGTCGCAATTCAATGGCAAGATCGGCGCGGGCCAATGGGACACGCACTCGAACAATTTTCGCTTGCTCAAGAATTTCAATCTCCCCACGCTCGATCAAAACTACTCGGCACTGATCAACGACCTCGACGAGCGCGGACTGTTGGAGTCGACACTGGTCGTGGTGATGGGAGAAATGGGCCGCACGCCCAAGGTCAAACCGAAGAACGGCGGCCGCGATCATTGGACGCAATGCGGCTTTATTCTGTTGACCGGCGGTGGCGTGAAGCAGGGCATGGTCTACGGAAAGAGCGACCAACATGCCGGTTGGCCGACGGAAAATCCCGTCTCGTCGGCCGACCACGTGGCGACCATTTATCAGTTGGTCGGACTTGACCCGCACATGAAACTCCGCGACGCCGCGGGCCAGTCGGTTCCCATCGCTCTGGAAGGCCACCCGGTTTGGGACGTTATCGCCTAGTGACGCGTCAACGAATGACGACAACGGGCTAAAAACGCTCGTGAAATTCTTGTAGCGGTGTCCCAAACAACGATAAATCCGCAACTCATTTGCCGCCAAAGTAGTTATGCAATGGAGGGGGCGGGCAGCAAATTCCGCGTGCCATCAACTCGCTAGCGGCCCTCGAATTCGCTTAATTTCGGGCCAACATCGGATCACGATCCTTGCATGATCCATACAACCGGAAAGGTGGCACATTTGCTGCGGCTGAACGCAACGAAACCGACGATTCTCGTTTTCCAGAGATGAAGATCCGCTCGCGGTGGGCCGAAAATGACAATGAGGCGGCCCACAATTCTGCCCTACGGGCCTCTTTCTTGCCTCGATCAAAAAGCCCCATTCTCATCTGTTCGAAGAGGGATCGTCATGAAGTCATTCTGGATGACAACGCTGTCCTTGTTGCTTGCATTTCCAAGCCTGCTCCTGGCCCAAGTATCGCCGACAGAAACTCCCGTTCCCGTTTTGTTCGACTTCGACACGCCGCAGGGCCTGGAAGTCCGGGAAGTGTCCAACCTGGAAGCCAAGGAAGTGATGGCCCCACCTTGCGACTGCCCGGCATGCGACGCCGGCGACGAGGGCGCGGTGTGTCCGTGTTGCGGAAAAAAGAAGTGCACGCCCAAGCAGAAAAAAGCCGCCAAGGCGAAAGCTGCCGGTGCTTACAAGGGCGTTTTCTACGCCAACGACTTTAGCTATTTGAACGATCCTTGCTATCAAGGATGCAACTTTGGCGACATGCTTAAGCGAATGAATGTCGGCTGCTGTGGCAAGCTGGATATTGGCGGTCAGATTCGGCTGCGCTACCACAACGAGATCGGCATGAAGCCGCCTCAGCGGTTTCAACCGGCGACTTCGGACAACTTTATGTTGACGCGGGTTCGCTTGTTCGGCAACTATCAAGTCAATCATTGGCTGCGTTTCTACGGCGAAACGATTTACGCGGACTCCTCGGGCGAGGACATTCGGCCGCGCGGAATCGACGAAAACTTCATGGACTTTCAAAATGTATTCGTCGACGTCAAGTTGACCGATAATTTGACGGCTCGTGTTGGCCGCCAAGAACTGTTGTATGGATCACAGCGCGTCCTTTCCCCATTGGACTGGGCCAACACTCGCCGAAAATTCGAGGGGATTCGGGCACTCTACAAGTCGGGCGACTGGGCCATTGATGGCTTTTTCACGCACTTTGTTCCCGTGTTACCCAACGATCTTGACGAGGCGGATTACAACCGAGCGTTTTATGGGATGTATGGCGTCTACAGCGGCTTGGACAACGCGACCATCGACTTCTACTACCTTGGCTTTGACATGACGGCCCTCGCGCCGGCGAATGGTTTCTCTCTCCACACCATCGGCGGACGGGTCAACGGCAGTTGCCCCTGCAGCGATTGGATGTACGAAATCGAAGGGGCGACTCAGTTTGGCCAGCGGGCACCGAACGTCAATCAAGGCGATGGCTTCGTGACCGCCGGCGTGGGCCGCAAACTGCCCCATCTGCCATGGTCGCCGACGCTGTGGTTTTATTACGACTATGCATCGCCCAACTACAATCAACTGTTTCCGCTGGCCCACAAGTACCTCGGTTTCATCGATGCCGTGCAACGCCGCAACATCGAAAGCCCCAACGTTCAGTTGACCATGAAGCCGTGCGACAAGGTGAACTTGTTGTTTTGGTTCTATCACTTCCAGTCGAATGGCGTTAACCCGGTGCCCTCTATCGGAGGAACTCCAGCACAAAACACCGGCAAGTACCTGGGCAACGAACTGGATTGCATCGCCAAGTACAAGATCAGCCAGCGGTCGGACATTTTGTTTGGCTACTCCCACTTCTGGCGTGGCAGCAAAATCAACAACACGCAGGACGCGGATTTCTTCTACACTCAGTGGCAGCAGAACTTCTAACGAGACGACGTCGCACCAAAGATTCGCGCGCAAAGATCCGATGGATAAGCCCGGCATCACAAGCCGGGCTATTTTTTTGGTCCTAGGAGAATCTAGCATGACCCTTGGGCGCTCTTAGTCTCTACCGGCTGTTGGTCCCTACCAATGGAGATTCGAATGCTCCCCGCGTTGGGGTCGCTTTTGCACGGCGTTTGCCTTGTACCTATACTCTAAGGTCTACTCAGATACACGCGTCAGTCGTTGACAGACTGGCAGCCTCACAATCGTGATCGACCACACCGGGGAGACTTAGGCATGGCTACAAGAAGTGAATCGGAATTGATGGAAGCGGTAGGCGCGGAATTGAAAGAGTTGCGGAGGGATTGGGGCTGGCTGCTGGCTTTGGGCATCGGCCTGATATTCGGCGGCATCGCCGTGCTGACGTTGCCGCAGGTGACGGGCGTGGTGCCGCTGGTCATCGTGACCGTTCTAGGAATTCTGATGATCGCCGCCGGTGCTGCTCAAATCGTGAGCGCGTTTACGTCGGGAAAATGGAGCGGCGCTTTGCTGCATCTGTTGGTCGGCATTTTGTATGCCGTCATTGGGTTCTTGGTTTTAGAGAGCCCCGAAAACGCCGCTGGAGGCTTGACGTTGTTGCTGGCGGCCATGTTTTTTGTCGAAGGAATATTTCGAATCGCGTTCGCGCTTCGAGAACGATTTCCGAGTTGGGGATGGACGCTGCTCAACGGAGCCGTATCGGTGTTGCTAGGCGTGATCATTTGGCGTCAGTTCCCGGAGTCGACCCTGTGGGTGATCGGCCTGCTGGTGGGAATCGACATGATCTTCAGCGGCTGGGCCTGGATCATGCTGGCCATCGCGGTGAAGCAAATTCCGGAACAAGAGTGAGCCGTGCGGGGATTCCGCCAGATTCACTCCGTTCTCGGATTGAAGCCGTATTAATCGTCGATGCTAACCCATTCCACGTCGTCGACGCGGCGATTGATCTCGCGTTTCAGTTGGGCGGTCGACACCGCGTAAAATACGTTCGCGCCCTCACCTTTGACGAAGCGAGTATTGATGCCAACAACCGTTCCATCCTGCAAACAAAGCGGGCCTCCCGAATTGCCGGGATTAATTTGAGCATTATGCTGAACTGAGCTTTCCCCGCCCTCATACTTGACACGACTGACTGCCCCATCATTGGCCACAAAGTCAAAATCGCTGTCCTTGAAGTTGTCCCGTATGTCATTATGAAATAAGCGTTCTCTGTAAAACAATTCTCTTGCTTCCTCTTTGGATGTCGGTAGTTGAGCAGCTGCGGGAAATCCAAGTGAATACACCTTGGTTGTTCGCCTGACCGATTCGGAATCTGAGATTTTGAAGTAAGGAAGGTCGCTCCCATCAATCTTGAGAATTGCCATGTCATACTTAGCGCTAACATAGACGACGTCTGCCAGCGAGGCTTCGCCGTCCAAGATGCACCACACGCGACGGTCCGCACGACTAATCGTGTAATGCTTTTCGATTTGCTGAATCATTTGTTCTTCTTCAGAGTTGAAGGTGACCACGTGACGATTTGTCAAAAGATAACCGTCTGGTGAAATAGCGAATCCCGTCCCCGTGGCGTATTTCAACTCAAAGGTTTCGTCCCGAGTCTTCCGCAACGCGCCAGAGACTACCAGCGCCACGGCCTTGGCAACCTTCTCTTCGTCTTCAACGGAATTGATAACTACTCCGCTCTTTTTCGAGGCGGGGCTATAAATATCGTCTCCTCTTGGTTTCTTTTCGCTATCAGCAGTACTCGGTCGTTCACTGTCCGACGAACCGGTCTTGTCAGACGGGCCCTTGTCTTCGCCATCGTCGGCTGGAGGGACCGGTGAAGTTTTCTCCGTCGGAGAGTCTACCGTCGAATCCGTCTTAGACTCTTTGTCGCCTGGAGCCTGTGGCGCGTCGTTGGTTTCGCCCTGACTCTTCGGGTCGTCAGTTTGGCCCGAAGGAGTCGCCGGCTGATTTGGCGACGTCTTACGGTCGGACTGGTCCAAACTGGTCGCCGGATCGCTTGGCGACGCCTTGGTATCGGGCTGGCTATCTTTGGTGCTGCTGGCGACTTCGGCGGTCCGTTCATTGCCACGAAACATCGGTACGAGAAGGATCGCGATGCAGATTGCCACGGCCACGCCCAGCATGCCGGCCGATGCCAGCATGACCTTGTTCGTGGTGGGCGCTTGGGGTGGAACGGCTGCTGAGCCGTTGTTGTTGGCGAGGGATTTGCTTGGGACCGGCTGACGGGAAGCGGCGTTTGTTGAGTGGAACAGTTCGAACAGCTCGGGTACGTGCTCGGCGTCGAGCCACTCGGGCTGACCGTCGCGCCACACCAAATCGGCCGCTCGCACTTGCCCCGTGCGAATCAGGGCCGTCAAATCCTCGAACGTCATTGGACCTCGTTGGTCTTCGCCGATGCAGCAAAACCAAATCGCGGCGGAAGCAGCCGGCTGGCCGTCGTTGGGCTGCGAAGCGCTGGCGGCGTATTCGCTGGCAACCTCGCCATGCTGAAACAGGCCGTCTATCTCGACCGCGCTCTGCCATTGGCTGCCGTCGGCGGAAACTTCGTGGTGCCGGCCCAGTTTGCGCAGGCGGACTTCGGCCTGCAACTTGTTAATCGGCCAGGGGCCTTCCACGCGTCCCCGTCGCCGGACGAAATAGGTCGTATTTTCGTTGCTCATGACTGTTCTGCCTTGAAGGGGCCGGCCTTGCGATGGCCGCGGGATACGGTTCACTTTTCGGTTACGGAGAAAAATACGGGTTTGGCTTCAATGAACGAGGATTCTGCCTCCGCGTGCCATTGTGGCTCGCCATCTTTCCAATCGCCTAAAATGATGAAGCGTGGGATTTTTTTGAGGGCGCTGTCGCGGAGCAGTAGTTGCCCCTCTTGTTCCGATCTCAAATCTTTGACAATGCAGTTCCAATCATCGCCTTCCTTCAGCATGAAGCCGATCCATTGTACCGGTCGCACAACCGGTTTATTCGCTTGGAAATGCGCCACACGATCCTTGATTTGATCCACGTAGACTTCGCGCGGCGGCTTGCGAATACGCTCGAGTTGGCTGGTTAACGTCACGCGGTGATCGGCGACGGCGTCGTCTTCATTGGAAAGCCAGTTGACGCGGTCCAGGTCTTCTCGCGTGCTGATGGCTTTCTCGAACGTATCCAGCTCTTCGGCCAAGATCGTACTGCCCGGTTTGGCAATGCCCACCACACCTTGCAGGACGCCGACCTTGATCACGGGATCGACCTCCTTGTCTTCAAACAGCAGCGACAGCACGCCACACACATAGTTTTCATACGTCAAATTTGGTTTTGCCAAGTGAGCTCGCGCCGCGGTGGCGAACTTGGTGTGCGGTGCCTGGTCGAAGTACCGCGAGTCTTCGAACTTCCGCAACTGGCTGACGAAGAAAGGCCGATCCCGCTTGATGCGCGACAGGTCGCCGATGTCGCGCAACAGGTTGATCGTAATCTTCCCCTCGTTGTCCTTGTCCGGTTTCGGTTCGCCGAAAAAGTAAAAACGGCGCCCCTGAGCATCGATCAGGTAGTTCATCGTGAACATGTCTTGCCGGAAGTATTTTTCCAACGTCTTCAAGACGGTCACGCCGGTGGCGTCTTTGCGGCGGCCATAAGCGCGAAGCTGTTCTTTCATTTCAAGCACCGGTTGGGCTGGCGGAAATTCGTCAAAGTCCGCGTCGATATCCTTGAGTATGGGCAGGCCGTTGGCAATGATCGATTCGGGCTTATCGAACGAAACCTCCTTCCAACGCTTTACGATGGCATTCCATTTTTCGACGTGTTGCAGAAAGGCCAGCTCGGTGGACAGCACGTTCTTAAAGTCGTCGACTCGTCCGCCTGCCTCCACGACTCGATTGTAGTTCTCCAGCGCCTGACGAAAGGCCGTCGCGTCGCCGATGGCTTTGGTCACGGCGGCCAAGGCCGTGTCATTCTTCATCGTGGCGATGATGGCCGTTTCACGGTCTTGCAGGCGAGTGGCCATTTCGTGGAGGCGATTCCGCTGGCGAACTAACGCGGAAACGCGAGGTCGTTTGATCAGCGCGTTCGTCTTCACTTTCAAACCCTGCACGGTTTCTAAATCCAGCGCCGCCAAATCCGTCATTTGCGTGGCGATCGCGGTCACTTCCGCCTGGAAAGCTTCGTCGACTGCCCGCTGCAACCGCTGTTGCTCGGCCTGAACTTTGACTTCGACGTTCTTGACCGCCCCCAGTTCGCGTTCTCCCTTGGCCAATGTCTTGGCGGTTTTCAATTCGGAAGCCGCGCTGGCGACGGCTTCCCAGCTAGGTTCCCCCTGGACGTAATCGTCGGCGGTTTTCAACAGCAGTTCGAACCGCTGCGACCGCGCTTGGTCTTGGTTAACCCGCTCGCGCAGCGTCGAATGCAGTTTTTGCATCCGGGGCGTGGCCATGATATACGGCTGGTTTTCGGCAATCGTGTTGTAAAGGCGATTGGCTTCGTCGATGCGATCCTCTTCCAGCAACGTGGAAAGATCGGTGCACGCCACGCGAACCGCGTTGCCGCGCATCCGCGCTTGGACGAACAGTGTGGTTAACGTCACGACGGCCAAGGTCGCGGCCAACGCCGACGACCAGATCAACAGGCTGCGCCGCGCGACCGCCGACTTGAAGCCCCGTATTCGCTCTTGGTATCGGCGCTGTACGTGCGAAGGAATCGGTTCTTCGAACCGCTCGGCCACATGGTACAGTTGCTCGATTTGCTCGCGCGGACGCTGGCCGTCGTCCAAGGCGTTTTCAAGCAAACCGAGGGCCTGTTGAAACTCTTCCTGTCGCGATTGGTCGGCGGATTCCTGCTCGAGCCATTCCAGCGCCGGAATGACCCGTTGATACTCGTCGCTCGCTTCCGTCAATCCAGAAGAGGCAAAATGCCGCTCCCACTCGTCACGGGCCTGGGTCGCGCGAGCAACATTGAATTCGGAAAAGGCCTGGTTCAGTTCGTTCTCAAGCGCGACAAGCTGCTCGCGGGACTGTTCGGCCAGCAATTGTTGATGATTTTGGGCGACCCGCTGCACGAGGCTCGTTGGCGGCGGTTCGAGCCACGGCGAGTCACACACTTCGCGGCGCAAATCGCCCAGCGCCCGCAAGTCTCTCTCGGCCGTGTGCTGTTTGACTTCGCCTTCCAACTGGCGAAAGCGGGCGTTCTCGAAGGACCTGAGATCTTCCTGCCAGATGTAGTTCGAGGGATCTTTCTTGGCGATGGCCCGCAATACCGAGATCCGCGTGCTGAGCGGACTGCGAGCGATGGCGTGCAGCCGTTGCATGTGCAGCAAGTTCTCTAGCGGCTGCGCCTGGTTGTAGGCTTCGTTCAAAGCGACGGCGGCGTCGAGCAGTAAATCGGGCTGAGGCGGTATCCCAAATCCGCGGACATAATGTGCCCAGGCATCCCACTCGGGAAGATCGAGTTCGGTGACCAAATCGAGCAGACTGGGTTCAATCTCGCATTCTTGAATGGCTTCATTGCGTAGGCCCTTGCGCAGCAGTTCGTCGCAAGCTTCCAGCCGGGCGTTGACCGTATTGATACATTGCACGAACTGCGCGTGCAGCGCCTGCAACCCGGGCCCCGCCTCCTGAGACTGCATTTGCAGCATCGGCTTCATCGCCCGCGTGACGCGTTTTACTTCTTGTTTGATTTCCCGCAATGGAATCATGATGAGTCAGTTACTGAAGAATGAGAATATCCACCGGCTCCAGGCCGGGAACACCGTAGTCGGCGCGAAGCGTGAAAGTTGGTTTGTGAGTCTCTAGGAATCTGATTTCATTCAGCGCTTGCTTAACGCCTTCCTTGGCCTTCGTGACCGACGCGAGTTGGTCATTGGTCGCTTGAATTTCTTTTTTTAGTTGCTCCTTGGTCAGAGGCGGCGTTTGATTGATGTATTTGGCCGGGTTTTTCTCGCGATCCTGCAGAGTTTCCTTCTTACCATTCAGCATCCCTATGCTCTTATCGAGCTTGGCAATCTGGTCGCTGAGCTGTTCATTCAGTCTCTTCAAATTGGAATACGAAAGAGAATGCGATTTCGAGAACACCCAAGATGCACCACTTCGTTCTGGAAAGTAAATTTGCTTGTGCAATTCACTGACGAGCCTCCCATCTTTCTTCTCCAGTTTTATGCCAAAAGACACTGCGGGTTCTTCATCTCCTTTGCGTGCTGGCTTACGCGCCCGTAGATGGTACGCGGTGTGCCACCTTGTATCGCCCGCCTGCACGGGAACAACATCAAAAGCAGGCTTTGCCAACTTTTTAGCAGATGTAGAGACAACCCAACTCAAATGTTCGTCTTCCGGCAGAGCGGTCGGAATCGGCACCACGGTCATTCCGAGTCTTTCATTTCCTTTGTCGTCCGGGCGAAGGGGGTTTGAGAGACGACAGAACTTGAAGTGCCGTTCACTCAACGAAACCTTAAGGACGCACCAACGCAGCCCTTTGAACAAATCTTGAAAGCTATAGACTTTTTCGATCTGGTCCAAATCCCATTGAAACAACAGCTTGTTATCCATCAATCGAAAAAACGCAATCGCGACGGAACCGTCGCCGCTTTTGTTCTGAGACCATCTCACGGTCCACTTTTCGGGTGTTTCGTTTGCAACTTTCTTGAATGTTAGCGTATCGCCCCCCTCGAAGGTGCCCAGCCCGATCAATTCCAAGTCAATTTCGTTGGGTACGTCAACCGCGATCTCCCTTTCGATGTCGACAAGGGACGTGCGGTTGCCGGAGGAGAGTTCTGACAGGGGGATAATCGCCGGCAACGCATTAAGGCGATCAATATCATCCTGGCTAGACTCTTTGTTGGTGTCGGTGGTTTCTCCTTCGGAATGGTGACCAGTTGAATCGGCTGTTGGCTGCGACTCACCAACTTTTTTGGCCGTCTTATCCAGATCATCGCCTTCGTTCGTCGTCTCTTTCTTGGGCTCGTGCGGATTCGCCTTTTCTGGAGAACCTTCTGGCACCGAGGTGGAGATGTCCTTGGTGGATTTTGGACCCCCGACTACTTCCGTCGGTGGCGCTGATGGTTCCGGGACGCTGGTTTCCAACACGGTCATGTCCGGGCGTGACCAATTCCGGCCCATGTAAAACGCGCCGCCGGCGATGGCCCCGATGAGCAATGTGGTGGCCAAAAAAATCAGCGACGAATTGAACACGAACCGTGATCGCCCGCTGCGTTGTATAGGTGGCTCATTTGGCTCGTGTTTGTCGAATTGCCGAGTTCGATTGGGAACGGCAGGCGGGGCCAGGCGCAATCCATTGGAGGCACTCTCTAATGCTGCGGGAGCGGCTGTTGAAATGGGAATGGACTGTCCAATCGCAGGCACCGATTGCGGCACGTAGGGGACCGATTGCGTGGGCGTGGCGGCATGCGGCTCCGCCGTTCCTGTCTTGGGAGGCGGCGGCGTGGACTGGGGCAATGGCGGTGTCGCGATGGTTGCCGCGTGGACGTCGTGTTGAAGTTTACCCGTGCGCGCGGCGGTAACGAGCGGGCTATCTGGCGGCCGGCCCAACTCGGTCGCCAAGTCGACGCGAACTTGGCGATGGTCGCGACGCAGTTGCTCGGCTTCCTTGGTCTGGTCGAGGTAGAATCGTAGCGCGCAGGACGTGCCCGGTGGCAACGAGGTGAAGTAGGTGCTGAAGGTTGTGCCCCATCTTGCCGAGGATGGCAGCAACGAAAAGACTTCGTTGACCAGTGCCAGCGTGTCGGTGCGCTGCGGCACAATGACGGATACGGGCTGGAGACGGTTCCGCAATAGATGGTCGGCGATGTGGCCGGCCCAACCCGCGTCGCCCGCTGCCGCTTGCCATGCTTGGCACGGCTTGAGCGGAATTTCGCTCGTAGGAAGCGAAGAGGATTGTCTGGGCGGTAGGTAGGCGACCGTGCCGTCCCAACCATCTTGGCAGATACCGTCGTGGCTGATCAGCCAGGCGGGGCCGCCCATGGGCAACACGTCTTTCGTCAGGGCGACATGATGGGCCAGCTTGTTCGTGCGGCCCGTATGTTCCCGCCTGATATCCGCGATGCGGGACAGCACGTGGTAAGTCTCGACACCGACTTGGATCGTGGCATGACGGTAGTTGACCGGATTGGCGGCAGCGCGCGGATCGTGAACGTCGAAAGGATGTTTGTAACCGCTCAGCTTCTCCAGCGCCGACGTCATGTTGGGCGTCATGCCCTCGGTGCTTTGCACGGTGCAAAAACCTCCTCCTCCGCCTTTGCGCAGTCCGCGACCGTCGTGTGAAGTGTAGAGTAGTTCCTGAATCACTTAGCCCGCTCCTTGGAAGAAGTTGGGCGGCCATTTGCCCTCTTCGACCGACGCGTCTTGTTCGACGGTCACGGCAGGCGCGGCGCGCGTGATGACGGGGACCAATTCGCACTTGGCCCGGCTGATCGCATACAACAACGGAACATCCGACCAAATCGGACTGATTTGATTGGGACGCACGCCCAACAGCCCTTGGTCAAGCTCGGGTGAACAGCCTTGTGGACTGGCGGGAATGAAGGTCACGTCGTCGCAAAAATTCTCGACCGCCGCCACGACTTCAGGAGCATTCTCAAGCAAAATGCGCCGCACTTCGCTGGAAACCTCATCGATCATGGAACGGTTGATCGCCATAAAGCCATCGTTCGCCAGCCGATAGGGGGCAATCTTTTGCAAATCGTATTTCGGCATCAGGGCCCGCCACACGTCGTACTTGTTAACCACCACAATCAGCGGCCGGTCGAACCGTTCGTGTTGCGCCAAATTGGCTTTCTGCCGAATTCGCTTGGCCGCTTCGATGATCACCACATCTTGGCGAAACGTTTGAAAGTCGGTGTGCAGTTGTGGATCGCTGGAAATCTGCCGGCACTGATTGCGAAAGCCGGCGTGTTGCAGCGGATCGAATACATAGATTAGCGCTTCGGAAAGTGCCAGGTGGTCGGTGGCCGGGCTGCGCTCCGATTCCAGCTTCGGCTGAAAGTGCTCGCCCGCATTGTCGTACAGGCACAGCGCTCGCGACACGCGTCGCACATCGTTCCGTTGGGTCATGACCGGATGGCTGGGGCCCGGTTGCATGGCGAAAACAAAGGGCCGGGCAAACAGTTCTTGCCGCGTGCCGTAGTCGACCATCTGATAAAGCTCGCCGTCTTCCTCCGTCTTGGGAATGGCCACGAATTGTTCGGGACGGTCGCTGAGAAAGAGTTTCTTTTCGTAATCGGTGATGATTTGGTTGGCGACCGGGTCGGCATCCATGAAGTTAATATGAAACGCTCGCAATCGCTTGCGAGTCTCCCAGATCGACGATGCAAAAAAATACGACTTGCCGGAACTGGGTGCACCGATGATCGAGATGAATAGAGGCGTCAGTTCGATCAGAATTCGGGGGACCGGCAAGTGGCAGGCGGGACAGGCCAGTGTCTGGCATCGCATCCCTTTCGCATCAAGTGCAAACCCTTCCGGGTCGAAGCGGCTAGGCAGAAATCGTTTCTGTGCGTCATCGCCCAAAAATGCATCGCCCCGCAGATCCGGGTGCGAGGAAACCCATTCCAAATCGCCCGGATTTGACTCCGCCCAGCAATTAGGACAGGTGATCCGCACGCGTATGTCGAGCCGCGTCTTCATAGACCCCCCCTATTTGATACCCCCTGAATGAGCAGGGTCACTATATGCTACCAGATAGCCCTGGGCCAATAAAGTTATTGAAGCTTTCGAGAGTAAAATGCCCTGATTCAACGCCAGCGGGACCACCTGGGCCCCTGCTTAACAAGGAAGTCGCTTCGACTTCTGCCCCCTGACCAAGGGGGAGCTAGAGGGGGTCGCTCGAGCCATCTCATTCGCTACTTACGAAATGACGGACGCAGCCGCATTCCGCTGGTGGAAATTTTGACACCCTGAACCGAATTTTAACGAGCGAATTCTTGCCATAGTGGTTTGGATTACATACACTAGGTGCGATTTCAATCGAGTAGTGGCACGCGGTAGCAGGAGGTTTTCCGTCATGTCGAATGCCTACTTTATTCAAGAATGTCCGACTTGCGGACGGCAACTACAAGTGCGAGTGACCTATCTAGGAAAGACAGTTGCCTGCAAACATTGCCAAGGCCAGTTCGTGGCCAGCGATCCCGACAACCAACCAGCAACATCTCCGCATCAATCGGGAGTGGTACTGCTGGATCGGGTTGAGGAACTGATTGCGACGGCGGACGATTGGCGCAGGCGGCCTCGCTAGATGACCTGCACCGCCGAGTTCGCATTCGAGGCGCTGCCTGTCTAGGTCTTGTACAGGTGGCCCACGTACTGGTCGTAACCGTTCAGGTAAGACGTCAGATAGGTCTTTTCGGTTCCCAGCATCCATTCCATTTTTTGCGACCATGGAACGGCAACGTTCGGGTCAACGTTGGATTGAAACGGATAAGCGCGTGGATTGAGGGTCGTCCAAAATGTGTTGGGTTCTTCCGCGACCAATTCGATCCGGTCAATCGACTTGATCGACTTGTAACCGTATTTCCACGGGACGACCAATCGCAGGGGCGCGCCGTGTTGTTTCAGCAGCGGCTTGCCAAACATCCCCGTGGCCAGCAACGTCAAGTCGTTGGCCGCTTCCGGCAGGGTAAGCCCTTCGGTATAAGGCCAGGGCACCGACGTGTCTTGCTGACGCGTTGCTTGTCGCGGCCGGTGAAATGAAACGAATCGAACGTGGGTCGCTTCAGCCAAGGGATCGGCATCCTTGAGCAGACGCGCCAAGGGAATCCCAGTCCACGGAACGGCCATGGCCCAGGTTTCGACGCAGCGATGTCGATACTGCCGCTCGGTGAACTCATCCGCGTATCGTTGCAGCAAAACTTCCAAATCCAAGTGGAGGGGGTTGCGACAAAGTCCATCGATCGTCAATCGCCACGGCCAGGGCTGGAAGGGTCCGACATGACGCCAGGTCGACTTGCCGCGGCCGAATTCGTAGAAGTTCGTATATTGGGCGGCCTCGGCGCGATCCGTCTCGGTGCGCCCGTATTTGAATCGACCGTCGCGGTCTGCTGGAAAGATCTTGCTTGCCGACGTCGGCTGAAAACCTGATGCTCCCGCCTCCAGCACCGCTTGTTCACTCACGCCGAATTCACGATAGGCCCAGTATCCCGCGCCCCCAACGACGGCCACACCCGCTCCAACACCCGCGGCGCGCAGCCAACGCCGCCGGTTCAAAACGACTTTCTCAGGTGTCTCGCCGCCAGCTTGGGGCTGAAGCGGATCAGACTTGTGAACGAACATGGGTAGGCAATGGGGTGCTGAAGGAAGTGCAGAATGATAACGCCGTTTCCCCTGCATTACATCGTAGCCCTAGTCGACGGCCACGAATAGAATGAATTGGGAAGGGGCTGTTGGCCTTGAGTGCGGAGTCCGGGTTTTCTCGCAAATCCGCCATAGGTTCCAATCCGCCGTATGTTACAAGCCTGCAAGTGCGCCGCTTTGGAACTTCAGGCACTAGCCGCATTGTCGGCTGCGACGGTATAATGTAGTCAAGGACAATGGGCAGTTCACTGGGCAGTTGCTTGCGTTCGTCACGGACGCCCTCAAACGCTGTACAATCATTTGAATGGCACGATCGCGTTAGGCACTTCGTGTTGCCCCACTTGATTCACCCAACGGAAAAATTTCTTGGGCCGAGGATTAGGGCAGTGCATCGCCGCCCTGTTGCCTGTTTGGCCGTCCCGTACAACGAACCTTTTGCATCCACTTGAAATGATTTTGGTTATCGACAACTACGACAGCTTCGTCTTCAACTTGGCTCGATATTTTCAGAGATTGGGCCAGTCGACTCGGGTCGTGCGCAATGACGAAATCACTTTGGAGGACGTCGAGGATATGAACCCACGGGCCATTGTGCTGTCGCCGGGACCGTGTGGCCCCAGCGAGGCCGGTCGGTCCATGGAGGTCGTGAAGGAATTCAGCGGGCGAGTCCCGATTCTGGGGATTTGTCTAGGCCATCAAGTCATCGCCGCGGCGCTGGGCGGAGAGATCGTGCGGTCCGCCGATCCCATGCATGGCCGCTGGAGCGAGGTTCGTCACAATGCCGCGGGTATATTCGCCGGCGTTCCCCTCAATTTCAAGGCGGGGCGATACCACAGCCTGGTGGTGAGCGAATCTAGCTTGCCTCCAGCACTAGAAGTCACCGCGAAGACGGTCGACGGTGCCGTGATGGGTATCCAACACCGAACACTGCCGATCGTGGGGCTGCAATTTCATCCCGAGTCGGTGTTGACCGAGTATGGCTATCAGTTGCTAGAAAACTTTTTAACTCTGGCAGGCATTCACTCGGCGGCAACGTGCCCGTCGCTCGATGACGAGCTGCGGCGTCCACCGGCAACGCCCGCTCTTCCCGATCAACCCGTCACCTTTTGAGCGGAGCTTTCTTTGTGATTCTGGAAGGTATCGTGACCACGATCAATGGAGACGGTTCGGTCAATATTTCACCGATGGGGCCGATCGTGGACCCGTCGATGAAGCATTTTATTCTGCGGCCGTATCAATCTTCGACGACCTACCATAACCTGAAGAGCAATCGCCAAGGCGTGCTGCACGTGACAGACGATGTCGAGCTGCTGGCACGAACGGCCGTGAACCGGCTTGACGACTTGCCTGAGATGTTCCCCGCGAAGCAGATCGACGGGCAAGTGCTGGCGGACGCTTGCCGCTGGTATGAGTTGCGTGTCGCCGAGCTGAACGATGACGAACCGCGAACGCGCATCGAATGCGAAGTATTGCACGCCGGGCAAATTCGCGACTTCTTCGGATTCAATCGCGCCAAACACGCGGTACTCGAAGCGGCGATACTAGCGACCAGGACTGACTTCCTCCCACCCCAGCAGATTCTCGAGCAATTCGAGCAGTTGGCGATCATCGTGGAAAAGACGGCAGGCGAACAGGAACGCGCGGCATTCTCGTTCCTTGATGACCATGTACGCGGCGTCCTAGATCAAAAAACTCGGAAACTGGAATGCGAACGAAGTGAATAAGGTTCCGCAAGAAACGTCAGATCAAGAACGCGTCGAAGTGACCGCGCCTAGCCGTTTGCACTTCGGTCTGATGTCGTTTGGCCATCCCAACCAAAGGCAATTCGGCGGCGTGGGGCTGATGATCGACCAGCCAAGCGTGCGGCTCGAAGTGACCGCCTGCCCCGCTTTTCGCGCAAGCGGTCCCCATTCCGAGCGTGTCGAATCGCTCGCCAGAAGTTGGGCTGACTTTCACGCGCTCGAGGAAATCCCCGCCTGCCATTTGCGAGTTGACGGTATTCCACCGCTGCATACAGGCCTGGGCGTGGGCACGCAATTGGGCCTCTCCGTGGCGGCTGGATTGACAGCCTTTCACAAATTTACCATGCCGTCGCCATCGGAATTGGCGATCAGTGTGGGCCGCGGCGCGCGATCGGCCGTTGGAACACACGGCTTCGGACAAGGCGGTCTGATTGCCGAAGGCGGGAAGCTTGCCGGCGAGCGGATCTCGCCCCTCGACTGCCGCCTCGCCGTACCGGAAGCGTGGCGGTTTGTCATGATCTGTCCGCGGACGTTCGTTGGGTTGTCGGGCGATTCAGAACGCCAAGCATTTTCCGCGCTGCCCTCGATTCCGGCAGAGCGAACTTTGCTCCTGCAAGCCGAAGCGCGCGATCACCTGCTGCCCGCGGCGGTGCGTCACGATTTTCGGCAGTTTAGCGAAAGCCTGTATCGCTATGGCCGTGGGTCGGGTGAGTGTTTTGCCGAGCAACAAGGTGGACCTTACAACGGACCGCTGCTAACGAATATCGTGGAAACGATTCGTGGCTTGGGAGTCCAAGGCGTCGGGCAAAGTTCCTGGGGCCCCACGATCTATTGTGTTTTGGAGAGCGAAGCGACGGCGCGGGCCTTAGGTACACGGCTGGAAAGTGAGTATTCCAAAGATGAGTTTCGCGTGTGGCTGTCGGCACCGAATAATAAGGGAGTTCATATTCAGGTCACGAATCCTTCCACAAACGTTGATTCATCGCGAACCCACAGTCTGTGTTGAGGTCCTTGAATTACGCCACACATCACAACGGCAAATCACAACGGCGAACCGCACCTGAAATTCGCAATTTGGCGTGGTCGCCCACGCCACTCAAGATAGCCGAGACGGCCGCGCCACTATGAACAGAATGAATGTCGAGGAGAATGATGGCTGAACTTGGAGTCAACATCGATCACGTCGCTACCGTCCGGCAAGCCAGAAAAACAAATGAACCGGATCCAGTTTGGGCTGCCGCGCTGGCGGAACTGGGCGGAGCCGACGGGATCACGATCCACCTGCGAGAAGATCGTCGGCATATTCAAGATCGCGACTTGCACGTGCTGCGAAAAACCGTGGCGGTTAAATTGAATCTAGAAATGGCCTGCACCGACGAAATGGTCGACATTGCCTTGGAATCGCGCCCCGATCAAATCACGCTGGTTCCAGAAAAACGGGAAGAAGTTACGACCGAAGGGGGCCTGAACGTGGCCGCCAATCGGGGTGTGGTCGCGGCCGCCATCGAACGATTGAAGGCGGCGAATCTCACCACCAGCTTGTTCCTCGACCCCAGCCATGAGCAGATTACTTTGGCCGCGGAACTAGGCGCGGATGCCGTAGAGCTGCACACCGGACAATACGCGTTGGCGTCGGTCGATCAGTGTCAATCAGAACTGACCGCATTGCAAGATGCGGGCCGCCGCGTGCGGGAACTCGGGATGACCCTGCATGCCGGACACGGCCTGACCTATCGCAACGTCACGCCGGTCGCGAAGATCGAAGGCATGTGCGAGTTGAACATCGGCCACAGTATCGTTTCACGGGCCGTAATGGTTGGGTTGGAACGCGCCGTTCGCGAAATGAAAGCACTGATCGTTTAGCGCCGCACGAAACGTACCTGACACTCGGCAGGTTCGGCGGTACATCGTTCGTTTCAGTTATTCGCTGGTGGCCGAGCTGCCAATGCAATAGAGATTTTTCTCGCCGCGAATCAACAGTTGCCCGTCGCTTATCGCCGGCGACGCATAACAGTACTCGCCCAGCTTGCTTTGTGATACCACGTCGAGTGTCTTTCCGGGACGTACCACGGACATTTCGCCGTCGTCGGCCAAGAAGTAAACAAGGCCGTTGGCGGTCACCAGTGACGCGCTGAAATGTTTTCCCAAGCGATCTTGCCACAGCCGTTCGCCGGTCGCCGTGTCGAAACAATTGGCGGTTCCTCGATCATCCGCGACAAGTAAATACTTGTCGACTACCACGGGTGACGGCACGTAGCAGCGGACATTTTTGATGTGCCAGGCAACATGCGTATCCGTGACGTTTCCGCTACCGCCGGGCAAGATCCCCATCACGTGGTAGGTCGGAAATCCGGCGGCCATATAGAACTTTTCGCCATCGAAGACCATCGACGCGACGTATTGTTCGGTCGGGCCGTCGATCTTCCAATGGCGTTTGCCAGTGGACGGGTCGTAGCTGCAGACGCACTTACTGCCTGACAAAACCATCTCCGTGCGACCGGCGACTTCGCGAATAATCGGCGTGACATAGCTGCGAGTATTGTGGTCCCGATCGACTTTCCAAACCGTTTCGCCGGTCGATCTATTCAAGGCAACTAGAAAGCCATCGCCGTCGTGGTCGCCGTTGACGATCACAAGATCCTTGTACAGGACCGGGCAACTGCAATAGCCATGAACGCTGACAAAATTGCCCGGCGCAACTTTCCACTTTTGTTTGCCATCAAAATCGTAAGCCGCCACCGTGATCTTTCCCGGCGTGACGGGTCGCGCCCGGCCGACGTTGCGAGCGGGAATGGTACTGCCATCCACGTCAAGAAACGTCACATAAACCAATTTGCCGTCGGTGACAGGCGTGCCCGACGCGTGGCTGTTCAAGGAATGCTTGGTTTCCAGCAGCGACTTGAGTACCGTCTGTTGCCAGAGGATTTTTCCGGAGTGCCGGTCGAGGCAGAGCAGGACTCGTTCGTTTTGTTCGGCATTCTTATCTTCAATGCACGACACCACAAAGATGCGATCGCCCCACGCCACGGGCGAAGAATGCCCCACACCGGGAATCGGGGTCTTCCAAGCAATGTTCTCACCCGTCGCGCCGTCCCAGCGAGTTGGAATACTCTTCTCGATGCTTGTTCCATCTCCACGGGCTCCGCGCCAGCCTGGCCAGTTCTCACCCGATGCCACGTTGGAAAACTGCAAAGATGCTACCAAGAATATCGAAAAAGCAATCAACAGGCGTGCCATGAAATCTACTCCGGTTGCGTGAAGGAGGGAGGGCAATCGAGGGCAGGAATGTGCGGGGGTCCCCGTAGGAAACAAGATACCATCCCAGCGGGCGCAGTGGAACAGTTGATGGCGGAGGCAGGCGGAAGCAAGGATTCAGGCCGAGAATTGCGGTCCTGCCACGCGGTTTCGATACCAGATGACTGATCCCAGTGCTTGAGATCACCGCTAGCGCTATTCGATCGTCTTTAGGTGGGCCAGCAGCGCGTCGTCCATGTCTTCCGCCTCGTGAAACAGAGTTGATTCGCGTTGATAGCGAAAGCGGAGGCGGTCGCCAGGGCTCAGCTTGGCCTTCAGCCGCTCGTGCTCCTGTTCCGGGAGGTAGCAATACGACGGTCTTCCACTCCGCGATTTGGGCAGGTGGTACTTTATCTCGATCACGTGGGCGTGACTAAGCTGGCGACCTTCAAAGTGATCTGAACTGGTTGAAAAAGCGACAACCTCGACTTCGGCGCGGCTGGTTCCCAACCCGAAATAGCTCCACAACAGGACGAGCCCGATCAGGGCCAGCATGACCACATGGCGAATGCGGACGAATTTCATCATGGTCCCCAGAAAAACGAGTTGAACCCAATCCGACGTAGCGGCCCGAGTCACCTGCAATCATATACAATCGGTGCCCCAGCGGGGATGGCATGCGCGGGCCAATTTAGGCATCTTTAGGTCGAGTGGGAAATATGGCACTATGTTGGAATGGCGAGCCCGCCAGTGGCAGCCAGACGGTTTCCTGCCGCGTCGGAAGTTTCGCTTCCCGAGGCAAGCCGGTCGCAGTGTTCGCTTGCAGTACATCCTTACCCGCGCGGAGAACGAAATGAAGGTCGCCAGCATCCAAACCAACAAGGGCACGATCCAGCTAGAGCTTTATGACGACAAGGTGCCCAAGACGGTTGCCAACTTTGAGAAACTGGTTGGCGACGGTTTTTACGATGGTTTGAAGTTTCATCGAGTGATTGACGACTTCATGGTCCAAACCGGCTGCCCCAAAGGCAATGGCACCGGCGGCCCGGGCTATGAGTTTGAAGATGAATTCGTTCCGGATCTGAAGCACGACGGGCCGGGCGTCCTGTCGATGGCGAACGCGGGTCCCAATACGAATGGTTCGCAGTTTTTCATTACGCATGTCGCGACACCGTGGCTGGATGGCAAGCACTCGGTGTTTGGCCGCGTGACCGAAGGTCAAGATGTGGTCAATTCCATCGTGGGAGGCGATACAATGGAGAAGATCACGATTGGCTAAGAGTAAAGCAGCCTTCTTGGTCCGAGGCCACAAAGCCGCCGTCAAGTTGATTGCCGTCTTCAAGCGATCGAGAACCTCGCGTTGCAAGATCGGTTTCGCCCCCTCTTGCTAAGCCATGCAAATACACATGCATTCGTTCCCGTTCGTTCCTTTGCGAGTGGCCTTCATGGCGATTTCGGCGTATAATCAAGGTTGATTGGTAAGATTCAAGATATGCTGAAAAACTACCGATGAAACGGTAGCTTTTACGCGAAGAACTGCTCAGTCATTTGGGGGCGAATTGGATTCGACCGGATAGACTGAAGTGAAAGTGGCGTGCCGTGGTTGGTCAGTTGGCCACGTTAAAAGCTGACCAAAAACTTTAATTGCTGAGAATAACACTCTCGCATTGGCTGCCTAGTAAAGGTGGCCCCGACTGCGGAGCTTCGCCGGAGAGTTCCAAAAGTCGGTCACAATTCCGGATCGCTTCAAGCCATGTCGGGCACGCTCGAAGCTAAAAACCGTTCCTGGCTAGTCACCCGGAAACCTCGTCGGCTGGGGTTTCGAGCGGCAAAAATCAAATAGTCGACTACGCACGTAGAAGCTTTCATGGAAATATCGCGGGACGCGGGTTCAATTCCCGCCGCCTCCACTTTGCACCGTCTGTGTCAGGCGGTGCTTTTTTGTGCCCATCGGTGTCATAACCCCCGTTCTTACCGGGGTTTGGGTCTTTAGGGTCCGCACGAGAATCGTGCCGTTCCGTGCCATCCGATGCCTCGTTGTGCCCTTCAGGGACGCCGGGAGTGCAGACAATATGCAGACACGGGAGTGACTTGAGGGCCTTTGCCTGATCGTCGAGACCGACGTGAGTGTACTTCATCGTCATCCGAACATCGGAGTGCCGGGCCAGTTGTCTCGCCTCTGGGAGCGAAGCACCGTTCTTGAGAAGTTCCGTAACGTGGGTGTGACGACCTGCTGCATGGAAGTCCGCAATGCCCTCATCTGTCCGGTAGGGGATACCGACTGAGGCAAGGTCTTTCTTCACCATCAGCCACGTCCGCCGCTTCGCCAATTTCGGAAACAGCGGCTCATCGGCAGGGGCCTCAGCGAGCCATGTCCGGAGAAGGGGAATGAATTCAGCGTGGAGTGGTAGAACATCCTTGCGGCGGTGCTTTGATGCCCCGGCTTCCACGGTCACCACCGGCTGGGGGACATCGAGGGTGAAGGACTTCGGGGTCAGGCTGGCCAGTTCACCCCTGCGGAGTCCCGTCATGTACGACAGGACGTAAATACGGGACCGCTCTTCACCCGTGAAGCACTGAATCGACGTATCGCTGGTCCGGGCTGCATTGACGAGTTTCCCGAATTCCTCGGAGGTTAACGCACGGCGGGGGTGCCGAACGTCGGTTTCCGCGTTGCGGCGGACAATCCCAGCGAAGGGATTGCGGGGAAGGATTCTCCGCTTGGGGTCCGCTAGCCAGTTGCCGAAGGAATCAACGGCTTGCACGTAGTGGTTGTAGGTGCGGTGGCCGTAGTCTTTCTCCTCGCAGAAGTCGGCAACAAACTCCTCAACATCATCGGCGTTGAGGTCTGCGAGCACCCGGAACTCGCACCCTGCGACCGTTGTCCGTACCCGGCCCATGGTTAATTTGACGTGCTTTTCGGTGTCGCCCTTCCTTCTCAGGCTCTTCTCGAAGTCATCGAGATAGCCGACAACCCCTGGCGACTGCCTCTTCCCGAGTACCGCGTCAAGCTCGGAAGCTGTGGCCAAGCCTGCCTTGATCCGTTCCACAAGGGATTCGATCTGAGCGGCCTTCGTCTCCGAAACGCCCTTATCGGGACATCCCTTCGTCGTCCTGCGTTTTCCGTTGTGGTCGAAGAACTGGATGTAGTACGGGGCGTTTTTCTTCCGCTTGTCGCGGCTGAGTTTCTTAACGGATGCCATACGGATTCTCCTTCGGCGTTATTGTTCGTTTGGGGTCACTGCGGGACAACCCGCATCGATCCATTCCTGCAGCTCGGCATGTCGCCAGCGGGTGTTTCCACGAACGCGGATGGGTTCGATGAGTTCACCGGCACTGAGCATCCGCCACACCGTCCGCTTGGAAACGGAAAGCATGGCACCGACCTGCTCTACGGTGAGAAGTGTGGGTTGGGCGGGAAGTTCAACGTCAACAGACATCAAGGGAATCCTCCTGATGGAAGGTGAGCTATCGGAAAAAAGATTGGAGAGCGGGGGAGTGAAACCCGCTCACCAAAATCCGATCCATCAGGTGGATCAATCTCAACCGTTCACAACGCCGGCTAAGCCTTGAAGGCGAGCTTGGCGAGGCTGTTGGCTTCCTACTGCGAGAGTAGGGGAGTGAGCAATTACGGTTGCGTTCATCTAAGGTCTAAAGTCGCCTTCGGCGTCCCACTTTGACCACGGGCTACGTTTGCAGGAATCGCAGAGAATATACTGAGAGTCGTGCTCCGCTGGAGCCCCGCAATCTTCGCAGACAGCAGTAACAGTTGGATCAACGTCCATGATAAAGGGGGTTAAAGAAAATGCTCGCCGTCCACAGGGAACGACGGAAAAATGCCACACGGAGCCCGGATTGCAACGTCCGTAACCGTCGCAATCCAGACTGATCGTATGGCTCGGTGTGCGGGCAGTTGCGGCTGTCCTCATGCATCCATCAAGAGCCTTCGGCCTTTGCAATAACCGTTTCGAGAAAATCGAGTGATGTTTGAAAGCCTTCGCTCGGGGAATCGGACGTTCCGATGTCCCAGTCACCGGATAAGGCAATCCGGCAATTCTCGGCTTCTGTCCTGCAGGCTTCGAGTAACTCCGGAGCCGCAGCGATGAGGCGGGCATTTGCTTCCGTCTCGGGCACCTCATCCAACTCTGCGACAATGATTGCCTCATATCGCTCCTCACCGTACGTGGCTGGCAATGGACATCGACGGTTTCGACCTTCGATGAGCAAACCGACGCCCGGATTCGTTGAACGATAGAAAGACCACGGCCCCAACGTGTGTGCCGATGACGTGGCAGAGGTATCATCCATGAAAGAAGGGGGAAAGAAACTACTCGTTGCAGACCGTCTGCAACGGAAATCCACACCGACGTGCTTGGGCAACGTCCGCAAACGCTGTCTTCTGCACGGTCGATGGTGTGGTTTGTCTTGGCAATCATGCGATCACCTTTGTTGTTTCGTTTGCTTTGCCAGTCGGAAGAGTCCGACACAAGCCGTCACGATCATCCAAGCAGAAGGAATCATAAGGACGGCGACACCCTCATGGCCGGGTGTCAGAGCGAGTATTCCATTCAGCAACACGAATAGGCATCCGTTGATGATGGTGAGAACGTACACAACCCTCAATTTTCCGAGAGCCACCAGCCAGCTAATCAGCATGGACATGAGGCACGATGTCAGGGAGAGGGTCGTAATCATCGGAGCATCCTTCGTGTTTCCGTTGAAGGTAAAGAGCGATCAGCGGGGGAGTGAAGCCCGCTGATCGAATGTGATCCGGTATAGGGATCGTGGTGCAACCGTCGAAAACGCCAGCGATGCCACAAGGGCACGACTCGGCGAGTCGACTGGTTTCCGATGAGCAACCGAGAGGGCGGTCGATCAACGGGAAGCCATTTCCACTCCACAGTGCACCACCAAAGCGATGTCCTATTCCTCAACAGGCTCCACGCCGTTTCGGACGAACTCGTACGCTTTCGTGAGTGCGTGAGATGCGACGAGGAAGTCCTCGGGAAATAAGCTGGGCGTACGCTTGTACTCAGTTCCATCCTTGTAGGATCGAGTAACCGTGGCCACGAAAGTATCGCGACTGCCATTCTTGCCTTTGACCGTCTTGTTCCATAAGGCGACGTTGACGTGTCCATACTGGAAACGTGCAACAGGCAAGGTTGGTGCTGCCTCGTCCGTATCAGTGCGGGCAGGGCGGGCCGATGATGGTGATGTGGCTTTTGCCATCGTGAAGGGGGGGAGAAATTGAAAAACCGGCACTCCGGCCGGACGGTAAGATCGACGGCGAAACACGTACTCTGAACGAGCCCTCTCTGACAGAGTGGTCTCGCCGCCGATCGTGGCATCCAACCATGGTTATTTCGCATCGGTACTCTTCAATTCGGGTGACTGCTGACGGTCGTTGCGTCTACGGGTAGTCGTCGTAGTCTAAAAACTGTTGAATGCTGGTCGCTCTTCGAGGATTTCTGTAAGGTCCTCAATTTCCTCTTCGCTAAGGTATCGTGCGAAGTAACGCTCTCGGTCTGTCCAATAGAGGTCACACACCGTTGGGTCATCGCTCCAAAGAAACCACAAGAAGTGCTCGCTGCTCTCGCCTTCATGCATCAAAAAGTCTTGATATGTTTCGTGGAAATGTTCAAAGTCGTTGGCACTTATTTCTTTGATTTCGGATGCATCATCGCGAAGCATGGCGACGTATTCGGAAAGGAAACTCATTTGATTTACCTCGTCACTGTTGCCAATTGAAAAAATTCAAGAGTTGGGGATGAAAACCAACTCTTGAGAGTAGACCGCTCGAAGCGGTCAAGGCAGCTCTCGAAGACACCGGGTACGCCCGAAGGCGACGCATGGCGAATCGGCAAGCTTCCGCACGGAATCTGACACGGCAAACTCCGTGCGGCAATGTTTTCCTACTCTGGGAGTTACCACACAATGTGAGCTACCCCCAATAAAAGGGCGTGAGCAATAAGGCCCAACTCAAGCCCCAGTCCTGGAATGACGCGGGGCTTCGTTCGAGTTGGCTCAGAGGCCCACTCAACTTTTCGGAACATCTTTCGCCAAGTGCTCATTGCTTTGCGGTCTGAATCAGTACGCTGTTGAAACTCAGCGAGCCTCGATTGGTGCTGTCTCTCGCGGAGCAAAACGCTGAACAACTCCTCCTCCAAATCAATCTGCTGAGCGAGCAGACTGATGTTGACGACCCTTGGCTTTCGCCAGAATTGCCAACGATGCGGTCTGAGGACGATGGGTGCCGACATCTTCCTTTCGACCACTTCGGGTGAAGTTACTGCCGATGATGTAACGGATTTCTCCATGGGAAAGGGGAGTAGGGGATAGGGAACCGCCCAAAGGCGGACACCGGGGACAACCGGACCAACGCATCGCTGCCGTGTCAGCGAACGATGGGAAATCCAATTGCCGAAGGTGTTCTCTCGATGATTCGTAAACACACACAACCAACAGCACACACATACCGGGCTCGTCGTGGGTGGGAGCGACTTAGCTGTTTCCAGAGAAACAGTCGAAAACATTGCGGTCCCCGTGGCCAATCTCCCTGTTCGACCGCAATGTTTTCGGGGGGCGCTGGGGGTCGCAACCCCCGGCTCATTTGGTTGAGGGGATAGAGGCAGAATCGAGGTGAAGCGACACGAAGTAGAGCGAAACCTCGATGTCCTTATTGTTGGCCCCGAAAGCAAATGAGCCGGGGGTTGGAGTGAGCCTGCGAACGGAAAGCCACGGCACCCTAAGTCGCGTGGGTGGGGGAACATACAAACAAAACAAAAACAGCCAACAAAACAGGTCGAGTGTCCTGCTCCGCCTACTGCTCCGGTGCCTGCTCCGGCCATGTGTGCAGAGCCCTTGTTGGCATCGGCTCGACGGAGCGAGCCGGAGAACAGATACACCTCAAAAGAAGGGAGTAGGGGAGTCATGCTTCGCTTGCGACCTCCTCGATTTCCGGCTCCGTCTTTGGTGACAATCGTACGAGTGGTTCAGCTTCGTCACCCTCAGTGCGAAACCACACGGAACCATGCAGAAAGGAATTTGGGAATAGGTCAGTCTGGGAAGCAAACCGCCAGAGTGTTGCACCATCCTTGTCAGCAAATGCCCGACGGAGAGCGTCCCGTCGTTTTTCATTCGGTGCTATCATCGTTACGAGAAATCTGTTGAGGGTCGTCGTCGGGAAATGCCGACGATGAAAACCGCGTTGGTGCAGCCCTGCGTATCCCGGTGCTTTCAACGCCGCAACGCGTTTATGCGAATAATTATCGCGATCTCTATCCACTTCGCAGTATGCAACCAGTCGATAGCCTTCGCTTTCGAGCAGATAGCCCGCATCAGGAATGCAGACAAGACGTGGTTGCTTCGTCAGTTCCGCAAAGAGCTTGAAGTGTTTCTTTGGATCGGGTTCCGCGACGTTGACCACTTCTTCTTCGTGGAACCATGACACAAGTTCAACAGGGGACTGCTCAATGGCTTGATCGACAAGGATGTGCGTTCTGGCGACGGCAAGGTAGTGATGCAGTTGGTTGGGTCTGGCAACAGAAGTGGGTTTCAGCAGGTAGCTGTCGTCACCCGTGTGCTCGGCAAGGAACTGACAGCCTCTTCGGTCAAGGATATAGATCGGACTCGGAACACTGTCTCGTGGATTGATGAGCTGCAATGTCAGTCGTTTGATATATCCGTCACGGCACAAGCGAGCCGATCTCCGGCGTGTGAGTCGTCCATCCTGATCCGTCTGATAGCAGAGTGCCTGGATCATCTGGCGAGTCAGCACAAAATACCGCGCCAAGGCCAACAGTACGGGATAATCGCGTTCGGTTAGCATCGCACCTTCTTACTGCGAGAATGGATCATTGCCGGGATCGGAGAGGGGAGTATTCCAGCCATCCCGGTTTCGATGAATGAGACGGAGATACGCACCGTCAATTGCAGCGGGGTCAACGTAGGACGGACGGAGCAGAAGCTCTGACACAAAGCCATCGAGTCGGTCATGTACTTCCGGGCCGATAGCAGCGACAACATCAGCGGGCTTCGGAAAGATCATGCGGGCGACGCCCAGACCTGCGACCACCGCGTGGCACTGCCCCACTGGGAGGTTTGCCTGCCGCTGCTGCATGTTAAATTGCTGCTCGTTTGGCTGGTAATATGTCACAGACGACACTTGCTCCAGCCAGTCGTAAACCGGCTGCAATGTCGGTGAGTACGTGACGGAGCCACCGGACTGTTTGGTGACGGTTGCACTGTTACCGGACGTGGCACTCTGCGAACGACTGGAATTGATTCCACGGGAGTGTCCCACAGAGCGGGAAAAGGCATCCATAATGGTGCGAGCCCACGAGTTGCTGTGATTCTCGGATGTGCCGCTGGAATCACTTTGCCCGATGCCGTGGGTAAGACCTGTAACCGGACCTTCAAGAATGTCCTTGATCTGCTGTCCTTCGGCTGAACTGGTGCCGGTCTGCCTCGAAGAGCCCGTGCCATCGGAACCACCGACAGTGTTACCTTGGTGGCGAGCGGTGCTCTCTGAGATGGTGCCGATATTCCGGACAGTCGAGTTGCTTAATCTAGGCCGTAAGTACCGGTGCCTCTTCTCTTCTGTTCCTTTTGTTGTTCACCAACGATTGATCCAGGGTGTTTCTTTTCCCAGGGCGCGGCAGAGATC
>JAJDEH010000405.1 GCA_029259935.1 Planctomycetota bacterium
ACACCCTCACCATTGCCTACCTCGATGGTACTTCTCATTTCCGGAGCCGGAAAAATGCGTCGAGCTATTCGCTTGCTTCCGTTGTTCATTGTCGTGTTCTTTGCGGGAACGGCTTTGACTCGTGCCGACGAACCGGCCGCCGCTCGCGAACTTCCCCTGGCTGCTGAAAAGAAAGTCGACTTTGTGCGGGACATTCAGCCCCTGCTACGTAGTCGCTGCTATTCCTGCCACGGGGCGGAAGAACAGGAATCGGGCTTGCGGCTCGACCTGAAACAACGCGCGTTCGAAGGCGGCGACGGCGGAAGAGTCATTCTTCCAAAAAAGGGAGCGCAAAGCCGTCTGCTACGCATCGTCGCCGGCCTCGACGAAGACGCCGGCATCATGCCTCCCGAGGGCGAAGGGACACCGCTCACGCTTAAGGAAGTTGCATTGTTTCGCGCT
The DNA here is from genome assembly GCA_029259935.1 of Planctomycetota bacterium. Next base: position 442 of record JAJDEH010000405.1, read on the forward strand.
TGGATCGATCAGGGCGCGATCTGGCCCGACAGTGCGGATGCGGGAAAGTTGGCCAGCGACCATTGGTCATTCCAACCGATTCAACGACCGACACCGCCCACGGTGAAAAATATGATCTGGGTCCGCAATCCGATCGACTCGTTCACGGCGGCGCGCCACGACAAAGAGGGAGTCAAACCGTCGCCCGAGGCCGATCGAACGACGCTCATTCGTCGCGTCCATTTGGACGTACTCGGCCTGCCGCCACAGCCTGAGCAAGTTCAACGCTATCTCAGCGACCAAAGCGACGACGCCTACGAGCGAATGGTCGATGAGGCGCTCAAGTCCAAGCACTATGGCGAACGTTGGGGGCGGCATTGGCTCGACCTTGCCCGCTACGCCGATAGTGATGGATACGAAAAGGACCGCCCGCGGCCGCACGCATGGCGATACCGTCATTGGGTCATTAATGCCTTAAACGACGACATGCCGTTCGACCAATTCACCATCGAGCAGATTGCGGGCGATATGTTGCCCGACGCCACGATCGAGCAACGTGTCGCTTCCGGATTTCATCGTAATACACTGCACAACACGGAGGGCGGTACCGACAAGGAAGAAGACCGCGTAAAAAAGACCGTCGATCGCACCAACACGGTGTCGGCAATTTGGCTCGGTTTGACCATGGGCTGTGCTCAATGCCATTCACATAAATACGATCCGATTTCGCAGCGTGAATACTATTCGACTTACGCGTTTTTTAACGACATCAACGAAACCGATGTCGACGCGCCGTTGCCCGCCGAAGCCGTGGCTTTTAGCAAAGCCCAAGTTGCCTTCGAAGCGGAACACGCGAAATTCCTGGCGGCCGTCGCTCACTACAAGAATAAAAAACTGCCCGCCGCACGGGCGGCTTGGGAGCCAACCGCACTTGCGTTGAAGTCGATTTGGGAACCGTTGGAACTTGCCGAGCTAAAGTCCGCCAAGGGAGCGACATTTGCCAAGCAAGACGATGGCTCCATCTTGGTGTCCGGCAAGAATGAATTGTCGGATGTCTATACCTTGAAGGCCACGGTGGATGCCTCCGCGATCACGGCGATTCGTCTTGAGGTGTTACCTGACAAGAGCCTCGTGGCCAACGGCCCCGGCCGCGCTGACAACGGTAATTTCGTACTGGCGACCTTCGGTCTGTCGGTGGCACCTCGCGCGGGCGGCGATGCGAAGCCTGTTCCGTTCATGGCATCCATGGCCGATTATTCGCAGAGCCAATGGGAAGTTGCCAAGGCCATTAACACCAATCCCCAAGACGGCTGGGCAGTAGGGGCTCAGTTTGGAAAACGGCATGTGGCCGCGTTCAAGACTCACGAGCCGGTCGGCTACGACGGCGGTACGCAACTGACGATCGTGCTAGATCAGACCTACAAAGGCCCCAACGCGCACAACCTGGGCCGCTTCCGCCTTTCGATCACCACATCCAAAGGAGGTGTTGATTTAGATGGCAGTCCCCAAGCGGTTGCCGCGGCGCTTGCCGTGGCCGAGCCTTCGCGAACAAAGGAACAGCAGTCGGCGATCGCAACTTATTACGCGTCGATCGACCCGGAATTGGCTAAGCTAAACGCCCAAGTTGCCGAACACGCAAAGAAGGCGCCGAAACCGAGCGGAAACAAAGCACAAGCAGTCGCGCAGACGGGCAAGCGTCAAGCGAGCGTCCACATTCGCGGCGACTTCTTGAATCCCGGCGACCCTGTCGAGACCAAGACTCTCGCCGCGTTGCCTGCTTTGACTGTCCGAGGTGAAAAGCCGGATCGACTGGACTTTGCTCATTGGCTCGTTGCCGATGACAATCCGCTCACCGCCCGCGTAACGGTGAATCGCTTGTGGCAGCGATACTTCGGCCGCGGGTTGGTCGCCACCAGCGATGATTTTGGCAACCAGGGTGAACCGCCGTCGCATCCGTTGTTACTCGACTGGCTGGCGTCGGAGTTGCAACGCGAAGGCTGGAGTCTGAAGCATATCCACAAACTGATCGTCATGTCCGCGACTTATCGGCAAGGGTCGCAAGCTCGTGAAGACTTGGCGGACATCGACCCGCGAAATGAGCTGTTGGCCCGGCAAACGCGCCAGCGTGTCGAGGCCGAGATCATTCGCGACATGGCTCTGGCGGTTAGCGGATTGCTCAGCGAAAAAATCGGCGGCCCCAGCGTACGGCCGCCGCAGCCGGCTGAGTATTCAAGCCTCACTTACGCCAACAGTGCCAAATGGGCCGAGAGCAAGGGAGCTGATCGCTATCGTCGGGGGCTTTATACGTTTTTTCAGAGAACATCGCCCTATCCGATGTTGATCACTTTTGACGCGCCCGACTCGAACAGTTGCACGGCCCAACGTTCGCTCAGTAACACACCCCTGCAAGCGCTGACGGTTTGGAACGACCGAGTGTTTTGGGAATGTGCCCAGCATTTGGGCCGTCGAATCGTACGCGATCGCCCGGCAAGCGGCAAGGACGCGGTGCGGAACCGAGCTGATTACGCGTTCCAATTATGTCTTTGCCGTCGACCCGAGCCCGATGAACTGAATGCGGTCGTCCGCTTGTTTGAAGAACAAACGAAACTGTGTTCCGCTGATGAGCAACGCACTACTCAACTCGTCGGCAAAGCCGACCAGCCTCCGGGAGTCACGCCGGTTGAACTGGCAGGTTGGACGGCAGTCGGACGCGTGCTCATTAATTTAGATGAATTTATTACGAGAGAGTAAAGAACGAGTAGACCTCCGCCTCCCTTTCCTGGAAAAGGAAAGCAAATGGTTCTCCCCCTTTCCAAGGGAGAGTTAGAGGGGGTCTCAAAACACACACAACGACCGACCACTTCGCACGTCGCCGATCCGAGGCAAAAATGAATCAGCCATCCACGACGCAAGCTGTAAAAAACGCAATCCAACAATCACGGCGAGATTTTTTTTGCTCTACCGCGTCGGGAGCTGGTGGACTCGCACTGATGTCCTTGCTCGCCGACGAAGGCCTCGCCCGCGAAGACGACGCCAATCCCCTTGCCCCCAAGCCGCCACATTTCGCTCCCAAGGCCAAGCAATGTATTTTCATCTTTCTTGCCGGCGCGCCGAGCCACGTCGATCTTTACGACTCCAAGCCGATGCTGGTCGAAAAGAACGGGCAACAGCTCCCCAAATCGCTGACTGAAAAAGTTCGCTTCGCGTTCATCAAGAAGGATTCGGCAATTTTGATGGGCAGTCCGCGAAAATTCACCAAGTACGGCAAGTGCGGCATGGAACTGTGCGACTTGCTGCCGAACATTGGCAGTTGCGCCGACGAAATCGCGCTGGTTCGCTCGATGCACACCGATGCCTTCAATCATCATCCCGCTCAATTGATGATGACCACGGGTGTACCCCGTTTCGGCCGGCCCAGCCTCGGTTCATGGCTGACTTATGGACTGGGCAGCGAATCTCGCGATTTGCCGGGCTACGTAGTGCTTTCGGCCGGGCGCGGTAGCAGCGGCGGCGTTTCCAATTGGACCAGCGGCTTTCTGCCGTCGACCTATGAAGGCGTGTTGTTCCGCAGCGAAGGCGAGCCGGTCTTGAACCTCAACAATCCACCGGGCGTCACCAAGGAAATGCAGCAGTTGGGTCTCAACACCATCACCGCCTTGAATAAGAAACGCTACGAGCAAATGCGTGATCCGGAAACGGCCAGCCGGATTAACGCCTACGAATTGGCATTCCGTATGCAATCCGCGGCACCCGGATTGATCGACCTGTCCGGCGAATCTCAAAAGACACTGGACGCCTATGGAGTGAACCGGCCCGAACCCCAAAAGACGAACTTTCGCGGTGGCGGCAGCAACGTCTACAAACAGTTCTCCACCAATTGCCTGTTGGCACGCCGCTTGGTGGAACGCGGCGTGCGCTGCGTCACGCTCATGCACGCCTCTTGGGATCATCACAGCAACCTCAGCGCCGAGATTGGCTACAACGCGGGTATGCTCGATCAGCCAGCCGCCGCGCTCGTGAAAGACCTCAAGGAACGCGGCATGCTCGACGAGACCCTCGTTATCTGTGCCGGCGAATTCGGCCGCACGCCGCTCGCCGAGAACCGTGGCGGCAACAAACAGAACACCGGCCGCGACCATCATCCCTATGCCTTCAGCCTGTGGATGGCGGGAGGCGGCATCAAGGGCGGCCAAGTGGTTGGAAAAACCGACGACATCGGCTGGGCCCCCGTGGAAGATGCGGTCCACATCAACGACCTACACGCTACCATCTTGCATCTGTTCGGCTTCGACCATCACCGGCTCGCCCACAAATTCAAAGGCTTGAACGTGCGGCTCACTGACCAAGGCGGCAAGCTAGTTAATCAACTCATTGCCTAGCGCCGCATGCCCCAGTCGTCCAAATGATCAAGTCCGACGGAATCGAGAGAGGACAAGGCCTCCTCGTCCGTTGGAAAGGATAAAAGGGTCATGCTTCGATGGATTCGAAATCGCGTTCTTTGGCCATTGCTCGCAGGCGGCTCGTCGCGCGTTGTTCAAGTTGGCGGACGCGCTCGCGGCTGACGCCTAACTGGTCTGCGATGCGCTGCAGGGATTGGCCGTGGCAGTCTCCGTCCAAGCCGACTCGGCTGCGTAAGATATAGCGGTCGCGAGGTTCCATGTCCGACATGATCTCCGTGACCAAATTCGCGGCGCGCGATATCCGCTGTTCATATCCCCAGGTCCACTTTCGACTCTCGACCACGCCGTCAAGTTCCGAGGTGGGAACGGCTGAATGCCGCTGCTTGCGGCACGTCGACAGGTACCGCAGCAAGTTTCTGCGCACGGCGTGGGTGGCGTAAGTACTGAAGCGAAAGCCCCGTTCACAATCGTATTTTTCGATGGCCCGCAGCAATGTCATGCTCGCTTCGCTAACAAGTTCATCCAAGGGGTGTTCCAAATTGGAAAACGACCGCGCGATGGAACGGGCCAGCTTCATGAAGATCTGAACCAACCGATTGCGAATCTCGACGGACCTTGCAAGTCGCTGGTCAATTTCATCCATTATGGCGATGGACGGGCTGCCTGCCGACAAGGAGCCTCGCAATGCGTCTGCCTGTTGTTTCGAAAGGTTCATTTCTCGAAACATCGCCACCTCCTCGTCGATCGTCAACAGACGGACCGCGTCGCCGTCGGGCGATGACTCGAAGTGATTCGATTCCGCGACGTCGGTACACTCAAAGTACTCGATGTTCAGTGCCAGCAACTGCTTGGCGCGAGCTTGTATCCGAAGAACTTCAGATCGCTCGGGAAGTTCACGAGGAATGTCGTTGGCGAGGGCCACGGGTTTTTCAATTGTTGTAACCATCTTCGAACTCGAACTTCATGGGGTTTCAAATTCTCACGGCGCGCGTTTACGAAGCTTCCGTTGCAGCGAACGTCGATGGATTCCCAATCGGCGGGAGGCTTCCGATATGTTTCCCCCGCAATCGGCCAGCACGCGGTGAATGTGCTCCCATTCGGCACGGGCCAGCGAGGGCACTTCATGCGCGGTCGCGGGTGGAACGTTCACCTCGGCGTTGCCGCGCTCGAAGCCGGCCAAAATGTCGTCCGCATCGGCCGGTTTGGTGAGGAAGTTGGTCGCACCCAGCCGCACCGCGTCGACCGCCGTGGCGATGCTGCCGAAACCGGACAGCACTAATAGTTCGATCGACGGTGCCAACTCCTTAAGATCGCGAACCAGCTCTAGTCCCGATCGGCCAGGCATCCGCAAGTCGATGACCGCTCGATGAGGAACCTGCCGACGAACCTGCAGCAGAGCTTCGTCGTAATTCGCGGCGGTCCGAACTTCATATCCTCGATCGGAGAATGCCCGAGCCAGTCGCTCGCGAAACTCGTCGCTGTCGTCGACCAACAACATGATGGGACGACTGGTATCAGACCAGCGCTCGGATAAAGGTGCGTTGGTGGTCGCTGTATCTTGTCCGTCACACACGACTTCGTTCTCGCCATTAGGGCCCGGAAATCGAGTATCGTTTCCGCTGGCTTACCCGATGGGGCCTGTTATTGTTTTATCGTCGGTGCGTACTCAAGTTTATACACATATTTCGCTGCGGAAAATGCGGCAAATTGTCGCAGAAATCCGATCTCGGCCGACGTGAGACTTGCTATTGTGACTCAACGATCGACCAATGCCCAGATTTCAGCACCCGGGGACGAATCTTCAAGACGACTTTGCAGGGCAAAGATTCATTACTCTTCCGCTGTCGCTTGCAGCGGATCGCCGTGGTCGGCCAGCCACTTGGCCAGGCGGCCTCGCAGCTTGTCGGCAGTCTCCTTGTGGCTCGCGTCGTCGACGAGATTCTTCATTTCAAACGGATCGCCTTGCAGATCGAATAATTGCTCTTTGTCGATGCCTGGATAGCGGACGAGTTTCCAGCGGTCGTCACGGATCATTCGTTGATGATTGAGAAAGTAGCCCACGATGAACGGGTAGACTTCCTTCGACTTGCCGGACAAGACGGGTGCCAGGCTCTTGCCTTCCACCGATGCCGGGATTTTCGTGCCGGTCAGTTCGCAGGCGGTGGGAAACAGATCGCGCAGATAGCACTGGGCCGCGCGGCGTTCGCCGGCCGGGATGCCGGGTCCTCGGAAGATCAGCGGGATGTTGATGGTGTGCTCGTACATGTTTTGCTTGCCCGTCAAGCCGTGGCTGCCCAAGGCCAAGCCGTGGTCGCTGGCGAAGATCACGATGGTGTTTTTCGCTTGTCCGGTTGACTCCAGCGTTTTCAGAATGCGGCCGATTTGCTCGTCCATGTGCGAAATGACTGCATAGTAAGTTGCCAGATCTTGGCGGATGTATTCGCGCGTGCGAGGCCAGGGAAACAGCTTTTCATCGCGGCCTTCCAGGTTGCCGTGATCGAACGGATGGCGGGGGAGAAAATTGGGCGGGATCGGCATCTCGTCGGGGTCGTACATATCTTCGTAGCCCGGCGGCATCAGCAGAGGATCGTGCGGGGCCGTAAAGTTGACTTGCAAGAAGAACGGCTTTTCCGACTTGCGGTTGATGAGTTCGATGGCGGCATCGGCGAACTTGGCGCTGATGTCCGGAGTCAGGCCAATGCCCTTTTCACGCATCAGCGTGCGATCGTCGGTTTGAAAGACCCAACCGCGATATCCGGTTACCACTCGTCCGCGGGTGTCGTATTGGGGTGCCGTCCTGCCTCCGCCGCCGGAATAGAGACCAAGGCTGTCGGTGAATCCGCGTGTCGATGGCCGGCCTTGAATATGCCACTTGCCGACCCACCACGTGTTGTAGCCGGCTTCGCGCATCGCGTCCGGCCAAGTCTTTAACGATAGGTCGGGCTTGTTCAGCGGCGGATGGACTCCGTTCTTGAAGCCGGTGCATCCGGTCAGCAACTCGGCTCGGCTGGGAACGCACAGCGGATGCGCACAGGTCGCCCGCGTCAGCACCGTGCCGGATCGGACCAGCGCATCGAGATTGGGCGTCTTAATAATGCGATTGCCGAGCGCGTGAATCGTGTCGGGCCGCTGGTCATCGGAAATCAGAAACAAGATGTTCGGCGGACGTTTTCTTGCTTCCGGTTCGGCCGCGGTCGCGCTCGAAAGCGGGGCGGCCACGGTAAACAGAAAATGGAGGAGGGCAAGGCCAAGTAGTTTGCAGTGCATCGGAATTCTCATGTATCAAGGTGAACTTGATAACTGGGAGGGGAGTATGAAGACAGATCGCGCGACCAGAAAATCCGCGCGTCCTTGCCCGGTAAGTGTGACGATAGGCTCGCGAGACCGACGGCGTCAAGTGCTGGCGGCGGACGTTTACGATTCGGCTTTGCCGGCTGGCACGCGATTAGGCGGTTTCGGCCGCAGGTTGCGACAGGTGCTCTACCTTGGGACGGCCGACTCGGCCTTCCGCAATCTGCACGGCCAGCCACCAGTGGCAAGCCAGGCCACCCAGCACGGCATAGTGAAACGTTTCATGGCCGCTCCAGACATAGGGGATGACCGTCGGCCAATTGGTCAGATTGCTGAGCGCCCCAATCGTGTAAATAATGCCGCCCGCGACCACGGGAACAAGGGGCCTGATTCCGTTGCGTTGATACAGCAGATAGGCGGTGAAGATCCCGATCCACCCCATCATCAGAAATATGAAGATGCCTGCCGACTTGGGGATGCTGTCGAAGAACAAAGTGCGGATCGTGATTCCCGCAATGGCAATGGACCAGATCAGCACCAGGATTCCCCAGCGTCGCCAACCGCGAAACAGAATGCCATGGATGACCGTGAACGATCCGGCAATCAACACGAAAATGGCCGCCACATCCAGGCGGATCATGATCGCCCGGGCCCTCGTGCCAGGCGCGAACATATGGAACACGCTGCTGAGCGACAGCAAGAGCACGGCCGAAAAGGCGAACACCGCCAGGCACCAAAACCGGCCTCGTTCGCGCCACACCGGTTGCAGCAGGTAGTACGACAAGATCGCAAAGATGATCGCTCCGCACAGATGCGAAAGGCTGCTCATCGGTTGCGCGAAGCCGGGCAGCGAATACAATCCGTTCCTAAGTTCCATTTCTCGAACCAATTCCTTCATGCTTGGTAAACCACTGGGCACAGTTACCATTATACTCTCTGCCAAGATCCTCCGCTTCCGCTGAACGCGGTGGAACGAGGTGGAGGGAACGTGGTGGAGGGATTGCCATCCAAGCGACGCCGCTTACGGAATCCTCCGAACTCCGGCAGACAAACCAGCCAGAAGGGCCATCGAGTGATAAGATTGCCGTGGAAGGCATTTTCATGAACGATGCCGATTTGCAGAGTACCGTCTTGCGTCTCCCCGCGATTTACGGTGCCAATGACAAGCATCGGCGTCTTCGAGTTTATTTGAAAAGAATGGATGACGGCCGCAAATTCATAATGCTTGGTGAAACGATCGCGAATTGGAAATTCTCACGGGGTTATGTCGACAACGTCGCCCATGCCGTGGTCCTGGCGATTGAACAGCCGTCCGCGGCCGGCAATATCTTCAACGTTGCCGAGCCGCGTGCCATGGAAGAACGCGAGTTCGTCGAGTCAATCGGGAAAGCGGCTGGCTGGACCGGAGAGATCGTAATCGTTCCCGACGATCAATTGCCCAAGCACCTGCAAGCGGCGGTGAACTTCAACCAGGACTGGGAAGTCGACACGGCCAAGATCCGAGAACAGCTTGGTTATGCGGAATTAATCTCGATCGACGACGCGATCGCTTGGGAACGCGAAAATCCGCCGGAAGTTGAACCGTACGAAATTGATTACGAAGCGGAAGATCAGGCGCTGCCGTAGGTGAAACTCACTTCTTCAATGCCTCAAGCAACCAGGTGACGTAATCGTCGGTTGGTTCGGCCGACATTTCAAGAGATGGCTGCTTGTCGGAAGCGGATTTCCATGCTGCTTTCATTGCCTTCGAGGAGACATTGCGATTGGTACCGTCGACGATTCCGTCGATGCGAACGGGAGTGGAATCGAGAGCGGCGGCGATGTCCGCCAGATCCCCGGTGGTCAGCGCGCCTGGAATAATAAAATCGTGAGGTACATAAACAAATTGGCTGTCCAAAATACTGCGCAGCGAGACCAGGCCTCCGCGCGCCACGACGGCTTTGATTTGAGGGTCGAACAGCGCTGCCAATAGGCTCAAGGTTGCTCCCATCGGTTCAGACTGCCGAGGCTCGGCGTCGACTCCCAGCGGGACGGCGAGCTTACGATCCGGCTCGTTGGCCGGCGCGAACGAGTCGCCCCAAATGGCGATCCGCTTTCCGTTCACTTCGTCCCGTTTCCGCAAACCCTGGATGACCGACAGCAAATCCCGCAGCCGATCACCCATGATCGTTCCGTGGTGCATCAGCCGGGCGGACGAAATTCCGGTCGCGGAACTGCGACGACCGCGATAGTTGCCGGGACTGGTCTCGCCCGTGCCCGCAAGGTCCAACAGGCAAACTGCAACTCCGCCGTTTAGCAACCCGGCAATTTGCTCGGAACGCTCTTTGAGGAACGCGGCTTTGCCGCCTTGAGCGACGGCCACGACGCACGGACAACCTTCATCGGGAAGCGTGTCCGGCGAGAGCAGCATCAACGGCACACTAAACTCATCGGTTTTGTGAACCAACCTTGTGACACGTATTGGCTTCCCCGCATCGGGCTTGGCCTGCTTGCCGCTGCTCTTAGCGGGCGGCTTAAAGCCTAACACTCGCGACCATGCGGACTGCAGTCGCTTGCGACGGCGCTCCGCCGGCAGCTTGGAAAGCTCGTCGCGAAAACGCGTGATTCGCTCGCCCGCCAAGTGATTGGCAAGCTTGTGAACCGGCGTCAGTTCGATGTCGCGCGCCGCATCGACTCCTTCCACGCAATACAAATCAGTCGACGCGTGGCGATCTCGATGTTCGGGATCAGGCGTTTCAATTCCGAACCATCTATCGAAGGCGGGGTAGATTTGTCTGCGGTGGTGCTGGCCGATGTTGTTGCAGTGAGATGCCTCTTTTGACGTCAGGGAAACCTGGCCGTACCCGAGCAGCGAATCCAGGTGATCCGGCGCATCGTACCACTTATAGATGGTTTGGAATCGCCGCCAAACCGGATCGTTCTCACGGTCCCAACGGAATTCGTGGGCGTAGATCAGCCGCCGCGGCGCGATGCTGCCCACGATCACCCACGGCAAGAATCCGTCGCGGGCCGACACGCGCAGATTGCGGGTCGACTCCCAGCTTCCGCCACCGACATAGTTGAAACTAAGCTCGGCGTCCGCCGGCAGTGGAAACACGTTTTCCGGTTGCGGACCGCCGAAGTTAAAAGGAACGGCGGCGGCAATTCTTTCGTCGATCGCCGCCGTCACGGCACAAGGGTCGCCTCCGCCAGCCACCGCGCCCAGCAAAATAATCTTCTTGGAGTCGACACCAGGCTGGCCCAGCAGCAGATCGACCCCGCGCATCAAGTCCCAGGCCATCCAGCCAATGAGGCTGTCGCCGATCAGATGCAGTTGCATGCCGACGTTGTAACGAAAGTGATAATCCTGTCGGCTGACCCGGAACTCTTTTTCGTAGTCTTTCGAACTGGGAAACGGATGTTGACGCCGTTCGCCGTGTCCGACTTGATCCATGACCAAAACGAGACATTCGGCTCGCGCCCAATTCATTCCCATGTCCTGAAGTTCGCTTTGCGTCTTGGGATTATGGTGGGAATGGCAGATCAAGATTCCCGGCATCGATTCGCGTACTCGCGCGGGCCGATAAAGATTCGCCGTGACAAACAATCCAGGCCGGCTTTCAAAGACAACACATTCAATCTGAAAACCATCGCCGGGAATGGTCCTCGTGACGCGCGAGTGAAGGTCTTCCGGAGGCTGCGGGAATTCACCGAGCGATTGTCGCAACTTGGCAATTCTTGCGGCCTTGAACCGCTCCCATTCTTCAACCGACTTGATGGCGCGCCATGCCATAACATCCTGCTCGTTGACCGTTCTGCGTCGCCGACGAACGTCATTGCCGAGCGTGCGATGAAGATCCTTCCTGTCCGCCGTGGAGACTTGCGGATCGAGGTCACGAACAAATTTCGCAATCGCCTCGCGCGATGCTTGCTCATCGGCCGCAAATCCGATTTCGCCCGCGGTGATTAGAATTACTAGCGTAAGCGAAATGCATCGCATGAGACTTCTCCAAAGGTTGCGAGACAGGGCGTCCAGACTTCGGCCTGAATTGTACCACGTCGCCCAGGGTGGTAACGCATTGAGTGTCCGGCCAGTGCCAACCAACACCCCAACGACAAATGGGAAGAAATCTCCTACAATTCCTCAAAAGTCCCCGTAGCTCAGCTGGATAGAGCAATTGACTTCTAATCAATAGGTCGGAGGTTCGAATCCTCCCGGGGATGCCTTCCATCCTAATTGCGCCACGTGCGTAGCTCGACGGCGCTGACCATTAACAAAATGTGTGTCGAACAAGATTGGGACTAGCCAGCGGTGGCACCGAGCGGCATCCGAATTCTGAACCGAGCTTGATGATGCCGCGCCGGAATGGCCGTTGTCTGTTTGAGTTGCAATGAAAGTCAATCTTCAAAATCAAGTCGCCTTGGTGACGGGTGCCGCGCAAGGGATTGGGAAGTCGATCGCGGAATCACTGGCCGCCAATGAGGCGCGCGTCGTTTTCACTGACGTTGATTTTCCCAAGGCCGTGAAAGCCGCCGAGTCGCTGCCCGGTTGCGTTGCCAAGGAGTTGGATGTTACCAACGAACAACAGGTTGACCAGGTGATCGGATCGACGGTGGAGGAGTTGGGCCGCCTGGACATTGTCGTTAACAATGCCGGCGTCAATACTCTGAGCCATCGGGTGACCATCGACGAGTTTCCGCGTGCCGAGTGGGACCGCTTGCTGGACGTTGATTTGAACGGGCTCTTTTCGGTCAGCAAGGCGGCGGCGCGCGTCATGCGTTCCCAGGGTGGTGGCCGCATCATCAACATCGCCTCGATCGTGGGACTCGTGCCACTTCGGCTGCAATGCGCCTTCGCGGCGGCAAAGGCAGGCGTGATCAACCTGACGAAGTCGATGGCCATCGAACTTGGCGAGCATGGCATTCTGGTCAATGCCATCGCTCCGGGATCGATCATGACGCAGGCGACCCGCGACTTGTTTTACGGCGAGGACGGGCAGTTTCGCGATTCGGTCCAGCAGTTGCTTGCACATATTCCTCTCGGTCGGCCAGGCTCGACCGAAGAAATCGCCCACGCCGCTCTGTTCCTGGCAGCGCCTGAAAGCAGCTATATTAACGGCCATGTCTTGACGGTCGACGGCGGTTGGACCGCGGGTTACTTACGAGACTTCTGACGAGACCGAAAGGACACTCCATGGCCAAGTTCACGAAATTCACCGGCTATCAGGGCGACGCGCCGCCCACGATTCCCAAACCTGATACCCCGCCCGAGCCGATGATCGTCACCGTTCAGGAGGGCGTGCCGGTCGTATACCCCAACTGCGTTGCCCCGGCCGTGCGCGTGGTTCACCCGGTCAATCCGAACGCACCGGCGAAGAACATGGGTTTGGTCATGTTCTATATTCCGCCCCACGCCGTGTTGGAACCGGGCTCGCACGAAACGGAAGAAACGTATGTGATCATGGAAGGCCAGGGAACGATGACATTCGGCGGCGGGCCCCGTGCGGTCAAGAAGGGCGACTTTGTGTACCTGCCGCCGTGGTGCCTTCATGGCATCGAGAATACCGGCACGGAAATGCTCGTCGTGCTGATTTGCACATCACCGCCGAATCCATAGGCAAGCTACGGTTTGTGTGGTCAAATCGTAATTCGAACGATCGTTGCTCAACTTCTCAATGAAAAGGGAGTGCATCATGAAAACGCGACTTCGCAACTCGGCGGCCAATTGTTTATGGATGACAGCCGCCGTTTCTTTCTTGTGCTTCGTGGCACAGCTTGCACGGGCACAAGACTCCACCGCCGCGGCCAAGCCAGGCGTCTCGCTGGCGACCTGTTATTTAGCCGATCCGGTCGACCAAGCTCATCAAATTCTTATCCAAGGCGAACTCGGCGGCGATGGCAAAGTAACCCTGGACGGCAACACCTGCACGACAACTCAATTTGGCGACAAGGGGATTTGCACCAAAATATTTTTCAGACCGATTGATGTGAAAATCGTTCAATTGCGTTTGGCGGACCCTTCCGGCCAGGGCCGGCGGATCTATCGTTTGAACGGCAAGCTCAAGCCGGAAGGTGCGACGTTTTATTTGATCGTGCCCAGGCGCCGCAGCGGCGTCCACCGACTGGTTGTCGACTCGGGCGGAGACAAGCGTCGCGTGATTACGTTGGAAGGCCGAACCCTATCACCGCCGAGCGGCAAACCAGAGTTGTGTAAAGACGTCAAATATCGGGCCGAGCAAAAAGCAGGCAGGGTGACAATTTACGCGACCGGTTCCAATTCGACATCCGGATGGAAGAACCGCTTCGAGCAACTGCCGATCAGGATCTTTCCGCCTCAGTTTCGTGCCGTGTGTGTCAAGCCGACGGGCATCGTCGCGCAGGTCATCACGCCCTTCGCGATCGAAACGTCGTTCCAAGCCAAGCAGGCAGTTCCGCATGTGATCGTGCATGACGCCGATGGCCAACACAAGCTAACGGTGAAGCAGTCTTCGAATAAAGAATAAGGGGAGCGGCGTCAATCTGCCGACTCGGCCAGCGGCAGCGTGAAATGGAATTTTGCTCCGTTGGGTTTGTTTTCGGAGTGCCAGATTTTTCCGCCATGCATTTCGACCATCGATTTGCAAATCGACAGCCCAATCCCCATGCCACCCGGTTTGTCGCTGCGGGAAGGCGAAAATAGCTGTTGCCTCTTTTCCTCGCGCACGCCACGTCCATTGTCCGCCACCACGACTTCCATGAATCTGCCGGCGGGTCGCGTGCTTATGTGAATGACGCCCCCTTCATGCTGCTCTTTCAGCGCTTGCAGCGCGTTTCGGACGAGGTTCAGCAGCACTCCTTTGACAAGAATGCAGTCAACACTTACCTGCTTGGTGGTCGATCGGTCATCGAAGCGGATCTCGACGGCACCCTGTTGGATTTCTTGCGCGAACATGCTAATGGTTTCGTCGATGGTTGAACGGAGATCCCCGTTGACGGTTTTGTCATCACAACCTTCGAAGGCACGGTTGAGCCGTTTGGTGATGCCGGCCGCGAATTGCGCCGACTTCACCATGGTTTGCACCGACGCCACAACCTCGGGACAAGAATGATTGGCCTTCAACTGACGGCACATAACGTGTCCAAGATTGACGATCGTGGTCAGCGGTTGCATTAGCTCATGAACAAAGCTCGCAAAGATCTCGCTCGAAGTCGCTTTGCGAAGCGTACTCTCGAGCTGGCGGATTTGTGTTTCGTACTGCTTCTCAAGTTCAGCACACGGGGGCGAAAGAGATTCAGCCTTGCGAGGGGCAGCGACCTCGCGAGCAATCGCGCAGTGGTCTAGTCCGTCCGCGCCGGCGCTGCCGATGTCTTGAATTTCTAATACTCGTTTGTTTCCAGAGGCGTCAAGCACCACCCAGTTGTGGGTGTCGAGGCGATGCCCCTCAGTTCGATGGTCCTCAGTTCGATGTCCCTCAGCTTGATGGCCGTTGATTTTTCGTTGATGATCGGGGTTATCCGGGTTGGCGAAGTCAATCCAGTTTCGGCCGACCAGATCGCAGGGCGCGAACCCCAATAACGACTGGACGGAAGGGCTGACATACGTCACCACGCCCTTGCTGTCGTTGGAAAAGATGACATATTTTTCGGTGATTCCCTGAGTAAATCTAGAGAATCTTCCTTCGTTGGACGTGAGAGCGCGAGATGTTTCGTAATCCGGTTTCATGGAGTCCTCCCGACGACTTTCCTCATCTGGATTTGGCAGTTATGTCCATCAACTTGGCACTCACCTCGCCCCGAGCGATCCAGCGAGCAGTTAAGATCCTTGCAAGAGCTGACGATCCGGCAGGTTCGATTTTTGGGCCGGCATCCACGACACTTTTCGCGCTTTGACCGCGGCAACACTTTCCTCAAATAGTTACACGGAATCAGTCATTGAATGCAGCACGCAAAAATACTGAGAAACGAATATCGTGACCGGCGCGCGAAGGCGGTTGCCTCTAGTTGCCAACGGCGAACGCGGCTAGAATAAATTCCGGCCTGAGGATGGAGGCCCTTCACCTCTCGTATCTGGACCACCGCTGCCGATGTCATCCGAAGCGACACAGATCTTGCAGGCAATCGCCGAGGGAGACCGGGCTAATATCGATCGTCTGGTGGAATTGGTTTACGACGACTTACGCGGTTTGGCGCGGATGCAGTTAGGGCACGCCGCGCCCAATCACACGCTTGATCCGACCGCTATCGTCCACGAGGTGTTTATCAAGCTGGTCGACCGCCAGGACATCGACTGGCGCGGCAAGTCGCACTTTTACGCCGTCAGCGCCAAGGCGATGCGGCATATCTTGGTCGACTACGCAAGAGAGAAGGCGGCGCTGAAGCGAGGCGGCGATCGTCAGCGAATTCCCTTGGCGGACGATTTGGCCTTGAGTACTCACCGGGATGAAGATGTCCTGGCGCTGGACGAAGCGCTCAACGTTCTCGCTGAAATCGACGAACAACGGGCTCGACTTGTCGAATTGCGGTTTTTTGGCGGTATGACCGTCAAGGAGGTCGCGGCGGTGCTGGGCATCGCGGAGCGGACGATTGGCAAGCAATGGGCCGCGACCCGGCTCTGGCTTCGCAAATATCTCGCTGAAAACTCATCCGAATGAGATTTCGCCTTTTTTCAGACTTTTCGTGCCGAAATACCCGCCAGAATCCGTGTAATCATTAGAACGGATAACCATTGTCAACAAGGTCGCGGTTTGCGTGTCAACATGGTCGCGTTTTGCGGCGTTCCACGTCGAGTCGTGTTTAGCAATGAAGCCCGCCGAAATCAAACGTGCTTTGGAGATCGTCGAGGAAGCTCTTGAGCTAAACGGCGAACAACTCGACTCCTACCTCGACGATGTCTGTGGCTCGAATTCCCCGTTGCGGCGCGAGGTGCTTAGCTACCTGGACTACGACGTCAAGCAAACCGTGCTGGATGGCGGGCCGAGTGAGGGTGCCACGCCGGAAATACCCCATTCAACGACGTTTGAGGCGCGTTATGAACTGGGTGCCGAGATTGCTCGCGGCGGCATGGGGGTCATCCTTCGCGCCCACGACAGGAATCTCGGTCGTGACGTCGCGGTCAAGGTGTTGACCGAGGAATGGCAAGGCAACACGGAAATCGTGCGTCGGTTCCTTCAAGAGGCTCAAATCGGCGGGCAATTGCAACATCCTGGGATCGCTCCTTTTTATGAAATTGGCAGGCTGTCGGATCAGCGGCCGTTCATCGCCATGAAGCTGGTAAAGGGCCAAACCTTTGCCGACTTGTTGGTCCCCGGGCGGAACGTTGAAAATGACCAAGCCAAGCTGCTGGGGATCTTCGCGAAGGTCTGCCAGGCGATCGCCTTCGCTCATTCTCGCGGCGTGATCCACCGCGATCTGAAGCCCGCCAATGTGATGGTCGGCGAATTTGGCGAAGTTCAAGTCATGGACTGGGGGCTGGCGAAATTGATCGGTGGCGAGAATCCGGCCGACCCCGTGGACGCAACACCAGGTGCCGGTCCGGCAGCGATTTCCGATGACGTTACCACGAATGACGTCGCGCACCAGACGCGAGTCGGCCAGGCCATGGGCACGCCTGCCTACATGCCTCCCGAGCAATCCATTGGAAGGGCGGACAAGGCGAGCGACGTCTTCTCGCTGGGCGCCATTCTTTGCGAGATTCTGACGGGACAGCCCACGACCGGCGATGAAAAGGCTGCCCAAGATCGACTTGATCGATGCGCGGGCGATCGTGAATTGGTCGCGCTGGCCAGGGATTGCATCCAGCGCGGTCCCGCGGACAGGCCCCAAGATGCAGGCATCGTCGCGGCGAAGATTTCGACTCATATAGATGCCGTTCAACTACGATTGAAGGAAGCCGAAATCGTCACCGCGCGTGCCGAAGTGAAGGCCGAGGAAGAACGCAAGCGACGGCAACGCACCCATCTAGCAGTCGCCGTCGGCGCTGTCGCACTCGCCTTGGCGGCCCTGGTGGGATGGGGCATCCGTAACTCCGTGGTCGAGCAGCAGCATGCCACTCGTGCCGAGGGCTTGGTCGCTCAACTTCTCAGTGCCGAGATTGCCCAGGTTCCTCGCATTCTTGACGACCTGCAGGATTATCGAGAATGGGCCGATCCGTTGCTGCGGCAAGAGTTGGAACAGGCGACACCTGGTTCCGCCGAACGCCTCCACGCCATGCTGGGGCTGTTGCCAGTCGACGACAGCCAACTCGAAGAGCTTCGCGAACAATTGCTCGTGGTATCGCCGAACCAGTTTGAGGTCGTCCGCCAGAGGTTATCCCCTTACCAGGATCGTATCGTCGCGCCGTTGTGGGACATTGCCAACGACGAGCAGCAAACGGCGCAAAGACGCTTTCAAGCCGCTTGCGCCTTGGCCCTGTATACGCCCGAGGATGCCCGCTGGGAACAGATTGGTTCCTTCGTGGCAAATTTTTTGGTGAATGTCAAACCGTCGGATCTGCCCCCGTGGGGCAACGCTTTGCGGCCGGTGGGAGCGAAATTACTGCCGTCGCTGAGCGAGATCTATCGAAACAAGGATGAACGCGAACAGGTGCGTTCGTTCGCGACCGATACGATCGTCGACTATGCGGCGGACGAGCCTGAGATATTGTTCAACTTGTTGGCCGACGCCGAGCAATTTCAGTTTTCCCTGGTATTCGACCAAGTCAAGTTACACCAAGCCCGATCCGTGGAACTGGCGCTGGCTGAATTAAAACGGCCCTTGTCCTTGAATGACACAAACGACCAACCCGTCAAGCGCATTGCGAACGCGGCCGTCGCGTTGTTGCGCATGGGGCAGGAACAGGATGTTTGGCCGTTGCTCAAGCACAACCCCGATCCACGTGTAAGAAGCTACCTCATTCATTGGTTGAGCCCGCGAGGCGTCGACGTGGCCAACATTGTTCGCCGGATCAATGACGAGACGGAGGTCTCAATCCGGCAGGCTCTGCTGTTGAGCCTGGGTGAGTTTGACGAGTCGCGACTTCCGCTTGCCGAGCGCGAACGAATCGTCTCCGAACTGGTCGAGATGTACAAGAACCACTCGGACCCTGGCCTGCATGGTGCCGCGCGGTGGTTGCTCAAGCGGTGGCAACAAGATGAATTGATCGCCGAAGCGGACCGGCAGCTTCAGGTCAACGAACAACAACTCCGATCAAGGCCGGAAACGGACCAACGCCGCTGGTACGTGACAACGCAAGGCCCCACCTTCGTGATTCTTGACGCTGACGAGTTTGCCATGGGGGCGCCCGCGTGGGAAGAGAGTGAACCGGAAGCGAAACATCATCGTCGCCGGATTGGACGCCAAGTGGCGGTCGCGACCACGGAAATCACCAGCGAACAATTTGCGCGTTGCCGGCGCGATCGCCCTCACGTTCCCAACCTTGAAGTCAGCCAGTGGATGAGGACTGAAGATTCGCCGCGATTAGGAGTGACTTGGTTCGCCGCCGCCGAATTCTGCAATTGGTTGAGCGAAAAGGAGGGCGTCCCCGAGTCACAGTGGTGCTATGAGCCTAACGATAAGGACAAGTTTGGACCGGGAATGAAAGCCCGGGACGATTACTTGGAATTGAGCGGCTACCGTCTGCCCACGGAAGCGGAGTGGGAATTCGCTTGCCGCGGCGACACCGTCACCAGCCGCTGTTTTGGTTGGTCGGACGAGTTGCTGGGGTCCTATGCTTGGTACATGGGCAACAGTTCCAACCGGGCGTGGCCGGTGGCCAGTTTGAAGCCGAACGACTTCGGCCTGTTCGACATGCACGGCAACGCGAATGAATGGTGCCATGAAAGCAAACGCCCTTATCGCGTGAATCCGCGGCCGGCGAGAGATGTGATCGACGTCGCGCCGGTGGGCGTGCAGGTCTCGCGAACGGTGCGCGGCGGGGCTTTCATGTCGCTGCCCATCTTTGCCCGGTCGGCGTACCGCACTTCGGCTGGGCCTTCGTACGCCACTATTAACGGCGGCTTCCGTCCGGTCAGAACGATGACCGGCGACTGAGTCGCCGGGCCGCGATCGAAACGTACTGTAGACGAGTGGACAACGACCGAAACGTACTGTTCGCGGAGCGAACAACGACTAACTGGCGAGCGGCAGGGTAAAGTGAAACTTCGCTCCGGTGGGCTCGTTATCGGTGTACCAAATCTTGCCACCGTGGTGTTCGACCATCGTCTTGCAGATCGAGAGACCAATGCCCATTCCGCTGGGCTTGTTGCTATTCGTGGGGGAGAATAGTTGATTCTTGTTTTCTGTTCGCACACCAGGACCGTTGTCGGCCACCACAATCTCCATGAACTTCTCAGTGACAATCGTGGTAATCTCGATGACGCCTTTTCCAATTTTCTTTTCGGCCAGCGCCTGTAACGCGTTGCGAACGAGATTTAGCAGCACTCCTTTGACCTGAACGCTGTCGGCATGCACCTGCTCGGTCGTCGCCTTGTCGTTGAACCGAATTTCGATGCCGCGCGGCCGGGCCTTCTGGTCAAACATCCGGATCGTCTCCTTGATTATTGCGCACATGTTTTCATCCTTAATTTGGCCATCACCGGCTTCAACGGAACCACGTAATCGCTTCGTGATGCCCGCGGCCAACAGGGCCGAGTCCATCATCGTGCGAACGGATTGAACGACTTCGGGGCACGAGTCGTTGTCTTTCAACTGACGGCACACCGTGTAGCCATGGTTAACAATGGTGGTGAGCGGCTGAATCAGTTCATGCGCAAAACTCGCGATGATCTCTTCCGAAGCCGAATTGCAAAGTGTGTTGGCAATCAGACGCAGTTGTGCCTCGGAATGATTCTCTCGCTCGGTTTTCGAAGGCTCCGACGGCGATTCATCTTCCCGGTGAACCGAGAGTTCCCGGGCAATCGCGCAGCGCTCCTCCTCGCCGCTTGGGGTATACTCGTGCACCTCGAATTTCCGCCGATTGCCCTCGTGGTCGAGGACCACCCAATTGTGAGTTTGCGGCTCAACCGCCGTTCCAGATTGTTGCGTGCCCGATTGAGTGGACAGGGGATGCCGCCAGGCAATGTCCGACCAATTTTGGCCAACGACTTCGCTTGGTGCATACCCCAGCAGCGACTGGACGGAAGGGCTGGCGTAGGTCACGACGCCCTGGTCGTCGAACGAGAAAAAGAAGTACTTGCCCGGAATTCCCTCAATCAGCTTTCGATGGCGTCCCTTGGAACATTCACAGGGTGGAAAATCGTTGCGGTCGGATCTCGTGGACATGTCTGAAGAATCTTCAATTCGGGTCAGATTTTTGGATTCCCTTTTGGGCGATATCACCAATGATGTAATCATCTAGTTTCTCCTCGCATTTGCGGTTAACCTTCATGCTGGCGTGGCAAACTTTCCAAAATGGAAGCCCCAAAAACGGCCTAAAATTACGTGAAAAGACACATTTTTTCCCACCTCCTGGCGTCAATCACGTAACCCGCATCGTAAAAACGGGTTAAGTTGTTCTGGAA
Source organism: Planctomycetota bacterium (assembly GCA_029259935.1). The sequence goes on from JAJDEH010000405.1 coordinate 21,566, forward strand.
GCCACCGCGTCGCCTAACGCGAAGTCCGGGTTTGGTTGTCACTCTAGTAGCACAGTCGCTAAGAGGCCCCCTCATTGGCGGATTCAACGAGAATCAGTTTGCTTGATCGAATTCGTGAGACCACGACCGGTGAATCGTGGCAGGAGTTCGTTGGCGTTTATGAGGCGGTCATTGCCGGTTGGCTCGGCCGGCAAGACGTGCAACTGGCGGACGCCGAGGACATCTGCCAAGAAGTCATGGCCACGGTGCATCGCGAAATCGCCAACTTCGAGCACAGCGGCCGAACCGGCGCATTTCGAACCTGGCTCCGCAGAATCACGTCCAATCGGCTGCATCAGCATTGGCAACGGCATCAAAGAAACCCGGGCGCGTATGCGGGGCCTGACTTGTCGGAACTCGCCGAACTGCTCGCCGATGATTCCAGCCGGCTTACGCTGATTTGGGAGAAACAACACGACCAGTTCGTGCTGGACCACCTTCTTCTCAAACTGCACGGCCGGTTCGGTGAAAATAGCCTGGCGGCGTTTCAACGAGTCGCGTTGGAGCAAGAGCCGGCCGCGGAGGTTGCGGCCAGCTTGGGGATGACCCTGGGCGCGGTGCGCGTGGCGCAGCACCGTGTTTCACGCGCCCTGCAGGAAATGGGCCGGGGGTTAATCGAATAGCCCCCGGAAAATGTCGAGTGCGATCCTCTCGAAGAAATTTCTATCCGCGACCGATGGATCGCCATACAATTCAATCGGGCTGCCTGAAGTGTAGGACTGCGCGCACCGTGGATCTGAGCGTGGCCCCTGCTTTTCCTCACCGGCCCATTTTGTCGTTTTTTTATGTTACAGATCGTCGACTGCCCCGCTTGGCCGTGGGCACGGTCGTCGAGTTGGAATTCAGATTTGCAGGATGAAGTTTTCTCATGGCTAATGAAATCCCTTCCACGGACTCGACGGCCCTCAATCCGGGCAAGATCTTTGAAACGCTCAACGCGCATCAGCAAAGTGCCGCGTTGCGGGGTGCCATCGAACTGGGACTGTTTACTCAGATCGCCGCCGGCCATTGCACCGCCGACCGGCTGGCCGAGGCGTGCCATGCCGACGCGCGGGCGATCCGCATCTTGTGCGACTTCTTGGTGGTGCACGAATTTCTTGCCAAGCAAGACGGTCAGTATCAACTTTCCCCGGTCGCGGCGGAATTCCTCGATCAAGGGTCGCCCAAATACATGGGCAGCATCGCTCGCTTTATCAACTGCGAAGACCAGTTGGTCGCCTTTCGAGATATTGCCGAGGTCGTTCGCCGTGGCACGACATTGCTCGCCCAGCGGGGGACAACCGATACAGAATACGATGGTTGGGTCGAGTTCGCCCGCAGCATGGTGCCGATGATCATGCCGGCGGCCAAGTTCATTGGCTCGCTGGCGGCCGAACTCAAACCGGGAACAACACGCGTTCTCGATGTCGCCGCCGGACACGGCATGTTTGGAATCTCGGTCGCGCAGGCCAATTCGCAAGCGACCATCGTGTCGCTCGACTGGGAAAACGTCTTGGTCGTGGCGAACGAAAACGCGATCGCGGCGGGAGTTCGAGATCGAGTCTCGATGCTCGCGGGGGACGCAACTCGAATCGAATACGGCAGCGGCTTCGACTTGGTGTTGCTGACGAACTTTCTGCACCACTTCGATCGAACGACATGCGAATCGGTCATGACCAAGGTGGGCAACTGCCTGCATGACGATGGTTGCGTGATCACTTTGGAGTTTGTTCCCAACGAAGATCGCGTCTCGCCGCCGACCGCGGCCAGCTTCGCGCTGACGATGCTCGGCACCACGCCGGCGGGCGATGCCTATACATTCTCGGACTACGACTCGATGTGGAAGTCCACTGGGTTTACTCAAAACGAACTAGTTGAAATGCCAAACTCGCCCCAGCGGCTGATCGTCAGCCGGCGGTGATCCCACCCGGCGTGAAAAATTCACGCACTTGGAAAATTTAATGATTGACGTCCACTTGTTGTCTCGCTAGAATCTCTACAAGTGTAGTGACAACTCGACAGCCTTGGAGGTTCCTTTGAAAAAGAACTCCGCCGACTTGGCCAAATCTGAATGGATTGTGATGGAAGCCCTTTGGCATCGACGCCGCGGCACCGCGTCCGAGATGCAGAAGGACTTGGAGTCGCAACAAGGCTGGGCGTATAGCACCGTGAAGACAATGTTGGATCGGCTCGTGGAAAAGGGCTACGTGAAGACGCGGCGCGTTGGCAACGTTTACGAATACACGCCGAAGGTGCAGCGCAAGTCGGTCGTGGCGCGCGTGGTCGACGATGTGTTCGATCGAGTTTTGGAAGGCTCTTTCGCGCCGTTCTTGGATCGCTTGATTGAAAGCCGCCGGCTGGGCGCGGAAGAAATTGACGAACTGCGAGGCATGCTAGACCGCTATTCGGAAGAATCAGAATGAATCAAACCGTATCCCTCTATCTTGATCAGATCTCGCAATACTGGGCGGCCTGGATGGTCGGCATGTTCTGGCAGGTTGCCTTGTTGGTTGTGTGCGCGGCGGTCGTTACCTGGCTGCTGCGTCGGCGATCGGCCGCTTGGCGCTATTGCGTGTGGTCGTTGGTGCTGGTCCGATTAGTCGTTCCTCCTGGTCTGGCGTTGCCCAGCGGATGGGGATGGTGGTTGCGGCCGTCGCTAGAGTCGCAGGTCGCCGATTTGTCGTTGGACGATACTCCGGTAGACAAGCAAACTCGGACGATTCCCGCTGACGGACAGCCGGTAGTTCCGCTCGACGCCCGCAGTTCGCCTCGCATCGACACACCGATCGAGCAGTCACGGCACAGTGATGCGGTGAGCGGTGCCCCGACCAGCGATGGAACCGCTTCCAACTTGGTTACCGCGAAAAACGAGAAGGACCGTCCGGCGGACGGCGAACAGTTAGAAAGCGACGATCAAGTAGTAAGTGACAATCAAGCCAGCGTGAACGGCGCCGCCGCCTCAAGCACGGCCCGCTCTTCGCTTTCGTGGAGTCTGCTGTTGATGCTTGCTTGGCTGGGCATTGTCGTGACGCGGTTGGGGATGCTGTTGATGGCGATGTTGCAGGTTCGGGTGTGGGTGGCGCGAGCGCGGCTGATCGTGGAACCATCGCTCAACTGTATCTTGGCCGAGGCTTGCCTACGCGTCGGACTTCGCCGTCGCGTGGAACTAAAGAATTCGGAAGCCTGTACAACGCCGCTTGTCGTCGGCTCTTTTCGGCCGGTCATTTTGTTGCCCAGTTCCGTTTTGGAACAGCTTGATGAAGAAGAAATCTTGGCGGTGTTCGTGCATGAGTTGAATCATGTGCGGCGGTGGGATGGGCTGGTCAATTTGTTGCAATGCATCTTGGGGACGCTTTACTTTTTCCATCCATTGGTTTGGTGGTCGAACCGGCAGATCAACCGCTTGCGCGAGGACGCCTGTGACGAGGCGACGGTGACGAACATTGAAAGCCGCCGGCCGTTCGGCATGGCGATCGTGAAGGTCGCTGAAATCCTAGGCTATGCCGCGCCGCCGCTGGCGCTCGGAATGCTCGACGGCAAGTCGCCGACTCGCCAGCGGCTCGATCGAATTCTCGATCCTAACCTGCGTCATCAGTCGCGGATTGGCGCGTGGGGATTGGTTTCCGTGGTCGTCTTGGGACTTGTGGTAATACCGGGCGCGACGCGGCCGATACTCAAACCTTCACGCGAACTGGTGGATGCAAATAACGCCGCGATCGAATTACCTGTCGTGGAAGATGACCAACCGGCGCGCGACGAACCGCGAAGCGATTTACGACCTATCGTCGACCAAGTCGTGGCTCCCGGAGAAGAACCGTCGGTGGCAATCGCGGCACCCGTCACGAACGAATCGACCGCGCCGGCGGAAGCAGTAGCACTTGCGCCACGGCTACGCTATCGGTGGAAGAAAGGCGACACGTACGCCTACGAGGTAGAAATCAAGATCAGCAAAGGCGATGAGATTGAAACATTCACTGGCGTACCGGTGTACCATGTCGAAGAGGTCGCCCCCCAGCAAACCACGCTTGTCTTCAGCGGTCGCCTGGACAGTCGCCGGACGAACGAAACCGGCCGAGTGCTTCCGCCCGCGATGCATCGCATCAGTCCGTTCTCTCCGCTGACCGCTTTAAGTGGATCGGGCACCGCCGGCAGGCATAGCCTTGCCGTCTCGCGCACGGGCGAGATTGTGGAAGTCGAAGGCGACTCGCACCTACCGTATCAACTGGGCAACGTTTCGCGGTTGATCTTCGATCGTCTGCCCGAGGAACCGTGCCGCCGTTGGCAGGCGACCGACAAGCTGACCGTCATCGTCGAGGACGGAGACGGATTTCCAGGCGGAATGAGATTCGCGCCGCGAAGTCCGTTCCGTGGTTCGCTAGGTAGTCCTTTCAATGCTCGTTCGTCTGGGCAGCGGTTGTACTTCACTCGGGTCGCCACGTATTCGATCGAGCAGCAGGACGGCCCGGTAATTCAGATCACCAGCGATCTCGATATTCGCAGCACGGAACAGTTCGAAGACGAGCCCCAGTGGATTAGCGCGGGGACCGCCAAGATCGCATTCGACGCGATTCGAGGAATCCCGATTACAAAACACATCCAGCTTACCACCACCTCAACCACGGGGATGGTTATCAATGCCGAGATGACACTGCGTCTGCAATCCGGCGCGGACAACGACTAAATCAAGTTGCGTCGCGGCAAGTCATGAATCGGGCTAAGCACCGGTTCCTATCACTTTGCAATCTTAAGGAGAAATTCTGATGCGCTACCGGTCTGCAATTACAGGTTACGGAATTGTCTTCAGTCTTGCGTTTTTGGTTCTGTCGGTGGCGGCCGCGGACGAGTTGCGAACTTGGACCGATTCAACGGGCCGCTTTAAGTTGCAAGCGAAGTTCGTCTCCATCGAGGACGGCAAAGTCACGTTGCTGCGCGACACGGGGGAATCGATGACCATCCCTTTGACCAAGCTGAGTAAAGACGACCAAACGTTCATCGCCGGCCTGGATGCGGGGAATCCGTTCCGGCCTGAAAAGGAAAGCCCTTTCAAGCCCGCCAGTCCGGACAAGGCTCCGTCCACCGTGCAAGACGGCACCTCGGGCTCGTCGCCGCGGATGTTCAAGGTCGACTGGTCTCAGTCGAACGAGATGCCGCTTGAGGCCACCATGTCGGAATGGAAAATGACGCCGCCCGCGAATTCGATAGATTTCGTGGGCAAGTCGGTAACGCTTCCCAAGAAACGAGATTTCTTTGAAAAGCGAGTCGGCGCGGTCGTGAACCTGGTCGCCAAACGGGCGGTCGTCGGCTATACGCTGGCCCGTCGCGGTTCGAAACCGACCACGCGTCTGGTTTACTGCGACCTAGAACGCGGGCGCGTATTGGCGACGGCGATTGGCCCCGGCGAGATGGCACCGATCGCATTGCACGACAATGGCAAACATCTGCTGATGAAACGTAATGAGTTTGGCTTTGGCAAGCACGACCGGCTTGAAGTCTGGTCCGTGAAGGGCACGCAAGCGGGACCGATCGTGGTGTGGACGCCTTACGACGATCTTCGCGGCGCGGCTCGCGATGTCCTGTGGGCGGAATTCGTGGATGGCAAAACTCTGGCAACGTCCAGTCGGCATGGCAGGGTGGCGCTGTGGGACATGGCGGCCGGGCAGCCCATTTGCCACTTCACCTTGGTCGACGGTTCGGTGCCGTCGCTGTCGGCCGACCGCAAATGGATTACTTTTGCCAGCAACGATCGCGTGGGCATGTTTGATGTCGACGCGCGAGAAATCGCGGTCTTGAATGAAACACCACGTAAGCTGACCTGGCCGGGTGTTTCGCTGAGCCCCAGCGGGAACAAAATTGGGTGCGTGGATCGGGACGGCGTCGTGGTGTGGGACACGGCGACCGGCAAGCTCGAACGTGAATTTGGCACCCCGGGGCTGCACCTTCACGGCAATATGAGCTTCCCCGATGATGAATTTATCCTTGGGAACAGCCAGTACCTTATCGCGTTGGAAAGCCAGGTCAAGCTGTGGCATTATCAGGGCGTCGGTCGCGCGAGAACCTTGGGGGGCACCACTTACTTAGCCGCCGACGGCGTGCTGATCGCGACGCAACTGCCCCATCGAGAAGCGAAGACATTGCTGGCGAAGGCGCTGAATGAGCCTGACCTGTTTGTCTTTCGCGGAGGAGCAACCGTCAAGCTAGATGTCACCGGCGTGCCGGCCGGGCAACGAGAACGCGTGAAGACCGCGTTGACCAAGAAGCTGGATGAAATGAAGTGCCCCGTCGCCGACAACGGCACGATCACGCTGGCGGCCAGTGTTGAAGGGCCCAAACAACGAGAGATGCGTTACATCGGATCGGGTACCTACAAGGTTAGCGAGTATCGCACGCATTTGAAATTTGTTTACCAAGGCAAGCCCGCTTGGCAGACCAGCAGCACGAACATTCCGGGAATCATTAGTCTCGGGCGAGGAGAGAACATAGAGGGCGTGCTGCGTAAAGCGAGCAAGCAACCATCTTACGGCTTTTATGATCGTGTGGTGCTGCCCAAGTTCTTACAAAAACCGTCCGGCGATGCTCGGCCCGGTTCGGGACAAACACTCGGGAATTCGCGAGTCACCGCCAAAGGAGTGCGGTGAGAGACTGCCGCAGATCGCGTAACTACATTCCTTAAGAACGTATTGGACCGGCTAGCCTTGGCGACTTTCCGCAGGTCGTCAAGGCTCATCCATCCAACCCGTTGGCAGAGAATAGATTCCGTTGAGTACAACGGGAGCGGCGTGGCATCGCTAACCCCTGGCTGCGGCGAGCTACCTTTTCAACGAGTCACGCCCCTTGAGGGAATTCAACTCCAAACCTGCCACCAAGCGCGTTTGGACTTTTTCTTAAACCCACCAGGTCCCGCGCCGGTGGCCAGTCTCTGGCCGTGGGTTCCAATCGCCCCTTCCATTTTGGTGCGCGTCAGATTGGCGTCCGCCATTTTCGCGTTCGTGAGATTGGCTCCGCTCAGATTTGCCGCCGTCAGGTTTGCGCCCCGCAAGTCGGTTCCCCGCAGATCGGCGTTGGTGAAATTCGCTTCGTTCAAATTGCCACGAATGTCGGCGATGCTCAGGTCGGCGCCGGTGAAGTCCGCCGCGCTCAAATTGCATTCGGCCGCTTTGGCGTAGCGAAAGTTGGACTTCCGCGCGGTCACTTCGCAAAGAATCGAACGCTGAAGAAACGCGTCCGTGAAATCGGCACTCGTCAAATCGGCACCGGTCAAATCGGCATCATTAAGGCACGCGCTATGAAAGTTGCCATTTTCCAAAAGCGCTCCGGTCAGGTCGGCGTCCTTGAGATTGGCGTTGCTCATGTCGACGCCCGAAAGATTCATGCTCGACAAGTCGGCACCTTCCAACTGCGCGCCGCTGCACTTGTGTCCCTCTAAGGACTCGGCGTCAAGTTGCAATAACACTTCGCCAGTCTGCTTGTGTCGGATTTGAAGCATTCCCGCAACCTCATAACGCCTAGGCAAGGACTCGACCAGAATCCTCGTCGTCTCACCGCTCAAACCAGTCGACGGGTGGGACGGGTTTCCGCCGGCTGTTGTTGTTGGGAGTGTGTTTCCTAAGGGAATGATATGGACATGAAGATGAAAGGCCAGATCTCGACAAATTCTCGCCTTGAGGATCTCAATTTTCTAAACCCCAGTATACCCTAGCAGAATCTCGTTTCCCATTTCAGTTTTTACATTTTTTCAGCAGTTTCCATTCAAAAACTGCCGGACTTCAACCTCTTTCTAGAAATGGTCCCGGCCATGCGGCTGGTTACGCCAAAATTCCACCAACTAGAAAGTTTGTCGATTTGGTAAGCCAGGCGGGATGCCAGAGAGTCTGACGGGCTCGAAGCCAGATCCGCGTTGTTTTGGCCGTCGCAATCGGTTAATCAATAGGGATGCCCATGTTGCGATGAAAGCTGGTCGGTCTATTTAGGTCTCTTGTAGCAAACGTCAAAAAGCAAACGCCAAACCATGAATTTCCGGGTCGATTTGGAATCCTTTCGAGGTCCGTTGGATTTGTTGCTGTACTTGGTGCGCAAGCACGAAGTCGACGTGACCGACATTCCCATCGCGCTGGTCGCCGACCAATTTCTGAAGCACTTGACGGTACTCGAGCAGATCGACATCAACGCGGTGGGCGACTTTTTGGAAATGGCGAGTACGCTGATTGAGATCAAATCTCGCCTGGTTCTGCCTCGTGGCGACGAGGAGCAGGCCGAATTGGAGGACCCCCGCCAAGAATTAGTTCACCGGCTGCTGGAGTACAAAAAGTACAAAGATGCCGCCAGTATTTTGGAAGAACAAAGCAACGATTGGCAGCAACGGTATTCGCGGCTGGCCGACGACTTACCGGTCCGACGCGTGGATCCCGCCGAACAACCGATTCATGAAGTTGAAATGTGGGACCTAGTCAGCGCGTTCGGCCGGGTCATGCGCGAACATCAAAAATCCGAACCGTCCAATATCGTCTACGACGACACTCCCATTCAAGTCTACATGCAGCGCATCCACGCGCGCCTGGTCGAGGAAGGTCAGACGTCTTTTTCTCATATGTTCGCCCCGGGCATGCACAAGTCGGCGATGATTGGCGTCTTCCTCGCCATCCTGGAACTTGTGCGCCACCATTGCGTGCACGCCGAACAGGATTCGCCCCACGGTGAGATTCTGATCATTCCTGGTGAAAGCTTTGACCACACGCTCGAGCTCGGCGGTGTCGATAACTACGAGCACGGGCGGCCCACCTTGGAATAGGCGAGCGCATCGCCGATGCCGCATCGGTGGGTACCGCTCACGGCGACATTCTTGCGGCCGCCGTCAACTCTTTCAACCGGCAACTATGTTAAGCTGGTGTGAAGTTCGTTGCACTTGAATCAACAACGTGGGAACACGAGCATGTTGCGAAATCGATCTTCGGCTGCGGTGTGTGTCTTCGTGGTGTCGGCCGTAGCCGCGAACTGGGCCGCCGCGCAGCCCGCTCCATATACATCACATACACCGACTCGCCCTTTGCCGGTTGCTGCCCAGCGCCCTCTGTCGCCCGGTGCCGGATTTTATGTCGATCCCCGGGCGGGCGACGACGCCAATCGTGGAACGCGCGAAGCTCCGTGGCGGTCGATCGGACACGCGGTCACGCAAATCAAGGCCGGCGACGTGCTCTACTTGCGCGGCGGAGTTTATTACGAACACATCACGGTCAAGGCCCGCGGAACAAGCGAGCGGCCCATCACCCTTCGTGGATTTCAGGGCGAGTTGGCCGTGATCGACGGCGGCCTGCGCGAGTTTTTCGAGACGCCGGCGGCGGCCTGGGAACCGTGTCCTGGCGGCGTGGAGGGCGAGTTTCGCTCGGTGAAGACCTATCCCGATCTGGGCGGCCGCGAAGGGGCCACCAATGTCTTGGGAAACTTTGGCGACTCGATGATTCCGCTGCACGGCTATCGCTACATCACGGATCTGCGGAACAGCAACGAGTATTTCCATAAGTTGAACGCAGGCAAAACCGAAGCCGGCGAAGGGGTCTATTGCGGTCCCGGCGTGTTTTACGATGTCAACACCGGCCGCATTCACGTGCGTTTGGCCCATACGCGGCAGAAGGCGCTGGGCGACTCCAACTATCGCGGCGAAACCGATCCTCGCAAAGTGCCGTTGGTGATCGCGGGAGTGAATGCCGGCTCGCCGCTGTCCTTGGAAGGCGCGCGTTACGTTCGAGTGCAAGACGTTGCCGTGCGCGGTGCTCGCGCCGCCACGGTTTCCGTCAGCAATTCGTTCAACATCGAGTTCGATGGCGTGACGGCTTACGGCGGTTCGACCGCGTTCGCGGTCCGCGATTGCGGCGGCTTGCGGCTGTGGAACTGCGCGCTGCGAGGCATCGCCGCACCGTGGACCTATCGCGGCAGCTTGAAGTATCGAGCGATCGAGGCGCGAATCTTCTCGGCCAGCGGCTGGGCTCCCACGGGAACCGACAATCACGATTTCGAGCTGGCGTATTGCGAGTTCACCGACTGCGTGGACGGCGTGTTTATTGGCAATGTCAAGAATGTCCGCTTTCATCACAACCTGCTGGACAACGTCAGCGACGACGGAATTTTCTTAACGGCGACCACCGCCTACGACGGCACGACTCCGGGCGGCAACGTCCATATCTATCAGAACCGGTTGTCGCGCTGCCTGACGACGTTCGCGTTTGGTGTTGGTCACGGGCGACAAAAGATGACGCCCAGCGGCAGACAGGCCGGCGCGGGCGTGTTCATCTACCGCAATATTTTCGATTTCCGCCGGCCGGTGATGTACACGCAGCCCAAGGAAGACGAATCACGGATCACTTCTTTCGGCCGTGTGTCGGGCGACCACGGCGGGCCGCTGTGGGAGCCGATGACGATCTACCACAACACCATTTTGCATACCCAACCGCCATTTCGTGGTTACTACCTATCCGGGCTGGGCAGCCACATGGCGGGCGGTTCGATGCGGCGACTGTTCAACAACATCGTCGTCCAAGCCGATGGCCCGCCGGGCAACGTGCTCCCACCGGTTGTCCCGCCTCGGTCCGCGGCGAAACCTGATACATCCGCCACGGTCAAGAAATCGGCCGATCCGCTGGACGCCCTGCTCGACGGCGACGCGAAAGCGACGAAGAACAAACCCAAGCCCAAGGTGGCCGACGCCGACTCGCCGGAACTCGCCAAGCTGAAAAAGGCGCTCGATAAAAAGTCGCAGCCCCAGCCGCCGTTGCCCGTCGACTTTCAAACCGATGGCAATTTGCATTGGAGCTACGCGGAGAAACCGACGGCCAAAACCATGTTCTCACGCTTTCGCGAGTCGCCCGATTTTGAATCCAGCAAAACGCTGTATTCGCGGGGCTGGGCGGCAGGTGATGTGGTAGCCGATCCCAAGCTGGAGAAGTTCCATGCCGACTGGCGATTGGCCGCTGATGGCCGGCTCGGCAGGGGCAGTCCGGCTATCAACGCGGGCGTTCGCGTCCCGGACGATTGGCCCGACCCGATGCGCGGTGCTGACCGCGGCCAGCCGGACATCGGATCCGTTCCCGTCGATACGCAACCGTGGCGCGTCGGCGTGCGGGGCCGTTTGTCGGTGTTTGGCGAGAAAGTTAACCACGACAAATTCGTCTCGGCGCCGGCCGCGCTCCTGCTTCGCCCGGCGGACATCCCACCAGACTCGACCCATTCGACCGTCAAGCCGGCGGTCATCGTGCAAGGCTATCCCGCGTTCGACGCACCGCTGATCGAGTTCGCTCTGCGGAAAGCCCGCGTTCCCTTTGAGAGTCTGCAGCGAACGTGGCTCGATCCGGCGGACTACCACAACCACGACCTGGTGATCGTTGCCGGCGACCTGCCACGGGCAAAGATTGAACCCAACAAGTACAGTTCCGATGACTTGCGGCACGTCGAACAGTTCATGCAACGGGGCGGCACGTTGATGTTGATGCGTGGCAACACCGGCCTGTTCAACACGCCCGACGGCCGCGCGTTCTTGACCGAGATTACGGGCACCAACAACGCCAACCGAGACAGCATCCAGATCCTGCGGCCCCGGCACGACTGGACAAGCCATCTCAACGCCAAGCAACCGCCGGACTGGATCAACGCCCGCAACGTCCAGCCAATCCGCGCCACGAAGGGCGAGCGGATCATCGGCAGCCCATCGGGTTGGGCCAGCCTGTATCGGGTGCGAATCGGCAAGGGGGAATTGATTTACGTCGGCTGGGACATCTCCGCCTCGCTCCCTCACGGGCGCCGGCCATCCACCGTGGAACAAGAAGACATCTACGAACAACAAATGCGGATTCTCTTAAACATCATTGCCGCAACCGCAACATCCGCGAAGTAACCAAGCGAGCTCTCAACATCGCCAACAAGGATTCCACTTCATGATCGACTCTCGCTTGACAAGACGTGATTGGCTGCGGGGCGCGGCGGCATTGGGCATTGCCGGAGCCGGATTGACTCTTCGCGAGTCGTGTGCCGAAGGCCAGGAGCCGAAGGAACAGCAGATTCTTGACATCGGTTCGCGCCGAGAGTTGTTTATTGACGACGCGCTGATTGAACGCCTCGCCGGAACGGCCGAGCAGCGGTTGCACCGGCCGATACCGCGCGAGATCGCCTTGGTTCACGACGCGGCGTGGGAAGGAACCGGCAGTGGTTACCACAGCGTGTTTCAAGACGGCGACCGCTACCGCATGTACTACAAAGCGTGGCATTTGGACGTGTCGAAGGGAAAAGTGAATTCGTCGCGACACCCGCTCTTTTGCTGTTACGCCGAAAGCGACGACGGAGTGCATTGGCGAAAACCGCAACTTGATTTGCATGAGTTTCAAGGCTCGAAGAAAAATAACATCGTCGTGGCCAGCGGCGCGGCGGGACCGCTCAACGTCGATGCCGGCCACCCCGCCGTCTTCAAAGACCAGAATCCCCATGCCGCCGAAGACGCCCGCTACAAGGCGATCTTTCGTTCGTCGAAGCCAAACGGATTGCTGCCGCACAAGTCGCCCGACGGGATTCACTGGTCGCCCATGACCGACAAACCGATCCTGTCCGGCTTGGGCGCGTTCGATTCCCAGAATCTGGCCTTTTGGGATCCGACGATCAAAATGTATCGCGCCTATTGGCGAATCTTCACGGCAGGCCGCCGCGACATTCGCACCGCCACATCGGACGACCTCGTGAATTGGAACCCGCACGCCGACCTGACCTACGTGGATTCACCTCCCGAACATCTTTACACGAATCAGATTAAACCATACGACCGCGCGCCGCACATTCTCATCGGTTTCCCAACCCGCTACGTCGATCGCGGCTGGTCTGAATCGATGAAGGCGTTGCCGGACCGTGAACACCGAGAACTGCGTGCGTCGTCGGTTCAGCGATACGGCACGGCGATCACGGAGGGCCTGTTGATGGCCAGTCGCGACGGAGTGCATTTTCGGCGCTGGAACGAAGCTTTTCTGCGACCCGGCATCCAGCGTGTGGGCACTTGGCACTATGGGCATCAGTACATCGCCTGGCACGTTGTGGAAACCCGTTCCGCGCTCGCCGGCGCTCCCAATGAATTGTCGCTTTACGCGGGTGAGAGTTATTGGACCGGCAAGGGCAGCGCCGTGCGCCGCTATTCGCTGCGGCTCGACGGTTTCGTATCCGTTTCCGCGGCCATGAAGGGCGGTGAACTAATCACCAGGCCACTGAAGTTCTCGGGATCCAAGTTGACGATGAACTTTGCAACATCCGCCGCCGGCAGCCTGCGGGTTGAAGTCCAAGACCTCGGCGGCCAACCGGTCCCGGGTTATTCGCTGGCCGATTGTCCGGATCATTTCGGCGACACTGTTGACCGGGTGGTAACGTGGAAGAAGGGATCGGATCTAAGCGATCTCGCTGGCCGCCCCGTGAAATTGCGGTTTGTCTTGAAAGACGCCGATCTGTATTCGTTTCAGTTTCCCGCTTAAGCACGGTTCCAACCACCAGGCCCCTTACCCAGTAAGGCTTCGAGGGGATCGGCCGGATGTTAGGGATGCGCCGATCATTCAATCTCATTCAATTTCGGTTCCTTCCCAATCGGCTGCGTGTTTCTTAAGATTGATGGTTTACCAAGTGGGTTTCATTCAAACTCCGCGGGGCGCGGCGAAGGTTGATTCTTGAGCGACGTGAATTCAAATGTTTGGATCGTGGTGCCGGCCTATAACGAAGGTTCGCGAGTTGGCGATACGATCGACGGACTTTGCGCGCATTGCGACAACATTGTCGTTGTCGACGACGGCTCGACCGATTCGACGCATCAAGTCGCACTCCAGCACTCGGTCTGGTTGTTGCGGCACTCGGTCAACTGCGGGCAGGGCGCGGCGTTGCAAACGGGAATCGATTTTGCCCTGGGCAAGGGTGCCGAGGTGATCGTTACCTTTGACGCCGATGGCCAGCACCAGGCGGAAGATGTTTCGCGCTTGGTGGATCCCGTCGCGCGCGGCGAAATGGACGTGGTGTTGGGATCGCGATTCTTGGGCGACGCGGTGAATATGCCAATCAGTCGCCGAATCATCATCAAGCTGGGTGTGATTTTCACACGACTTGTTTCCCGCTTGTCAGTGACCGACACTCACAACGGAATCCGCGCTTTTTCGCGCAAGGCAGCCGAAGTAATCCGCATTCGCGAAAACCGCATGGCCCACGCTTCCGACATCTTGCATCAAATACGGGAGCTGGACCTGCGCTACGGCGAGGTTCCGGTCACCGTGCATTACGACTTGGCGACGCTGGCCAAAGGCCAAAGCAATTGGAATGCCCTTCGAATCGCCGGGCGGTTCATGATGGGAAGGCTGGTGCGATGAACCTATTTCAGCTCACCGTTCTGACGGGAATCGGATTGCTGCTGGTTTGGGGTACCGCGCGGCTGGCGTTACGAAAAATTCCAAGGCGACTTTGGCTGCTTCGTTCGCTGGTGGCGCTCCTGACGGCATTGGCGGTGGCGCGTCCGGATTGGATGCAGTTGGTCGCGACAAAGCTAGGCATCGGGCGTGGCGCGGATGTTGTTCTGTACTTGTTCGTGTTCGCATTCTTGATGACCACGCTATTTTTCTACTCGCGATTTCTGTCCATGGAGCAAGCCCTAACACAGCTTGTCCGGTTGCACGCGATCGAAAACGCGCAGCGCGGGCAACCTCCGAGCGAAAACGTCGCGGAGTACGAACCGATGAAATATTCGTAGCCGAACGGATCGACCACGGACGCCCAGTAGCAGATTGCTGGCGTCGAAGTTCCAAGTCCTGTCGCCGGTCGATATTCGATCCGCATTCTGGTTAGAATGGAACGAGCATGCATCCTCCCACCTATTTTCCACGTTGGCTTGGCGTTTCATTGTTATGTTGCGCCTTGCTGATCATCTTCGCCACACGCGTCCGTGCCGAAACCGCGGCAAATGACGGCGTGCCGACGTTCGAAAAGGACGTTCTGCCGATTCTCAAAGCACGTTGCTTCAAATGTCATGGAAGCGAAAAAAGAGCAGCGGGATTGGATCTGCGGCGCAAGTTCACCATCGTTCGCGGTGGTGACGGCGGACCGGCACTGGTGGCCGGCAGGCCAAAGCAAAGTCTGTTGATTGAGATGATCGAGAGCGGCGACATGCCTCCGGAAGGTGAGGCACGTCTCGAAAACGAACAGGTTGCCGTGTTGAGAAAGTGGATTGCCACAGGTGCCAGGATCGCGGGTAAGGCCGAGTTGCCGCTGGATGACGTCGAAGTCGATGAACCTTTCTCCGAGGAAGCTCGCCGGCACTGGGCATTCCAGCCCGTGCGAAGAGTTTCGATTCCAAAAGTTGCCAACGCCGGCTCATGGAAAACACCCGTTGATGCCTTCATCCTGGCAAAGCTTGAACAACAAGGTTGGCAGCCCGCGCCTGCCGCCACCCGACCGGAGTGGATTCGCCGAGTCCATTTCGACTTGACCGGCCTGCCTCCAACTCCACAACAGATCATCGCCTTCATCAACGACTCGTCGCCGAATGCTTATGAAAAAGTCGTGGACGGCTTGCTGAGCAGTCCGCATTACGGAGAACGATGGGCTCAGCACTGGCTCGACGTGGTACGTTTTGCCGAAACGGAAGGCTTTGAATACGACCGCCACCTGCCCGACGCCTGGCGATTTCGGGACTATGTTATCGAGTCGTTGAACGGCGACAAGCCATTTGATCGTTTCGTCACCGAGCAAATCGCGGGGGACGAAATCACTCCGGCGGATTCCGATTGCCAAGTAGCCGCCATCTTTCATCGGCTGGGGGCCGTTCGGCGAAACGCGGGCAATCCCGATATCGCGCTCAGCCGAAACGAGGTGCTGACCGAGCGCACGAACATCATTGGCGAGGCGTTTTTGGGGTTAACGATCGGCTGTGCACGTTGTCACAATCACAAACTGGAGCCGGTTTCGCAAAAAGACTACTACCGCATTCAGGCGTACTTCGCGGCAACGCACGAGCACAATATTTCACTGGCCTCGGACGAGGCGGATCAAGCCTGGGAAGCGGAAACCGAACGGATCAAGCAGAAGATTGCCGACCTTAAACTGAAGGCCACCGAATCAACGGGCGGCCAGCGGGCCCGTTTGGAAAAGAGCATCGCTGAGTTGGAATACACATTGCCGCCGCATCTGCCGACGATCCCCGCCATTCGAAACGACATGGACGGACGCACCGCCATTCACGTACTCAGGCGCGGCGTGTGGGAGCACAAGGGCGTGCGAGTTGGCCCTCGGCCATTAAGCGTCTTGGTTCCGAGCGACCAGGCTGAATTGGCCTCCGATGTCTCGCGGCCGCGAACGCATCTGGCCCGTTGGATAACCGACTCGAAGCATCCGCTCACGGCGCGCGTCATTGTCAATCGATTGTGGCAACATCATTTCGGCGTTGGATTGGTCAAGACCGCCAACAACTTTGGGACCAAAGGCGATCCGCCCAGTCACCCGCGGTTGCTCGATTGGCTGGCCATGAAGCTGGTCGAAAACGAATGGCGGCTGAAGTCAATACACCGGATCATTGTGTTGAGCGGTACTTACCGGCAGTCGATCCGGTCGCCGCGTCAGACGGAGTTCTTCGAGGCGGATCCGGAAAATCGTTTGTTGTGGCGATTCCAGCGGCGGCGTCTGACCGCGGACGAGATGCGTGATGCGATGCTGGCCGTCTCGGGCCGGCTGAATCTGAAGGCGGGTGGTGCCAGCGTGATGGTGCCCGTCGACCGGGAAATGGTCGACTTGCTCTACAAGCCCTCGCAGTGGAAAGTAACGGCGAACAAAGCGGAACATGATCGGCGGTCCATTTACCTGATCGCCAAACGCAACTTGCGTCTTCCTTTCCTTGAGACGTTTGACGCACCAGCACTGCAAACAAGTTGTCCGCGTCGCGAGACGAGCACCCACGCGCCGCAGGCACTGGCACTGTTGAATGGAAAACTCGCCAATTCAATGGCCGCCGCTCTGGCCGACCGCTTGGTCCGCGAATGTGGCGGGCGGCGGAAAGCGATTGTCGAGCGGGCTTTTTGGCTGGCCCTGGGCCGTGCTCCAACCGACGTCGAGCGAGACTTGTCTCTCAAGTTTCTTCACGAGCAACCCACGCGTGAATTCGCGCTGGCGGTATTTAATCTCAACGGGTTTGTGTATGTTCAATGACGATCGCCAACATGTGCGGCCAACACGCAATCGCCGTGAATTCATTCGCGATTCGCTCACCGGGTTCGGCGGTCTCGCACTGGCATCACTGCTGCACAAGGACGAGGCTCGCGCCGGAATCGCGAATCTGTTGGCTCCCAAGCCGCCCCATCGTCAGGCGAAAGCCCGGTCGGTCATTTTTCTGTTCATGGCCGGCGGGCCCAGCCAAGTCGAGACATTTGATCCCAAGCCGCTCTTGAACCAACTTCACGGTCAGCCCCGTCCGCAAACTTTTGGCGAAGCGAAATACCAATTCATAAAACGCGATGCCAAGCTGTTGGGGACGAGGCGCACGTTTCGCAAATATGGCCAGAGCGGAATTGAAGTTTCTGACTTGTTTCCCAACATGGCTTCCTGCATCGACGACATCGCCGTTCTTCGTTCGTGCCATGGCGACATGGTGGTCCATTCGGCGGCTCAGTACGAGTTATTCTCGGGGCGCACCGTTCCCGGTTTCCCTAGCATGGGATCGTGGACTCTCTACGGCCTGGGCACCGAGTCCGATTCGCTGCCGGCTTACGTGGTCATGCCCGACCCGAAAGGGGCGCTCGAAGCGGGCCAGCCGATGTACATGCACGGCTTTTTGCCGGCCGTTTATCAACCGACGATGTTTCGGCCCGGCGATCGTCCGGTGCTGAATTTGGAATTGCCACGAGGTGTGGACTTGCCACGTCGGCGGCGAACCTTGAAGCTGATTCGCGAGTTAAACCAGGCCACGCTCGAACCGCAAGACGACGAGTTGGAAGCCCGGCTTAACACGTATGACTTGGCCTTCAAAATGCAGACCGAAGCGCCGCAGGTGTTCGACGTCCGGCGAGAAACTCAAGATACGCTTGATCTGTACGGCGTCGGCACCGAGCCAACTCACGATTATGGCCGCCGCTGTTTAATGGCGCGCCGACTGGTCGAGCAAGGCGTACGATTTGTGTGTGTTGTGTCGGGCGGCGGTCCCGGAAACATGCAATGGGACGCCCACAAGGACATCGAAGAAAACCATTTGCGAAAAGCGGCTGAAACCGACAAGCCGGTGGCGGGTCTGCTAAAAGATCTGAAGCGTCGTGGTTTGCTGGAGGACACGCTGGTCGTTTGGGGCGGCGAGTTCGGCCGTTCGCCCGAAGCTCAAGATGGAGGAGGCCGCGACCATCACAACCTGGGCTTTTCCATGTGGATGGCCGGAGGCGGAATTCGCGGCGGCCAAGTCGCGGGGGCAACCGACGAAATTGGCCTGCGCGCGGTTGAAGATCCCTATCACTTTCGAGATATTCACACCACGATTCTCCACCAGTTGGGACTCGACCAGCACCAACTCACCTATCCCCATCTGGGACGTGACGAGCGTTTGACGTTCTTGGCCGGCAAGGTGATCAAGGCGATCGTTTGACCGTGCCCAACTTGTGGTTCACTTGGCGAATTTGACGCTATGATCGCGGAGCGATCAGCGACTTAAATCAACCAGTCAATTCGGTGATTGGACTTCCGTCTTCAACCAAGTAGACCGGTCGGCCTTGGTGGTTCACGATCTGCAGGCGATGGTCGATGCCGTACATGCGTAGGATCGTCGCCATCAGATCTTGCGGTTTAATGGGCGTGGTCGCTGGCACTTCAATACGCGGCGAGGACTCGCCGATCACTTGTCCCATGTTTAGGCCACCGCCGGCCAACGCCAACGTACACAGCCGGCCCCAGTGATCGCGGCCCGCTCGCTTATTGATGCGCGGGGTGCGCCCAAATTCACCGGTGATCACGACCAGCGTGTCGTCCAGCATGCCTCGTTGGTCGAGATCTTCGATGAGCGCTGAAACGCCCTGATCGACTTGCTTGGCGCGGCTCTTCATGCCTTTGACAATTCCACCATGCATATCCCAGCCGCCATAGTTGGCGGTAACGAAAGCACACCCGCTTTCGCAGAGGCGTCGAGCTTGCAGCAGACTTTCACCAAGTCCCTTGCCATAGCGGGCGCGAACTTTGGCGTCTTCTTTCTTAATATCGAACGCTTCTTGTGAACTGCCCAACACCAACTCGAACGCTTGTTGCTCGAAGCCGTCGATGCCTTCCATCTTGCCGGTGCGGTCCACGTCGCGCTTGATGCGATCCAGATTGTTGAGCAAGTTTCGCCGGCCTTGGAAGCGGTCGACCTCGACATTGACATTCATATTCTTGCGCGCTTGGCCGCTGGGATTGAGCGGGCTGTAGCGCGTGCCCAGCCAGCCGGGGCCATCGCTGCGGATGCGGCCAATGCTGACGTAGGTCGGCATGCCGGTGATCGCGTTCGTCGTGCCTTCCGATCGAGCGACGATGGATCCCAACGAGGGCCGCATGTTCGTGCGGTCATTGTAACCGGTCATCACCAAACTGGTCCCCGTCCCGTGGCTGCTGCTGCCGTGAGCAAACGAACGGACGATGGCCATCTTGTCGGCGACCGAGGCGAGTTGCGGAAACGTGCCACCAATCGTCACGCCCGGGATGGGCGTCGACACTTCCCCAGTGATACTGCGGTATTCAACCGGAGCGGTCATCTTGGGATCAAATGTTTCAACGTGCGTGGGCCCTCCGGACAGCCAAACCCAAATGACGGACTTGTTCTTGATCTCGACACCTGATTCGCTCGCCATCGCGCGAGCCCGCAACAAAGCTGGCAACGTGAGCCCCGTGGCCGCCAGCGACCCTACTCGCAAAAAGTCGCGACGCGTGGTCCCTTCGCAATTTCGACTTTGATATTTTGAGCAAACGGTCAGCATCGGTATTTCCTTATGGCTAGAAAGAAGTTCGCACTGGCGCAATTGTGATTCAGTCCCGAGGGACCGATAATCAACAGTTGATGCAAGATGATTCTAGCACTACAGCCCGGCTTGTAGCAAGAAAGCCACCGCCGGGGAATGTTTTTAAGTCCAGCCTGAGAACCAGAGCTAGGCTCGTACTCCGACATTCATTTAATGTACGGCAAGTCGCCGACTTGCCCAGACTAGCGAGCGGCGCGGGGCAGAAACGGGACGGTTTGATTTTCAAACTGAACCGTGGGGACAACGACGGGCTCTTCCTCCGCCCGGTCGTCGTCGGCAAATTCGTCAACGAATTGCTCTAATTCGCCGCGGACGATTTTCACATCCCCCGGAGCCTGAACGCCGATGCTGACGCGATTCCCGGAAACGCGGTTGACCACGATGCTGATGTTGTCACCAATGACGATTCGCTCGCCGGCTTTTCTACTGAGTACTAACATGGGAACACTTCTTCCTTGAGGTATCTGGGAGACATTGAAGTAAACTGCCGCGAATAACGGCCAGTACACTGTCTCTGACAAAACGGCAGACATCGAAACTATAGGAATAGGACGCAAAGTGGATGCCGAATAACACGAAA
This sequence comes from Planctomycetota bacterium, assembly GCA_029259935.1. The sequence continues at coordinate 42,170 of JAJDEH010000405.1, forward strand.
AATCGAAAAAACAAGAAAATGTTAAAGAAATCGGGGATTTCCGCAGCACTGCTTGAAAGAGCTGGCTGCAATTCATGTCTCATCCTGAGAACTAACTCTCATTTTTGGATCATGCCTGTACAAAAAACGCTAGCTTGAGCTAAAAAAATGCACAATGGTGAGTTGAATCGCGCGTTTGATGACCTCACAATACAACACGGTTTTTGACCACGAATGCGGCATGCCGCAAGGAGAAACTTGGTGAAATTTTTTCAATTAATTATCGGTGCGACAGTGCTGTCGTTGCTAGCGAGCGGAGCGTTGGCGGATGAAGTGGACGAATTGCTGAACCGGGCGCGCACCGCGGCCGCCGCGGGTAAGAATAAGGAAGCAGTCGATTTCGCCACCCAAGTGATCAAGGCGGACGCAACTCGTGCCGGTGCCTATTACCTGCGCGGCCGAGAGCATTTTCGCTTGGGAAAGATCAGTGAATCGGTCGCCGACTTGGACAAATATGTTGCCCTGCAACCGAGGGCGGAGCCGCAACAGTGGGAACGTGGCATCTCTTACTACTATGCCAAGCAATTCAAGAAAGGGGCCAGCCAGTTCGAACTCTATCAGACTTATCACGACAACGACGTGGAGAATTCGGTGTGGCGATACTTGTGCGTCGCCCGCACCGAAGGCGTCGAAAAGGCGCGAAAGAACATGCTCGAAATCAAGAACGACACCCGCGTCGCGATGATGCATATTTACGACATGTACCGGGGCAAACTGACTCCGGACGATGTCCTAAAAACGGCCAACGCTGGCGAGCCCACCAAACAGCAACTCAACCGGCGACTGTTCTACGCCCATCTCTACATCGGACTGTTTCACGAGGCCGCCGGCAAGGAAAAACTAGCACGACAGCACATTACCAAGGCCGCCAAAGAACACAAGATCGGCCATTACATGTGGGACGTCGCCCACGTGCATGCCAACCGGTTCAAAGAAACCTCCACCGATTCCAAAGAGTAACTGGGGGAGCGTTTGAGCCGAGCATCAGGACCTGCCTTGAAGTTGCACTTCGCCTCAATCAAGCATATCGCTGTATGAACCGGGCAGCAATTCGTTGGCGGAAATTCCGAACTCGCCGCACAGGGATTTGACCTGTTCGTGGCCCGACTGTTCGTCGTCTTCCTCGCTCAGCACTGCTTCGAGTTCGAAAAACGCACCAAGCTGCTTGACTTCATCCAGATGGATGCGGACGTTGTCGACGAGAAATAGCTCGCGCGTTTTTTCGACGATCTTGCGAACGCCTAACATCGCTTCGAGCGATTTGGCGACGGCTTGGTGATCTTCGACCGGCACGATGCAGTAGTTGCTCACTTTTGCTTCGAGTTCGTCGGGCCGTCGATACCAAATCAGTTGTCCAACCTCGCCGTTGATGACCCTCAGCTTGAGCCGTCCCTGCTGGCAGACGAAGTACGTATCGACTTGATCCTGTACGCCCAGGTTTTCGGTCGCTACTCGTTGGGCGATGCGGCGCGCTTCGTCAAGATCGGCTAGACGGGCCTTCACCTCGACATTGCGGTTGGGCCCCGAGCGGGGTGCGACGGGAAGAAAAGATTCGCTCCGATTAGTCATCAGTCCAGTATAGCTGGCTTGGCCTAGCGTGGCGACAAGCCGGGACCTTGCCGATCATCGCTGCCGGCCGTGCGGTCTTCGCCCTCGTTCTCGTCGTCGAAAATGGTCCACACCTTGGCGCCGTTGCTGCGAATCTGAGCAATGTAGGCTTCGCGCTGGGCTTCGACTTTTTCCTTGCGCAAACGCTTTTCGATTTCCACCTGAGCTTCCGTGAACGGGACATGCCGGGCCGACTGGCGTTCCAATACGCGGACGATATAGAGACCCGTTTTGTCTTCGATGATCTTGCTCAATTTCGCTACCGGCAGTTGGAACAACTGTTCATCAAGCGCCTCGGAAACCAGGCTGCCCTGGCTCGTCCAATCGTGATAGCCGCCGTCCTTGGCCTTGAAGCCTTGCGAACCGTTACGTGCCACCTCGGCGAATTGGGCTCCTTGCAGCACGCGATTTCCCATGTCGGCAATCGCGCGGCCCGCATCATTCTTGGTATTGTATTTTTCGAAGCGAACCACCAACTGCTCGAAGCGAACCTTGGCCGGCACGGCGTAGTCATCCAGAGTCCGCTGGTATTCGTCCAACATCTCCTGATGAGAGACTTCTGGATTGGAATCGACATGTTTGAAGATCGACTGCTGGGCAAAAACTTGTTCTAAGAAACGCTGCTTGGCTTTGGCCAGTGACGAGCCGTAGCGTCGCATCTTGATGTCGTATTCACCCGGCGTATTGACGCCAACTCGTTCCAGCAATTCCGGCAGTTGCTTCTTGTCGAATTGTTCCAGCAGGTTATCTTCCACTTCGGGCAGTTTGCTTTCGTCTGGAAAGTCGCGCAGAAAATCCAAATACATCAGTTTGTTGTCGATGGCGGTTTTCAGCGACGACCGAATCAACTTCTCGCGCTGTTGCTCGAGTACATCCGCGGGCATTTTGCCTTCATACTGTTCCAGCAGTTGATTGATTGGCCCCACCACATCACCGACCATGATCGGCTGGTCGCCGACAAACGCCAGAATCTTGGCCGGCTCGAACAAGTCGCGTTTGGCGCGCTGAGGTGGTTGATTTTGCGGGGGTGCCCCGGGCGGACGATTGGCACCAAAGTCAGGGGGCGAAAAATTCGTTCCCCGTGGCTGATTTGCGAGGCCGGCTGGCCTGCCGCCCGAGCTGCCCGCGAAGGGCGGCTGAGTGGATGGGTACGAAAAACCCGAGCCCGGTTGAAAAGTATTGTTGGGTGCCCCGGTCGGAGGAGCGGGGAAGGGCTGAGCGCGTACGACCGTCATGGTGCTAAGCACAACGCAAGCGCTGATGAGTATTTGAGTCAGGCGAGTCACCAAGTCGAATTCCGTTCGCTGTGACAGGAAAAGGGATGAATGCGCACGGATGCTAGAAAAGCGGCGGGAGTATAGTTGCCCACTCACTCGGCCTGCAACACCGATTTCACCGCACGCAGCACTAAATCAGGATTCTCAACTCCTTTTGACAACCTGACATAAGCTTGATTTTCATCGACAACTCGCAGCTTACCACTGCACATTTTTGACAGTTGTTCCACGCGTCGGCGATCCGCGTATGTAAATACTACGTCTCGATCCTCCATGTGGATCGCCTGGATTTGCCAAACCGCGGCTTCGAGCTTCACTTCCGCTAGCGACAGCATTCGCTTGACAGCATCCGGCGCTTTGCCAAAGCGATCAACGAGTTCCGCTTCGAATTGGGCCAGGTCGTCAAAACTGTTCGTCCGAGTTAGGCGGCGGTAGAGGTCGATCTTTTGCCGCATGTCGCTTACATAGTCGTCCGGCAGGTAAGCTTTGCCGGGAAGATCGACATCGACGTCGATGGAGAGCTTGGCCGGCATTTTCTTCAGTTGCCGCACCGCGGTCTCCAGCAACTGGCAGTACAACTCGTACCCGACGGTGGCAATGTGGCCGCTTTGTTGCGTCCCCAACAGATTGCCCGCTCCGCGAATTTCGAGATCGCGCATGGCGATGGCGAACCCGGCACCCATTTCGCTAAATTCTTCGATCGCCCGTAATCGCTTGGCCGCCAGCGGCGTGACGTGCTTGTGGGGATCGATCAGCAGATAGGCGTAAGCCCGGTGTTTATAGCGGCCCACGCGGCCCCGCAATTGGTGCAAATCGGCCAGGCCGTAACGGTCCGCTTCGTCAATGAAAATGGTGTTGGCGTTGGGAATATCGAGCCCGCTTTCGACAATCGTTGTGGCCAGCAATAAGTCGAATTCGTGGTTCACAAAGTCGACCATCACGCGTTCGAGTTCGTTTTCGGGCATCTGTCCATGGCCGATTCGAACGCTCGCTTCCGGGACGATGTGTTTGAGTTTTTGTTCGACGACGTGAATGTCATTGACGCGATTGTGAACGAAGAAAATCTGACCGCCGCGATTCAGTTCTCGCATGACGGCGTGGCGGATGATCTCGGCATTAAACCGCGTGACGCGGGTTTCGACGGCGATTCTTTCTTCGGGTGGTGTTTCCAAATTCGAGATGTCACGCACGCCCACCAAGGACATGTGCAGTGTCCGCGGAATCGGCGTGGCCGACATGGTCAACACGTCGACTGTCGTCCGAAATGTCTTAAGCCGCTGTTTGACTTCAACGCCGAACCGTTGTTCCTCGTCGATGATCACCAGCCCCAAGTTGTAGAATTCGACATCTTTCGAAGCCAGCCGATGCGTGCCGATGACGATATCGATTTGGCCCATCGCGAGTTTCGCGACGGCCTCGCGCTGTTCCTTGGGGGTGCAAAAGCGGCTCAGCCGTGCGATGTCAAAAGGAAATTCCGCCATCCGTTCGCGGAATGATTGAAAGTGCTGTTCGACGAGGATCGTGGTGGGCGCGAGCAGGGCGACTTGATAGCCGCTTTCCACGGCCTTGAAGGCCGCCCGCATGGAAACTTCGGTCTTGCCAAAGCCCACGTCGCCGCACAACAGGCGATCCATGGGCGACGCGGATTGCATGTTCTGATTGATAGCACCCCAAGCCGAGAGCTGGTCGGGCGTTTCCTGGTGAGGGAATGAGGAATCAAATTCGCGCTGCCATTCGGTATCGGCCCCGAACGCGATCCCTGCCCGCGAGCTGCGGGCCGCTTGCACTTCAAGCATTTCCGCGGCCAAATCGGTCACGGCGGCCTCGGCGGCTTTCTTTTGCTTTTGCCATGCCGTGCCGCCGATGCGCGCGAGCGATGGCCGTCCCTTGGTGCCGCCAACATACTTCTGCACAAGATCGATCTTCGATGCCGGCACGTAGATTTTCGTGCGGCCATGAAATTCGATCTCCAAGTGCTCTTCAACGTGCTCGTCCTTGGTCAACAGTTTCAGGCCGCGATAGCGCCCGATTCCATGGCCCAAGTGGACGACTAGGTCGCCCTGACGCAAGTCGAGAAAGCTGTCGATCGCCTTGCCCAAATGCCGGCGGGGCGAACGGCGCAATTCGCCACGATGAAACAGTTCGCCGCCGCTGATCACGATGATTCGATCGCGAACCAGACGGAATCCGTGGTGCAAGTGGCCGACGGTGTAATGCAGCTTTCCGCGAGCGGCCAAGCTGGTGGAACTCAGAATTTCCTGAAGCCGTTCGACCTCCGCCTCGGTTTGCACGACTAAATGGACCTCGTGCCCGTCGCCAACTTTATCCAGCTCGCTCTTAATCGCCGACAGATCGGCCGCCCCGAACCGCTCGATCGATTCGACTTGCAGTTGGCACTTGGTTTCAAAAGCTCCCTCGGCCAAGCTCGAGGCGGTGGCCAGCGGAAATTCGTAGAGCTGTTTCAGCACCGACGACACGCTGTGACAGCCGTCGGTACTCGACAGACGTTTCAAATACTGCCGCCCCTCTTCTTCGACTTGGCCCGGTTCGACTAACAGCATCCAGGTGTCCGGCGGCAGGTAGCCCGTGAAATGGGCATCGGCGTTTTCTTCCGGCGCCAGGACGGTGATCTCGACTTGATCGAGCCGTTCGAGACTGCGCTGGCTGGAAACCTCAAAGCTGCGAATCGATTCGACCTCTGTATCGAAGAACTCGATCCGTACCGGCCGAATCCAATCGGGCGCGAAGATGTCGACGATACCTCCCCGCGCGGAAAACTCGCCCGGCAGTTCGACCGCGCTGGTGTGATGAAACTTGTGCCGTACCAGCCAATCGAGCAATTCGTCGACATCCACCGTCGAACCGGCGGCCAGCACTCGCGTATTCCTGGCCACCGTTTTCTTGGCGGGAACCGCTTGCAGCAGAGCCTGAATACTGGTCGTAAAAACCTGAGTCGTTGGAACGCCGGGCGAAGTTGGCCCCAGGTCGGCCGCCGATGTTGAAAGCTGCTTGAGCAATCGCAGCCTGTCGCCGAAAACATCGTCGCCAAGCTTGTGTTCCCCCGGATCGGTTTCCCAAGCGGGAAACTTTTGCGCGTCGGATCGCAGGAATAGTTCCAGGTCGTCGCTAAGGTCGTCGAAATGGTTTAGACGCGGCGAGACGACCAGCAGGGCGGTGGGAGCTTGCGTGGAAAGCGCCGCCGCCAGCAGCGCGCAGGACGAACCCCAGACTCCATCAAAACTTGCCGGTCGCCCGCTCTGCAAAGCGGTGACGGCATCGACAAAGCCTTCTTGAGAAATCAAGCACCGAGGCAACTCGGCAAGTTTCCTAGGTGCCTTCGTAGGTGAAAGCACATTGGCCATAATCGCAAAAGAATTTTAGGCCAATCGGCGGATTAGAGGAAGGCGATCCGACTTGATAGTCCATGACTTCAGCGATCGTACACGGTAAACTTATCTTGGGATCTAAAGTTTCGACCCCAACGGATCACCAACCGCCCAGCGGTTTCCATATCCAGTGTTCGCCCTGAAGTCGGTTCCCTGGGTGCGCCATGCAGTTGAGCTTACGCACGCTACTAGCCATCGTCACGGCAATTTGCGTTCTACTCGGACTCTATGTCTTTGCCGGCACGAACGATCTGCTAATGCTGTTTATCACGGTGACGTTCCCGCTAGTACTGTCGTGGGGCATGCTGGCCGTCTTGAAGTTACGGCTTGGAGTTACGGATGAGGCGGCCGTGCTTGCCGCATTGGCAACGGGAGCAATCGGATCGCCGTTGATCTTGGGCCTCCTTGCGTTTCTAGAGAGCCTGCTCAGTGTAAACTCAGGAGTCCGCTTTGAATTCAGTCCAGTGGAATCATTCGCCTTCGCGACGTGCTTTTTCGCATGCTTTTCGATTCCGCTCAGCGCCACAGTGTGGGTCTACTATGTATTCATCCTCCTACCTCGATCAACATCTCGGCGACAGTGAACGATCCGCGATGAAGAATCCTCTTCCGGGGATTGCGTCCACTGCTACGCGATCTGATCGCGGAGTCGCCCTCGCGGGCGTTGCGGCGGACCGCTGTTGAGATTATGTTGCCAAGCACACCTATTCCCACCGACATCCCACCTCAATCCAGCCCTCCGGAGAAAACTCGTGCCCACGCTGCAACCCGATGACCTTGAACAATTCGCCGTTTCGCTACTTGCCGCGGGAGGCACCACGGAGGAAGAAGCCCAGCGCGTCGGTGCGGCCTTGGTGTCGGCCAATTTGCGCGGCTACGACTCGCACGGCGTGATGCGGATTCCGTCTTACGTGGAAATGATCGAGAAAGAGATGGTTATCTCGGGTGCCGGGCTGACGATTCTTCAGGAATCCACGACACATTTGGCGACGGATGCCAATTGGGGCATCGGCCAGGTTCAGGCGGGACGGTTGCTCGACCGGCTGATGGAAAAGGCGAAGGAAAACGCAACCGCGATCGGCACGATGGTGCACTCCGGCCACATTGGGCGGCTGGGCGAGTATGCCGAGATCGCGGCCGAGGCCAATCTGGTCTCGATGATCATGGTCAATTCGCACGGCGCGGCAGTTCGCATGGCACCTCCCGGCGGCAAGGCACCGCGGCTGAGTACCAATCCGCTTTCGATCGGCGTTCCCAACGGCGACGAGCCACTAGTATTGGACTTCAGCACCAGCGCCACCGCGGAAGGAAAAGTCCGCGTGAAAAAGATCGCCGGCGAGTCGGTGCCCGAGGGATGGCTAATCGATAGCGAAGGGCGGCCAACGACCGATCCGAATGATTTGTATGCCGATCCGCCTGGTGCGATTTTGCCGATGGGCGGATCACAGTCCTACAAAGGGTTTGGACTGGGGATCATGATCGAAATTCTGACCGGCGCGCTGTCTGGTGGCGTCACGGCCCGTGAGCCGCGCTTTCCGAAAAACGGAAATTGCGTTTTCATGATGCTACTGAATCCGGCCAGTTTTGGAGGCTCCGAACACTTTGCATCGGAAGTGAAACAGTTGGCCGCGTATGAGCGATCCTGCCCGCGCATCGAGGGTGTCGAGCGGATTGTTTTGCCCGGCGATCCCGAACGGTGGGTCTTCGCGGATCGCAGCCAGGGCATCAAGATGGACGATGAGAATTGGTTGCAGTTGACGAACCTGGCCGATCGATTGGGCGTCGCCCCGCCCGCGGTTTAGCATGGAAGTCGCGTCCTAAACCTCACCGGCGACAAGGCGTTAGTCGTTTTTGACTGGCGGCCGGCCGATCGAAAAATATGTGAATCCCGCTTCCTGCATTTGGTGGCGTTTGTAAAGATTGCGACCGTCGAAGATCAACGGGTTCTTCATCCGCTTGTGCATCTCGACGAAATCGGGGTTGCGGAATTCGTCCCACTCAGTGCAGATCGCCAGCGCCTCGGCAGAGTCGAGGGCGTCCATCGGTTTGTCCAGGAAATGCACCTTGTCGCCGTAAATCTGTCGGACGTTGTCCATGGCTTCCGGGTCGTGGGTTTGAATGACTGCTCCTTCTTCAAGCAGTCGATTCAACAGCGCCAGTGACGGGGCTTCACGAATGTCGTCGGTTTTCGGCTTAAAGGCCAAGCCCCATACGGCAATCACTTTGCCCCGCACGTCGCCGCCGAATTGTTCCAGGATTTGCAACGGCAGAACGTTCTTTTGACGGTCGTTGATTTCGTCGATCGTGTTGAGAATCTGCGGGACGTATCCCAAGCGGTTGGCCATGCTGGCCAGTGCCCGGATGTCTTTGGGAAAGCAACTTCCACCATAACCGACGCCGGGGAACAGAAACGAAAAACCGATCCGGCGATCGTGGCCGATGCCTCGCCGCACGTCGTTAATGTCGCCGCCCATCCTCTCGCACAGGTTCGCCATTTCATTGATAAAGCTGATCTTGGTTGCCAGCAGCGCATTGGCCACATACTTGGTCAACTCCGCGCTTTCCGGCCACATCACCAGAAACGGCTTGTCGGTGCGGAGGAACGGTTGGTACAACTCGCGCAACACTTCGGCAACTTCGTCGCGCCGCACGCCAACCACGACTCGATCGGGATACTGAAAGTCGTTGATGGCCGCTCCCTCCTTGAGAAACTCGGGATTGCTGGCCACGTCGCATTCCCGGCCCGTCAATTCCGTCAGCCGTGAATAGATCGCGGCATTGGTACCAACCGGCACCGTACTCTTGGTAACGACGACTGCATCCTCTGGCAGTGCTTCCGAAATACTTTCAACGACGGACCACAGGGCCGACAAATCGGCCGAACCGTCGTGAGACTGCGGCGTCCCGACGGCGAGGTAGACAAGTTTCGCGGGGCCGATGGCAGCATTGAGATCGGTAGTAAAGTGCAGACGGCCCGCCGCCAGGTTTCGCGCGACAAGTTCCGATAACCCCGGCTCATAAATTGGCACTTCGCCGGAATTGAGGGCGTCAATCTTCTTCTCGTCGATATCGACACAAGTGACGTCGTTGCCGCTTTCGGCAAAGCACGTTCCGGTTACCAGACCGACATACCCCGTTCCCACCATCGCGATTTTCATGATGCCACCTCTACGATAGTTTCCTTGTCATGGGGTCAAAACGGGTGAGCCGGAGGTGTACCCGTCCGGACATCGAGGAATCGGCGAGCCAACTCGCCGGGCTGGAAACGCGATCTAGTTACGACCATTAGCTGTCTTCGGTTGAAGTTTCTCCGTCATCGTCGCTCGTGGCCATGGGCAGATCATCAGGTTTCGCGGCGTCTTCGGTCGTAGCGACGTTTTCGGCCGTTGCGGCGTCTTCGGTCGTGGCGGCGTCTTCCTCGGTTTCCGCCTCTTCTTCTTTCGGCACGCGAACGACGGCAGCCAGCTTGTCGTCCTCATACAAACTCATGATACGAACGCCTTGCGTGTTTCTCCCGATGACGGAAATGTCGCTCGCCGCGATACGTTGGATCTTTCCTTGTTGGGTCATCATCAACACTTCATCGTCGTCGGCGACGCGCGTGATTCCGATAACGTTGCCGTTGCGCGATGAAGTCTTAATATCGCGGACGCCCTTTCCGCCACGACGCTGCGTGCGGTAGCGGGCACTGCCGGAAGATTCGTCTTCCGCCGGTTCCTCGTCGGCCGATGTGTTTGCTCCGAAGTTAGTTCGTTTGCCGTAGCCGTTTTCGGAAGCGGTCAGCAGCGTCGCGGTTGGGTCGGCGACGACCATGCCCACGACTTCGTCACTTTTGCCAAGTGCAATTCCCTTCACTCCGCTCGTGTTTCGGCCCATGGGCCGCGCATCAGACTCGTTGAAGCGGATGGCCATGCCGCTCGAGGTGGACAGGATAACTTCGTCACTCGCCTTGGTGATGATGACATCAATCAACTCGTCGTCTTCGCGCAGCTTGATTGCGATGATGCCGCCTTGCCGCGGCCGGCTATACGCCTCCAGCGGCGTCTTTTTCACCAGCCCCCGTTTGGTGGCCATCATCAAATAATGATCGGGCAGGTTGAAATCACGCACCGCGCGGCAATCGGTGATCTTTTCGCCTTCTTCGAGACTAAGCAAGTTCACAATCGCCCGCCCTCGTCCTTCGCGAGACACGGGCGGCACTCGGTGGACCTTTTGCCAATAGACCCGGCCCCGGTTCGTGAAGAACAGCAAGTAGGCGTGCGTGCTGGCGACGAACAAGTGTTCGATCGGATCTTCATCTTCCGTCTTGGCACCCTTGATGCCCTTGCCGCCGCGCCGCTGAGCGCGATACACGCTGGCCGGAGTTCGCTTGATGTAACCCCGGTGGCTGATCGACACCACCATCATTTCTTCGGCGATGAGATCTTCTAAATCAACATCACCAAGCTCTTCTCCCGAAATCTCCGTCCGCCGATCGTCGCCGTACTTTCTCTTGATCTCTTCCAGGTCGGCGCGAACGATATCCCGAATGTTTTGCTCGTCGGACAAGATCCGCAGATACTCAGAAATCTCGTCCAGCAATTTGTGATGGTCGTCGCTGAGCCGCTCTTGTTCCAGGTTGACAAGTTGGCCCAATGTCATCCGCAAAATGGCGTCGGCCTGCACGGCCGTAAGATGATAGACGTCGGCAACGCCGCGCTCTTCTTGAAACAGCTTGAAACCTTCCTCGCCCAGCGCTCGCTCCATCATGGCGGCCGGACACTCGACACCCATCAATCCGGTTTTCGCTTCGGCTTGCGTGGACGAAGCGCGAATAATCTTGATGATTTCATCGATATTTGCCAGCGCCAACAACTGGCCTTCGATAATGTGTTTTCGCTTCCGCGCCCGGGCCAGCAGGAACTGGGTGCGCCGGCGAATCACGGTCACTCGATGACGAAGGAACTCCTCAAGCATGCTCTTAATCGAAAGCTCGCGCGGCTTGCCGTCGACCAAGGCCAGGAAGATCAGCGAGAACGTGTCTTGCAGTGGCGAGAACTGATACAACTGATTGAGGACGACATCGGGATCCTCGCCGCGCTTGATGTCGATCACCAAGCGAACGGGCTCCGTCAAATCGCTCTCGTCCCGGATTCCTGATATCCCCTTGATCTTGTCACCATTTACCAGGCCTGCAATGCGTTCGACCACGCGATCGCGGAACTGTTGATACGGAATTTCCGAAACGACAATTCGGTAGCGATTCTTTTGGTGTTCTTCGATCTTGGTCTTGGCCCGAACGACAACCGTGCCGCGGCCCGTGTGGTAGGCACGCCAAATCCCCGCCCGCCCGCAGATGGTTCCGCCCGTGGGAAAGTCCGGACCCTGGATGAGTTCCATCAATTCCTCAATGGACACATTCGGATCATCGATGACGCGAATCAGGCCGTCGCATACTTCGCGCAAGTTGTGAGGCGGAATCGAAGTCGCCATGCTGACCGCGATGCCAGACGATCCATTCACCAACAAGTTGGGAAACTTGGAGGGAAGAACGGTTGGTTCGGTGTTGCGTTCGTCGTAGGTGGGAACGTAGTCGACCGTGTCGAGCTTGAGGTCGTCCAGCATCATCGCCGAAATCGGCGACAGCCGAGCTTCCGTATACCGCATGGCGGCCGGCGGCAGACCAGCGACGGAACCGAAGTTGCCTTGTTTGTCGATCAAGACATGGCGCATGTTCCATTCTTGGGCCATGCGAACCAGAGTCGGATAAATGACACTCTCGCCGTGGGGGTGATAGTTGCCGCTGGTGTCCCCGGAAATCTTGGCACATTTGATGCGACCGGCCCCTGGCCCCAGGTTCAGGTCGTTCATCGCCACCAGAATCCGCCTTTGGGAGGGCTTGAGGCCGTCTCGCACGTCGGGCAATGCCCGGCTCACGATGACACTCATGGCGTAGGTCAGGTAGCTTTCCTTCAGTTCCTGCTCAATGGGCAGGTCCAAGATTCGGTTCTTGTCGCCATCGCCGTTTCCACTTCCATTCCCGTTGCCATTTCCGTTTGGATCGTCAGTCGACAAGTGGCATTCCTTTCGATGCGAAGCCAGGCATGGGCTGTTCCAAAGTGCCTTTGTCGTAAGGGTTTAGAGCAGCAGCCGGCCGCTAAAATGTAAGCCCATAATTTACCATTTTTTCAGCAAATCAACAACTGCCCACGGGCGCTATTTACATCTCGCAAGTCGTGTTACTGAAGTGTTTTAGGATCGCCCATCCGGCGGACCTTGGAACCTGCGGCCTGTCGCCGTTGGCGCAAGAAAAAACCGGCGTGGAGAGCTTGAATCTCCACGCCGGCGTTGGAAGTCGATAACTGGTTTTAGAGCAACCGGTATCCCGCGGTCGTCTCTTGTGGGGCGACGAATGAAACCGGATCGGCTTCCTTCGTATCCCACCAAGGATACGTACCGTACTTCTCTAATTCCAGGTACATCAAGATGCAGGCGATCGTCATGGCGATAAAAGAAATCACCAGCATCATCGTATACACATTCAATCGCTGCTTTTGAACTGGCGTTTCCACGCCGGGGCGGCCTGCCGCGCCCTGTTCGGGACCGACGGGCCCGACGCCCATTGGCGCGGCCCCACCCATGGGATCAAAGGCGTTTGCGGGTTGATTAGCTGAATCGAGTTGTGACATTGTCACCCTTCCTGATCGTTCCTTTTCGCGTATCGATGAGAACCTCGCCCACGGCGACGTTGGAGCTAACTTCGCGTATCTTGATGCGGCCTAAATAGGACTTGTCGCGGAAGACGACGAGTTCGTGATTGATACGAATTCCGTCATCTTCACCAAGCGAAATTTCAATCAAGTTTTTGCTTCGGTCGCTGACCTTCGTAACATAGCCATACAGAACCGGCGGCACGTCGGACAGGGGCGTCCACTGGGTGAGGCCAAACTTATCCATCACCCGCTTGCGAGCCGTGATTTCCATGGCCAATTGATCGCGACGTTCTTCAAGGCGGCGCTTCATTCCTTCGTATTGGTGCAGTTGGTCAGTGATTTGAACAACTTTTAAAAACTCTTCATCGCGAGCCTGTTGCGCGGCCTGAATATCCGTCCGTAGCCCACCTACTTCGGTGGTCAACGCGGCCAGACGGTCTTCCTTGATGTCCAAATCCTCCAAGAGTTTGGCGTTCTCGGTGGTGGCGGCGTTCAATTGACCGCGCAGGTCATTTAGCTCGGAGGTAACAGTGTTTTGGCTGGTCTGCAAATGCTGGATCGCCATGCGGCGCGAGGCGCGTTCTCGTTCAAGTTGATCGATGACGATCTGCCGCTCTCGCTTTAGTTCCGCCACGGAATTGCGGGCGTCTTCGATTTGATATCGCAGTCCCAGTTTTTCAAACCTCTCGTCCCAGAGCGCTTCACCTTTGCGCGGGTTGATGGCAACCAGCTTCCAATTCTTGTGCGTGGCAAAGACCATCACGGAAACGAACATGAAACCAATGCTCATAATGAAGATAAGCATCGTGAAAATTTTTCCGAGAAGGGTCATCTAAACACTCCCGATTGGTGAGAAAGAGGTGTAGTCCTGGTACCCAGAGGTTTCAGGCTCAAAAGCCGTGATCGACACGACCGTACGCCGGGACGCTTCACCCGGCAGTTGATAAGTTTCGCTAACAAACCCAGTATAGTTACGGGAATTCTCGAATGTCAACGAATGTGCAAGATTCCTGAACATCCTTGAGTACCACCTGCGGGCCGCAAGGGGGAAAACTCACGGACTTTTCACCTTAAATCCTTGTCAGACAACAAGTAGCGGCGGAGTCCGTGAAGGCCCTAGCAGCCGAGTGATCAGCAACAAATGGTCTTTCGCCTGGCCGTCTGTTTCTTATTCCCGATTATGACGATTTCCGTTCAGTTTTTTCTCGACACCTTTTCTCGACGCCGCAACCCAACTCCCGTCACCGCGCAGACCAAGCAAAATGCCCCGCCCAAGCCGGCCAGCCAATCGCCCGACCACTGGTAGAATGTCCGGCGGCCATCACGTCTGGCCTGCACGTAAATCCGGCCGGTGTTCCGTCGCGGCCCCTTTTCGAGGATGCGGCCGTTGCCATCGATCCAGGCCGAAAAGCCAGTGTTCGCCGCGATCAACGTTGGCTTTCGATTTTCGATCGAGCGAAACACGCTGCAGGTCAGATGCATGTCGAGGCAACTCGATCCCCTGAACCAACCGTCGTCGGTGATGTTGATCAGCAGGTCGGGCGCTTTGCCGTCGCGGGCCAAGCGGGCGACCTGTCGGCGGATGAGATGCGGCACGGTACTCTCGAAACAGATATTAGGCGAAAGCCGAAATCCGCCCACCTCAAACGCGCGCGGCTCGACACCGGGCCGCAACGGCATGGGGATCGGTGTCACCTTATAGAGCCAGGGGAACCAATCGCCGAACAAGATGTACTCGCCAAACGGCACGCGGTGCATCTTGAAATAACGGTCTTCAATATGTCCTTCGGGACCAATCAGCAACGCCGTATTGAAAACGTCGAACTGTTCGCTGGGCGGATCACTTGCGCTGGCTGCATCGTGAATCAGAGCGGTTTGCGTTCCAACCAACATGCGAAGATCCGAGATGGGTCGCTCAAATCCTTCGCTTTTCGCGGCAAGCGCATAGCCGATGAAATCCGGCGAGGTTTCGATTCGACCATGGTCAATCTTCTCCAGGCTGGTCACGTCCTCGGAGTGCAGTTGATCGGGATAAGGGAATTTCCCCTCGGGCCAAATCAGCAGGTCGATTTCGCCAAACTCCTTGCGCGCCTCACTCGTTACCTCCCGGTATTGTTCAAACGAATACTCCCGTCGCCGTCGGGCGTCTTCCTGGGAATCGGCCAGCACCGTATCAATCGAACCCTGAATCAGCGCCACGTTAAGCGTCTTGCCTTCGGCCAGTGGCGGCGTTTCATTCAACCGGTATGAGCCATAGGCAAGACTTGCGGCGATCAGCACCACGGCGGGGGCGAGGGCCCAAATCCGCCACTTGCCATTCCACGGCAGCACCTTGACCATGGCCGCCGCGACGAGCAACACCAGGAAACTCACGCCGTAAGCTCCGAACAGATCCGAAATCTGAATCAGCATCGGCCACTTCACTTGAGTATGCCCCAGCAAGGCCATTGAGAGCCCGGAAAACAGATGGCCACGAATCAACTCGAAACCGATCCAAGTTGCCGGTGCGGCGAGCACCAGAGAAATCCCCAACCGATGCACGGCCACCCGCGTCAGCCCTACAAACAGCGGCAAGTAAACTCCCATGTATCCGGCCAACGCCAGCCAGCCAAGAAACAGCGCAGGGTGCGGAAGGGGAATGAAGTAAAACAGCGCCAGCCAGTAGGCCGCCCCCGCCAACCACAGCTTGAGATAGGGCCGCCGGCCCGCAAGCTGCTTCCGCTGCACAAGCCCCAGCCAAAACACCGGAGCGACCCACCCCAGCGGCCACCAACCCAAGGGCGGAAAGGCCGACCACATCAACAATCCGCTCGCCAATCCCCAGGTCAAAGTCGATTGATGCCAAGCCACTGGCGACCGATTCGCTTCGGCCGCTCTGGCCTTCTTCGATGATGCGGCGCGGGACGATTCTTGTTCGTCTTGAGCGCCTGATGCGATTGCGCGTGATCGCGATTTTCGGCGAGTCGTTTTTTTAGTAGCCGCAGTGGTCATAGGATTGGATGGAGCAGCGTAGTTGTCTGAGGAAATTAGTAAGTGTCGTGCATGGAACGTCCCCCTACCCCACCTTCTGTTAAGGAGGGGGATTCAGTTTTCCCGCTTGCGGGCAGAGGTCAGTTCTCACCCTTTGTAAGGGAGAACTTGAGGTGGTCCATCAGCAACGCATAGGATATCCCACCTCAACCGGCCATGAATAGAGAAACTGGGAAAGCTTCCCCAAGCGGGGCACTCGCGGTCTTGTAACATACGCGCCGTCGCACCTGGCCCCTCTTTGCCCACAATCCCTTCATTTTATCCGACCCCGCCAGTTTCTTCCACCACGATTTTATTCGCCGAGCCTTGAAGCACGTGGCGGTAAATTAGACAAGGCCACCAGCCCAGAAATGACGAGGCAGAGTTTGGCCGACCGCACGTTGTTCGAGCCCAGCCACCCGGAACTAAGTCCTGACAAGACTCTCAAGTACTTTTGCCGGGCGTGTCGTCGTTGCTTTTTTGCACTCGGCGCGGTTCGCTTTCGCTCACCAGAAACGGAATTAGAAACTCAGCATTACTGAACTTTCAGTCGCGGGGGATTGTTCGCTTCGCTGCTAGCTCCTAGCGTGATGTTCCACACGTTGGTTCCGTCACGGCTTTGGGCCAACCCGATGCCCAACTCCGTGGTGTTGGGATTGAGCAGTTTGGCGGCCAACCGCTGTCCCCCCATCCAGTCTCGCACCGCCCGAGCCGCGGTGACGGCACCGCCGTTGAACACCTCGTCCATGTCGGCGTTGTAACCGAGGGCCAGACCGCGGTCGGTCGGCGACTTGCCGTCCAGAACGTGGTTCAACTGCTCGACGCGAGCCATGTGCTTGGCGTGGCGTCGGGCCGCCGAGAACAACTTGGTGTTGGGCTTCAGGGCCGTCAAACCGGTGGCCGTTCGCCGGGCGTTTATCTCGTCGAAGAGTTCCTTCTCGGTCCGCGAGACGGCGAGCGTCTGCTGTTTAGGTGCCTTGGGCTGCGGCTTCGGATCGACTTTCAGCGGCTGAGGTTTCTGCCGCGGGACGGGCGCCTTTGGATTCGTGCCCTTGGGGTCTTGTTGCGTACCGGCGGCGGGCTGCTTCGAAGGACTAGCTCCAGCGACGGCCACTTTTGGCGGATTGTTGGCCTCGGCACTTCTACCGGCGACCAGGATCCAGACGTTGGTGCCGTCGGCGGACCTGGCGTTGCCAACGCCGACTTCTGTGTCCTTGGCGCTAAGGATGGTGGTGCGGTGACCGGCTTTAGATGCCATCCAATCACGCACCATTTGCTCGGGGCTGGATTGCCCGCCACCGAAGTTCTCCAGCACGAACCTAGGATATCCCTCTGCTTTCACCCGCTGGGAAGGGGTTCTGCCATCGACCTGGTGCCCGATCTGATTGGCGTTGGCCATGAATTTGCAGTACTTGCGGGACGCGGTGCAGAGCTTCGCGTTGAGCACGTAGGGCTTCAGCCGCGTAGGGTCGTTGATCGCCTTTCCGGCATTCGCCTTTTCGCGTTCCTGGTTGACCCGGTCGAAGAGTTGCTTCTCGGTCGCACTGATCCGCGCCACGCCGCCTTGCCCGAAGGCGGGAGCCGCCGTGAACATCGTGACCAGCAGAGCAGGCAGTAGGGCGGTGAAGGTCGTTCGCAGGCAGGTCTTGGTGAAGTGTCGCATGTCGTGTCTCCTTCTTGGTAAACGGGTTACGCCCTTTGTTGGGCGGTGAGTTGTCTTTCCGGCGGCGATGACTTGTCCCGAAACATCCTTAGGACACCCATCCAAAAACGATAGGTTCAACGAGCTGCTGGGACGCTCAGGGCCTGAATCGCGCACGATTCTTCATTCACCTCGACCGCTGCCAGCGACTCGACTCATGATGGAAAAGCCGCTCAACGCGGCAGGTACCAAGAACCCTCGCCGTAGTTCTGCCATTGGTCCATTCCGGGTAACATTTCTATGGGGGGCAACTTCTTGTCAGAGAAAAAGCGATAAGAATGCTTGGTGATCGGGTTGGTGATCTGGACGTACTTCTCAGTTCGACTGGACTCCGTGAAATAGTTGGTTGTTGTCTTGCCGGTTGTTTTAGATTTCGCGGTCTTTCTCCACACCATGCCGTAGCCGGCGAAAGAGTTGTTGATGCAAATGAAGGACCCCTGTTCCGTCGAGTTCTTATATCTGTAGTCGTGCCTCCCGCTGTCCCGGGTTAGATCCTGAATGACGTCGATGGTTTGGACGGCGTTCCCCGCGGGGACCATGTAGGTCCATTTCAGTCTTCCTTGGTTGGCATGGAACACGAATACGTGACCTGAATAGGTGTTGCCGGTGAACGTTTGCCCAGGCTGGATTGTTTGTTTTCCGGTAACTTCTTTGCCTTGGAAATCGACCCACTTAAGATCAATTGGAGTTTGTTCGTTGTTCTTCCAGGTCACGACTACTTTGAAATTGGATCCGACAGACCGAAGCGATTTCTCCGCGGATGCCGTGGACGCCGAAGCGACGGCGAAAACTAGAGTAAGGCAGATCATCAGTCGTTTCATTTTTCGTTTCCTTTAGCGAGTCCCACTAGGGGATGAGTGAATAACCGCCAATTCGCAACTCTGGAACCCGCAAACAATCTTGCGACAATCGACGGTAGCGCCATCGCCACGAATTAGAGGCGACGATTCGCGTTGACATCAGGTCTTACGGAGTTGGCATCCCAAACCTACGGGAGGTACAACAAAAAACTCGGAAAATACGGCTCACGGTCCCCTATCCCGCCATCCCGAGCGAGCCCGACGCCCTGCCCTGGGGATTTCGGGAAAGGAAGCCACGAGTCCATGGCAATCGAGTCCATGGCAATCGAGTCCATGGCAATCGAGTCCATGGCAATCGAGTCCATGGCAATCGAGTCCACGGCAATCGAGTCCACGGCAATCGAGTCCACGGCAATGTGGTGTAGGAGAAAGACCTTGTGGATGATTCTCAGCCAGCCATCAGTGCGAGTTTGTTATCGCGCATTCGGCGAAATGACCGGGATGACGCAGCGTGGCGCGAACCCATGGGGCTCTCTATTTCGGCTTGCGCGGCGTGTCTTTTCTAACGCTCGATCGCGCAGACTCTCTGAATCTCAGAATTGGCGGCCAGGCGGTTAACAGGCTTGGACTCTCACTCGTTCTTCGAATTTACATTCTCGCGATTGGAGTTCCTAACCGAAGGCTCTCGACCTCCAGACTTTTCGCCCAAATTGGAGACGAGCTGCCACATTTACTTACGCTCTGTCTCCAACGGTTCCAGAAAGATCTCAACGGCGGACCAGAATTGTAGCCAATCAGCTTTTTCCGTCGATGGAAGATTGGCCAGCGACTCTTGCTCGCGAATGGATGCCAGGTCCTTGTCGACTTGCCATTGTTTAACGAGCTTGGCGACTGGCGGTCCTAGTTCAGGCTGCTGGTCGATCGATGCACTGAAAAGGTCTAGCTGCGCCTTGAGCCGCTTCAGCGCCTGCCCGCGCCAAACGGCTCGTTCTCGACCGTCAGTCTGGCCCGCCTCGACCCCGGTGCCAGAGGCCGCCAGCACCGCGGCACGCGCCGCGTTGTAGCGGTATGTGGCAGCCTGTTTGGCCGGAGTTTCCGGATCGTCGAGTACATCCGCATAAAACTGCGCCGCTGCAACGAACTGCTTTTTATACAATTGGCAATGCCGCGCCAGTTCCAACTTCTCTTCCGAATTCGCAGGTTTGACCTCTCCGCGCAGAATCGCGGGTAGCTTTGCGTCAAGCTCGACTAGCCGCTCCGCCTCTTTCAGCCATTGCGCGGAAGGGTGACGCCAGCCAGCTTTGCGAGAACCCCGCGTATGTCCTTGCTGAAAAGCCTTGAGCGATTCGTTGAGTCGGCCGTTGCTGCGCAGTGCGGATGCCAGGTTGAGCCACGACACGGCTAATGTAGGATCGATTTCGACCGCCTTGCTATAGGCTTCGGTCGCCTCCTCCAGGAGACCCTGTCCGCGCAGAATGTTGCCGAGGTTTGAGTAGGCGGAAGCAAATCCCGGATTGATTTCAATGGCTTTTCGGTAGGCGGCGATGGCGTCGTCAAGCTGGCCGCGGGCTTGCAAGGCGACACCGAGATTGAAATAGGGGTCCGCCTGATTTGGGTCAATGGCGATGGACTTCTGGCTGGCGGCAATCGCCTCGTCGAACTTGCGCTGCACGTTAAACACGGTCGACAGCCATGCGTACGCCTCGGCATGCCTAGGATCGATCTCGATGGCTTTTCGATAAGCGGCTTTCGCCTCATCATGCCGGCTTTGCTCCTGGAGCACGCGGCCCAGGCGAAAATGAGCGATGGTGAATTCTGGATCAATCTCGATAGCCTTGCGATAGGCGGCGATCGTTTCATTTGGCTTGTTTTGCTTTTTGAAGACGAAGCCCAAGTTGACGTACACGATCGCCAGACTAGGGTCTATTTCAAGTGCCTTCCGGTAGATGGCGATCGCTTCGTCCGGATCCTCCAGCACCGCGC
The DNA here is from genome assembly GCA_029259935.1 of Planctomycetota bacterium. The sequence goes on from JAJDEH010000405.1 coordinate 62,666, forward strand.
CTAGGTTGACGTAGGCCGGCGCGTATTTCGAATCGATCTCGATGGCCTTCCGATAAGCCGCCATTGCCTCGTCGATCTTGTCTTGGCTCTTAAGGATGTTTCCAAGATCAGAGTACGCCTGTGCGTACTCTGGATCGACCTCGATAGCTCGGCGAAACGCGGACATCGCCCGATCCGGGTCGTTTTGACTACGGTATACGACGCCCATGTTATAAATCGTCCCGGCGTCGTTGGGATCGATCTTGGCGGCTTGGCCAAAGGCGACTATCGCCTTGTCGAATTTTTCCTGTTTCGCAAGAGCACCACCGAGGCTGGAATAGGCCAACGCCCAGTTGGGAGCGATTTCGTTCACCCGGCGAAAAGCGACGACTGCCTCCTCCAACTTGTTCTGCTTGATCAGCGCATGGCCGAGGTTGACATAGGCCGGCGCGAACATGGGCTCGATTTCAATCGCCATGCGATAGGCTTTGATCGCGTCTTCGCCGCCGACCGCAAGGCCCAGGTTGTTGTAGGCGACCACCGATGTGGGGCGCAGCGCCAAAGCGGCTCGGTAACAGCCGGCCCGAATTTGAGGGTCCTTGGCGGCCATGCCAAATTGCAAGTGAAGCCAAAAATCATTGGGATGGCGCAGCAGCGCTCTTTCCAGCAGCGGAATCGGGTCACCGCCCAGCTTGTGAATACGAACCGCCAACGCGGCGACCAATGCCGGCGACTGGTCTTCCGCCAGCGGATCCGCTGCCAGTTGCTTCAGCAACTTCAGGTCACTCCGTACCGGCAAACTACGGAATCTGTCCCGCCAGGAGGGATCGGGATCCACGGCCCGCGCAATCGCCAGCAGGCGTTCGGCGAGGTTGTCGTCTGATTCTGAATTCGCCCAACTGTCCAACGTCGCGACCCATTGCCAGCGAATATTGGATTCGCGAATCCTTGTAGCCAGTTCGCCGGGATCGCCCTGTTCGACGTTCAACCCTGCGAGCCGAAACTCCGCCTTATAGTTCGGGATAACTGCGGCAAGGTAGATTGTGTCTTCCGCGACGGTCGTGGCGTCCAAGCGGATGGATTCCAGTCTCCTCGCCTGTTGCTGATCACGTCGATCCGCTGCAAGGGCTGTGTTCAGTGCTGAAATTCCAGCCAGTTGGTCTTCCGCCAGAGTGAGCCCCGCCGTTGCGCTGAGTGCTTCGGCACGCTCGACGAGCGAACATGCTGCATCCAGCCGGCCTTCCCACATCGCGGGATTGTTGTGTAAGGCAAGGGCTGTGTCACGCTCGTTCTGCAACGTGCCGAGCAGTTCCTCTCGAATATCGGTTGCCTCATCCAGGGCTTTGACAATCTCGTTTTCAGTCTTGGTCTTTCGCGCATCGGCAAGCGTCTGTTCCCGCTGATACCAGATGAACGCCGCGCTCCCGCTGACAATGAGTACCAGCAGTGAAGTTGCCAATGCCATACTCGTTCGTCGGCGTTTGCGTTCCGCGACGGCGTTGGCTTGGGCTGTCGCGCGTTCTATCTCGGCTTGCTCAAGCCGACGCTGTACGGAGACTAGGTAGGCGGTTACGCGCTGAGCCACTTCTCCGGCGTTCTTGGGCCGCTGCCGCGCATCGTCGGCCAAACATTGCGTGGCTAGTTCGACCAGTTCGTCATCCGCTCCACAGGCATTCAACCGTTGCCGACACTGCGTAAGATCGCCTCGTTGTGCATGACGGAGCGCATCCCGAGCATCGTCCGCTTTGTAAGGTGGGTGTCCCGTCATCATGAAGCACAATATGGCTCCCAGTCCAAACACGTCACTACGCTCGTCCAGGGAATCGATCTTGCCCCGGGCTTGCTCAGGTGGCATGTAGGCTGGAGTGCCCATCACTTGGCCAGCTTGAGTCAGCCGGTCAGGGTCCGGCGTCGCGGCGTCTTTTCCGATCGTTTCGTCAAGCGATCCAATCAGGTTGTTCGTCGAGCCCCCTGCGGCCGGCACCGGTAAAAGGGAGCCCGGCCTCTGGCGAATGGGCCCACCGTGGCCTTCAGAACTGACTAACCGTTTGCCCAAGCCCCAGTCCATGACCTGCACTTCGCCGAACGCACCGACCATGATGTTCGACGGCTTGAGGTCGCGGTGAATGACGCCTTGAGAGTGAGCGTAACCGACAGTTTGTGCAATTTGCTCAAAGATCTTCAGCAAGCTCGGCAAGTTGTCTTGTGGCTTGTCGCGATCACGCATCAATTCGACAAGCGTGCGGCCCTCGATCAATTTCATGCTAAAGAAGGGAAGCCCATCCGCAAGGCGGCCAATCTCATGCACGGGCGGGATGCCTGGGTGCTGAAGCTGGCCAGTGATTCGAGCCTCTTCGACGAATCTCTCGGTCTGCTCATCGCCGGAAGGTCCCAGCATCACCTTGACGGCCAAATTTCGCTGCACATCGACATCGACCACGCGGAGTACAACGCCCATGCCACCGCGAGCGATCTCGCCAACAACCTGATATCGTCCAGCCAGCAAACGCGAAGTCTCCGCATCTGCTGGCGATCCGGCAAGAAGTTCGACTGGCTGAGCTTCCGCCGGCAACAACCCTTCGCCTCGACTTGAATTCTCCGCGATGTCAACATCGCGGCAGACGCCTCGTACCAGCCGGTCGACAAACTCCGTGCGCAAATCTCCGTTGCCACTCTCTGCTTGATTGCTTGTATCGGCGTTACGGTCCACTGACGTGTCGCCTTGAAATCTCTCGTCAAGCGCCGCTTGGCACTCGGCACATTCTTCCACGTGATCTTCGACGACGTGCCGGATATCTTCCGCAAGCTGGTCCGCGATTAGCGCGTCCAGGTGCTTTGCATCAGGGCATGGGTTCATGACTTACGATCCCCGGCTGAGCCGGCGCGCATGGCGCGTTCCATTCCGTACTTCCATCATCCGTTCGCTTCGGCAGCGGGTCGTTCGAGCAGTTGAATCTCGTCGTGGATCATCTTTTGGACTTGATTACGGGCGGTGTAAACGCTGGCGACTTTCATATTCAGTTCCGCTGCCACTTCCGAACTTTGCCGACCCTCATTGGCTGTCATATGCCAGGCCAGCCAGCGGTTCGCGGTGATGCGCGAGCTGACTCGTGACATGGCTTCGCTCATCAATTCGAGGTCGAAAGCCTCACCCAGGCGCTCGACCAAGTCCTCACGTGCCTCGACGGCATCTAGGCGTTGAAAAATCCGCGAGCCACCTTCCGCCTGTTCTTTCCGGCCCCGTTCGCGAAAAAAGTCCTTGATTGAATTCTCGGTGATTCTACGCAGCCAACCGCGAAAGCTCAGTTTCGAATCGTATTCAAAGTCGCGCAAATTTCGAGCCATTTTGACCAGCACATTTTGTACGACATCTTCCGCGTCCGACGGTTGAAGTTTTCGATTCAGGCACCAAGCGTAAATCCGGCTGCCATACCTTTCGACAAACTCGCGCCAAGCTTCTTCGTCCCGGACTGGCCGACGAATTCGTGACAACAGACTTGCACTGGTGACGGACGGCGAATTCTCCATGGAGCCTTACTTCCGCGAGGGCGTGAATCTACGAGCGATCCTTCATTTTCTTTGAAATTAGCGAGTTGACAACAACGTTGACGCCCGGCGGTCGAAGAATTTGCTTTTATTTGGATTTCCCGAGCCCTGGGTCGTAGATCCGTGGGAGGGGCGGCGTATGGCTCAATGTTGCACCTACACCTGCTTGGTGCCATCTCAACTTCATTCCCCTCAGTTACCAAGGAGATCTAAGATGCGATTCCTCACCATTGTCTGTCCCGTAATGTTGGCGCTTACCGCTCACCTCTCGTCGGCCGCTCAAGGTGGCGAGATCTATTTCTACAAGAAGGACAACTGCCGAGAGCAGATCGGCAAGATCAGTTCGTCGGCATACACCGATGCAAATCTTTCGAATCGTTCGACTGTTGCCTCCAATGACGACATTCGTTCGCTAAAGCTTGTCAATGTCGACCCGGGAACCGTACTGGAATTATGGGACCATTCCTCGGTGCGAGGTAAAGATGATTGGTGCCGGATCACGGTCAACACGGGCGGTAGCACGTTCGTGATCAATAACATCGAAAACGCCCCGAGTTACGGTGCCAAGCTAACGTACAAGCGTTACCCTCGAGACAAGGACGTTGGCAAAGGAAAGTACGGCAACCTGGCTGGGAAGGTCTCCCACGTCTTGGTGACGCCGGATCCAACCGTTTTGAAGCTAAATGACGCGATCACCAAAAAACGTACTTGGGATAAGAAGGACGGTCGTGCCTACGAATTAAGATCGCTCGATTCCAACTATCGTGTCTGGAAGCCGACTCTTACGGTCACTGCATCCGGCGTCACCGCGGTCATTAAGGTCGATCATATCCGCGGCGCCGCACAAGATGACCATGCAATTATTGGACTGGATTTTGACAAGGGCGGTGTGCTGCAGAATTTGAGGACGCAACTCGAATTTGCCGGAAAAAACCCGATTGTAAAAGTGATGGAAGCCCGCGACGCAATGACGGAACGAACCGCGGCGGCTATTCCAGATCCCAAACTTCAAGCGGGAGCCTATGCACTCGCAGCCGTTGGCAATATGCAAACCGCCGTCTTTGAGGCAGTCGAGGAAGCTGCCGAGAGCGGTGGTCGAATGAACCTCCGCGAAGTTATCAAGACGGAAGCAGCAAACGTCAGCAAGTGGGTTGCCGAGGCCATCGACGCTGCCAACCTAAAGTAGTGAATTTTTTGTAACGCCACCGGCCGTTCATCGCAGTCAGGAGCCAATGGCTCCTGACTGCTTTGGCTGTTCCAACGATGCCTCGCCGGGCTGCAAAACTGACACGCCTACCATTATCCTTTTAGTTGCAGAAATTTGGAGACATTCAAGATGAAAAGTGCGATTCTAAGCTGTTGTCTGGCTCTTGCCCTTTTTGCAGTCGTGTTGCCCAGCCGTACTCAAGCGGGTGAAGAACCGTACCTGGGGGAAATCTCTCTGTTTGCGGGCGAATTCGCTCCCAGAGGTTGGCATTTCTGTACGGCGGAGATGGCCGCAAGACGTTCGCTTTGCCGGACATGGGAAAAATTGAAATCAGACTTTTTCAAGAGACCGCAGGAATGAAAAGAGGTCGTCATCCACGATACATTATCGCGATCGAGGGAGCCTACCCACGAAGACAATAGCGTCACCTGGTGGGATTGAAAATGACGTCCACCTGCGAGGCAAGCGATTCTCGCACGAAGTGCTAGACGCGCGAGTCAGGCCAGGTATCAACCGTTCTTGTTGGCTTTTGCGTGGGAAGGCAACGTACTCTGGGCGATTCCAGGCCAAGGGCCTGCTGGTAAAGTCCCTTATCTTGCACAAGGGACTCTTTTCCTGAAAACTCTATTTTGCCCACAATATCGGGAAGGACCGACAAGGAGGAGAAAATAGGTACGTGGATACCAACGAGCAATCACCGTGAGTGAATCTCAAGATGTTCAAAACGACGCCGCCAAATTCGCGGCAGCGCGAAGCCGGATGATTCAAGATCATTTAGGGGGTCGCGGCATCACGGATGTGCGCGTGTTGGAAGCCATGAACCGAGTGCCGCGCGAACAATTCGTTCCCGACCATCTCCGAGGCGAGGCCTATGCGGACCGGCCTTTGCCGATCGGTTTGGGGCAGACGATTTCACAGCCATTCACAACGGCGTATATGACCCAGGCGTTGCGGCTGCAAGGTACGGAGAAGGTGTTGGAGGTGGGCACGGGTTCCGGATACGCCGCCGCCATCCTCTCTTGTTTGGCAAGGGAAGTTGTTACCGTGGAACGGATTTCGGCGTTGGCCGACCAAGCACGCGATCGGCTTGCGCGGCTGGGTTTCGACAACGTGCACGTTGTTGCGGCGGATGGCACTCTGGGTATGCGGGCGAATGGCCCGTTCGATGCCATCGTCGTTACGGCCGGGTCAGACCGCTTGCCACCGCCGTACGCCGAACAACTGTCCGAGGCCGGCCGGATTGTGATTCCCATCGGCAACACTCCAACCAGCCAAATCCTTCACCATTACACGCGGCAAGGCGATCAGTTGACGGTTGAAGAACTTGGCCGATTCGCTTTCGTGCCGCTGATTGGCGAACACGGCTGGTCTGAAATGGAATTCTAGCGATGGAACCAACGGCTATAGAGGGGAGCGCTAGCGGGGAACGTTGGGCGTTTGCATGGCGGGCGGCAAGGCCTTCAATTCGTCACTTGCGTCCTTACTTGATGCCGATAGTCGGCGGACCGACTCGAATTCACCCTCGCCGATTAGATCTTCCAGTTCCAAATCGGCGACCACGTCTAACTCGGCATCGCGGGGAATCTCGGAATAGGCAAGTACACCGATGTTGGGAACTTGAAAGTTAAGCAACTGCCAAAATTCACTTCGCAACGCGTCGTCGACGACCACGGGCAACGGCTGGTCGAACGGTTGCTGTATTTCGCGACATCGTTTTCGCAGTCGTTGGGCGAGAGCTCGCGTCTCATGAGTAAACTCACCCGTCCGCTGACATTCCAGAATGTGCACCAAGGCGCGTTCCGCGGCGGCGTTCAAACGGATGGCGGCAAGTTGCCGTTGGCTGTCGACAAAAGGAGTGCAGATAGTCCGGCGGATCGCCAAACGGGCTCTCCGAACCATCTGCTCCAGATCCGCTTCTTGTTGATCGGCTTGTCCCAGCGCCTCGACGATGCCAATCAGATTCCGGATGGAGACGCGTTCTTCCAGCAAGCGGCGCAGCACATAGTGCAACTTTGCCAACGACGTCGCCTGCGGAATCACTTCGTCAACGGCGGCGGGCGACGATTCACGCAGGTGCTGCACCAACTGCGACACCTGATCGTAGGTCAGCAGTTCGCCGGCGTTTTGCTTGACGATTTCGGTCAAATGCGTCGCGATCACCACTTCCGGCTGGACGACGACGCATCCCAGCAGTTCCGCCCGCTGCTGGTCGTTTGGCTTGATCCACTTGGCTGGCTGGCCAAACGCAGGATCCCGCGCCAGGGTGCCGTCCAAGGCTGAAAAATCGTTGGACGCACATTTCAGCGCCAGCAGTAGGTCGGGAAAGACCTGATCGCGCGCGACTTCGTTTTCGCCGAAGCAAATCGAGTAGGTGTTTTGATCAAGGGAAATGTCGTCACGAACGCGAACCTTCGGCATCAAGAAACCAATCTCGGATGCAATTCCCTTGCGAACTCGTGAAATGCGATCCAGCAATTCGCCGGCCTGGTTGGAACTGGCCAGCTTGATCAAGTTGACACCAACGAACAGAGCAAGTGGGTCGCGGTCCAACGCGTCTTCGATGCGGCCGGAGTCCGAGGCCTCGGCGTCGTCCTGCACGGCCAGGCCAGTGCTTAGCTTCCGCAACGAATCGACGTTAGAATTGATAACGAGGCCGGCCGTGGGTGGCGACGCGCTGTCCGCCTCCGACTCGGCATTCTCCTCGGATAGGTCGATGCCTTCATCCAGACAGGTTACGGAAAGGATGCAGTGAAACTGAATTACCGTTTCGGAACTGCGGAGACCCTGGGAGGCGTCCGGATCATCGATCTGCATCTGAGCATACCAGCCCGTGTCCTCGCATTCTCCAACGGTTAGAGTATTGATCAGACGCACGCAGTCGTCGTGAACCGTGGCCACGAAACCAACGATGCGGCCATGGCTAAAGGTAGCGATGCTCACCTGATGGTTGACATAGCGGCGGAGAATAGAAGCCATTTCCATAGTTAAAGAATCCTAGCCTTTGGTCACAAAAAGACAACGGGTTAGCTCTTTTTGCGGGCAAAAGACTCGCAGGCCTGCCACTTGTCCCTGCTCGGGCACGGTTGCGCGAGCGGCGGTTTCCCCCCGATGTCGCACGCGCCGGATCTGCTAGCATGAGAAAGTCACGACTATCGCCGGATAAGGAATTATTGCCGGATAAGGAATTCAGAACGCGGTGAGTAACCCAACGAAGACTCTTGACACCGAACAAGCCGGGGCGACGGTCCGATCGGCGATTCGCTCCGGGCAACTCACCGGACCCACGGCGGGGCAAGCGCCAGGTTTCGTGCAGGCGAATGTTGCCATCTTGCCTCAACGGCAGGCCTTTGACTTTCTGCTATTCTGCCAGCGAAATCCTAAACCGTGCCCCCTGATCGAAGTGTTGGAAGCGGGGCAAGTCGAGGCCCGACTGACCGCGATCGGCTCGGATATTCGAACCGACGTTGCCAAATACCGCATCTATCGTGACGGCGAACTTGACGCGGAAGTAGATGACCTGAAATCCGTTTGGCAAGACTCGTTCGTCACCTTCCTGCTGGGCTGCAGCTTTACCTTCGAAAAATCGTTGGTCGACAACGGCATTCCCATTCCACATTTTGAAAGTGGCAAGAACGTGGCGATGTATATCACCAACCTGGAGACCGTGCCCGCGGGCAGCTTTTCGGGACCGATGGTCGTGTCCATGCGTTGGGTCGCGCGTAACAAGGTGGTGCGGGCCGTGCAAGCGACTTCCCGCTTTCCGTCGGTCCACGGAGCACCCGTGCAGATTGGACAGCCGGAAGCCATTGGTATTCGGGATTTGTCACGACCTGATTTCGGCGATGCGTGGCCACCCGGCGCGCCGGACGATGTTCCGGTGTTCTGGGCTTGTGGAGTGACTCCGCAATCGGTGGCGATGTCGGCCAAGCCGCCGTTGATGATTACGCACGCGCCGGGACATATGTTTGTCACGGATCTGCGGGACGAGGATTTAGCCGTGCTTTAGGAAGTACGACACTTGACAACCTCACACACAATCGAAGACATCATTCTGCAAGACGATGCGCGGGGCATCTCGGCGCTCAGAAATCATCTGCCCAAGGACTTCGTCGCGCGGTCCGCCCAGCGTATGCTCAAGCATTCCTCAAGAGTCATGATCGTGACGGGGTTTTACATCGCGGACGCGGGTGCCGCCGAAACGGACGGTCCGCCGGGAGCGGTGGCGTTAGGCAATGCCCTTGCTCGGCTGGGCAGCGATGTGAGTTACGTCACCGACCAATATTCTGTATCAGCACTTAACAGCATCTTGCCGGTCGAAACGCAAGTCGTTGAATTCCCGATCACGGATCATCAAGGGTCGGCGCAATTTGCGGACGAATTGCTGTCCGCCGAAAGTCCGACACTGTTGGTGGCGATCGAGCGTGCCGGGCTGACCTCGGATGGAACGTTTCGAAACCGCCTCGGTCGTGATATCAGTCAGTTCAATGCAAAGACGGACTACCTTTTTCCAGACCATCCAGTCACCGTCGGTATCGGCGACGGTGGAAATGAAATCGGCATGGGTCAGTATCAAGGGGCGATCGCGGCGGATCCTCGGTTGCCGGACAATCCCTGCCTGACGCAAACAAGTGACCTGATAATTGCTTCGTGTTCAAATTGGGGGGCTTATGGCCTGGTGGCGGCAATTTCGCGAATATCCGGCACGAATTTGTTGCCAACCGTCGAGACGGCGAAAGAATGGGTTCGTACAATGATTGCGGCTGGCGCTATCGATGCCATGGGGCCCGCCGGCCAAATCGGTGTCGACGGCCGCACGTTGGAAGAAGATGCGGCTTGCCTGTCGGAACTGTGGAAGCTGTTCGTGTAAACATTGGCGATAATCCTGCTAGAATGAGAGTTGGGTTATGTTGCGAATTTCAAGTTTTCTGATCGTCGCCGTCGTCTCTTCGGCATTGCCCGCGCGTGCTGAAGAGGAACCGCCGATGGAGTATTCGCGGGCGGCCCTCATTCGGTTCGAGGGACCCATCTATCCCTCCAGTGAGCAATTCTTGAAACGGAAACTGGCCGTTGCTCGGAAGGCGGGGGCGGATTTGGTCGTTATCGAAATCGACAGCCCGGGCGGCTATCTGCTGCCAAGCCAGCGAATTTCGGAAGCTTTACGCGACGTAAAATGGGCCCGCACGGTGGCGTTTGTTCCCCAGGAAGCGCTCAGCGGCGGGGCGATCGTCGCCTTGGGCTGTGACGAGATCATCGTGGCCGAAAACGGCCGGCTGGGCGACGCGGGCATGATCCAATTTGACGACATCCAGAAAGCGTGGCGGTACGCTCCGGAAAAGGTGCAGTCGGATTTCGCTCGTTGGATTCGGGACATGGCGGTCGCCAAGGGTCGATCGCCGGCGCTGGCCGAGGCGATGACCGACAAAGATCTGGAAGTCTTTCGCATGCGTCATCGTGAAACCGATGAAGTTGCGTTCATGTCGCAAGAGGAAATTATCTCCGCGGAAGATGAAGACCAGTGGGAAAAGGGCAAGCGGGTTCTTGAAACTCGCGAAGGGAAATTCCTGGAAGTCAACGGGCCGCGCGCCGTGGAACTACAACTGGCAACCGCCACGCTCGAGACGCGTTCCGATCTGCGAAAGCATTTCAATCTCAAGAGCGACTTCCTAGTGCTTCGGCATACGCGCGTCGATACGGCTGTGTTCATACTCAATCTGCCTCTAATCACCGGCTTGCTGTTCGTGATCGGGTTGGTGGCACTCTATGTCGAGGTTAGCGCGCCGGGAATCAGTGTCGGCGGGCTAATTGCCGGGCTGTGCTTCGTGTTGTTCTTTTGGAGCCACTTTTTGGGCGGGACCTCCGGATGGCTGGAGGTGATCTTGTTCCTGGCGGGCGTTGTCTTTTTGCTGATGGAGATTTTTGTGATCCCCGGGTTTGGCGTCTCGGGGGTGACGGGAATCTTGCTATTGCTGGTCAGCGTGGTGATGGCGTCTCACGACTTTTCACGCTGGAATACCAGCGCCGATCTGCCGTCGCTGACGGTCACGCTGGCCACGGTGATGTCGTCCGGAGTCGTCGCGATGGTCCTGATTGCCGTGGTGGCACGTTACTTCCATCGCATGCCCGTGTTGAACCGTCTCGTGCTGCGCCCTCCCGTGGCCTCCGACGACGGCGAGATAGACGGTGAGTCGCAAAAAGTAAAAGGAGGCGATGATGTGGACGGGCGATTCCACGTGAGCGTGGGCGACTGGGGCATCGCCGATTCACCGCTGCGCCCGGCGGGCAAGGCGCGATTCGGCAATGAGTTCGTCGACGTCGTGACGGACGGCACCTTTGTCGACAACGGCCAGCAAGTGCGGGTTATCGACATCAGCGGCAACCGCGTCATGGTGCGGCGGGTTGATTCCGGGGAATAAAGTCGTTGTTCGCTCCGCGAAAAAATCGAAAGTCACGGCAAGCTACGGCAAGCTACGCTCGTCATACATCAGCACGGTTTTAATTCCCTGCGGGCGACGGTGCTGGTAGTGCCAGAGGCTGTCTTGGGGCACGACGCGGTCGGTGATAAGCGACTGAAGGGCCCGTGAGTCGGTTTGTTCCATCTCGGCCAAGTGTTGCAGCGCGTCTTCGAAATCGCGGTGAGCCGCGTTCACCGTGCCAATGTGAAGGTGATTGCCAAGCAACCCACGGCGCATCAGTTGTGAAACGTTGTGCATTGCCGGCCGCGGCTCGCGCGTCGAACCGACCCACACCATGACCCCACATGAGGCCAATGCGTTGGCCGCTTGCAACATCACCTGGTCGCTGCCCGTACACTCGATGATCAAATCGAACCCGTCGGTTTCCACGTCGTTTGGCGCGAGATCGCATTCAGGCGACGAGAGGTAGGTCGCCCCCATCGAGGTCGCCAACACAGCACGAAAGCTGTCTGCCTCATCACGGCCAAACATCGCAACGGGCCACTGCCGGCAGCGGCAGGCGATGATCGCCGCGAAACCAATCGGCCCCATGCCGGTGACCAAGACACGAGGCGGCGGATGCCGCCAAGCCTGTGGTCCCAGTCGCCCGCGCTGAATCGCGGTCGCTTCATTTGCCGCCTTTTCGGCCACGGAAAGTGGTTCGGCCAAGACGGCCACGTGTTCGATTGCCGGATCGACTCGAAATAGAAACTGTGGACGGTCCAGCCAGCGTGGAGTCGAAAAGCCATGTTCGTTGACAATTCCCCGTTCGACGTATTGTCCAAACGGCAGCAGGTCAGCGCGGCGGCTCGACTCGACAATCGCCCGCCGCACTACGGGAACGACGAGGTCGCCGGGCTGAAATTCGCTAACGCCGCGACCCACTTCCGCGACGCGCCCCAGGCACTCGTGCCCCAGAATGAGATGATCGGATTCCGGAGCGACCCACGGATCTTGCGACAACAAGATTTCGCGGTCGGTGCCGCAGACTCCCAGTTGCAATGTCTGACAAAGAACTTCGCCGTCCGCCGGCCCAGTTGGAGAAGAGGCATCAACAAACGCCGGTTCCGACGTTCCCCGCTTGGCCGCAATTCCCTGCATGTAAACTTTCCCGCTGGAAGGAGGAATCCCGGGGCAGGGCGAGTCCTCGTCAGGACGGTTCCGCGTCGTGCGGGTCGCCGCCGCCAAACACCAGTTCACTGCTACTGTACGTCGTACCGTAATTGTCCGCTAGAGTCTTGACCTGCGCCACGGCGTCGAAGAATTGGCTCTCGGTCAGTTCCTTCAGCGGATGAATGAACACCGACCACAGATGCCCCTGGGCGGTGGCGAATTTTGCATCCAGAGCGCGATCGAAGTTCGCGGCCAGCATGATCTTTCGATCCTCATCGGTGACTTCGTCCTCGGTAATGATCGCGGTCATGATTCGCATTCGGTTGTGCGACTCGTCCGTAATCGCATAAAGCTCGCTGCCCTGATAGGTGAACCGCCAAAATCCAAGCTGGCCATCGTTGATTGTGCCGACCTGTTCAATGAGTTGCTGCAACCGCCGATTGTTCATTCCTTGGTCAGGGAGGGAAATCATGGTGTACTCCGGGAGTTGTGGCGACGTACATGCTCGTTTCGTGGCATCTCAATGTACTGGGCTGGGCGGTAGGTCGTTCCGTGCCGCTGCTCACAAAACTCTGAAACTCTTCGCTCGCCCTACAGGTTCATCTGGATGTCACGGGCGCGAATTTGACTTGCCAATTCGTTGGCCTCGGTAAATTGCACCGCATCATAGCCCGCCTCGCGAGCGGCCTCGACATTTTCCATCCGGTCGTCCACATAAAAAATATCGCGAGGCGCGACTCCCGCCAAGTCGGCGGCGGAAGCGAAAACTTGCGGCTCGGGTTTTACACCGCCCAACTGATAGCTCAGCGCGTAAACGTCGAAGCAATCGGTGAGGATCGCGTACCGGCCACGACCCGCGTATTCCCAATGCGCCTCGCAGGTGTTGGACAGAATGCCTAGCCGGTGCCTCGCCGAGTAGAGGTTGGCCACGATGGAAACCACGGGGACATTCAGTTCGAAGATCTTCGATCCGGCCAACATCAGTGCGTCGAAATCAGGACGCGTACCCGACTCGCTGCAAAATGCCTCATGGAATTCTTGGCTTGTGACGTCGCCTCGTTCGTAGCGGAGTTCCAACCCGCTATTGAATACGATATCACGAACTCGGTCGGGTGGGACGCCGCTGACTTCGGCCATTTGCCGCACGGCAATTTCGTGGTCGAACAGCAGCAACACGTTTCCCAAGTCGAAATAAATAAGCTGCGGCGCGCGATCAGACATCATTGCCTATCTTCTTCCTAGCGGGAGAGGCGGTCAAAAGCGAATTGGGACATCGTCAGTGAAGCTAAGTGGAAAAGCAATTCACGGCTGTCGAACATCCAGGCAGACAATTTCCTTTTCGTCGCGAAGATAGAGCAGCCCGCCCGCCAGCGCGGGAGCTTGGCGAGTGAAATCGGTCACCGCCTTACGTCCCAACTCTTCAAACTTGTCGGGAGTTGCCCGCACGGCCACGAATTCACCCTTGGTGTTCACAATCAGCAGCTTGCCGTCGGCGGCAATCAGGTTTCCTTTGCCGAATCGTCGTTCCTGCCATACGCGTTTGCCGGTTTTGATGTTCACACAGTTCAAGTGCGTCACCGGGCCCGCGCTGCCAACGTTGTCGAAGCCGTATAGGTGGCCGTCCAACAATACGGACGTTTGCCACTCGTTTCGCATGACGCTTTGGGAACGTTGCGAAGTCCACACTTCTTCAACGTTCCAAGATGCGCCGGTGGAACTGGCGGCCAACAAGGCACAACCATGATTTTCGCCGGACGAAATGAAAACCTGGCCCTCATAAGCCAGCGGGGTTGCAATGTTGCATTCAAAATCGGTCACGTAGGGATATCGCCAAAGTTGCTTTCCGCTTTTTGGGTTCAGTGACATCAAGGCCGTACCGCAATACGCCACGATTTGCGGTTGGCCACCGACGCGCAATAGGGCGGGCGAAGAATATCCGGCCGCCTCATCGCCGGCCTGCCAACGAGGCGTACCCGATTTGCGATCAAAGCCGGCCACCGCGGCTCCTGGCGCGCCGACCGTGACGACCACCGTGTCATTGACCACCAGTGGCGAACAAGCCATCCCGTAACCAGCCACTTGTCCTCCCAGTTTTTTTACCGCGTCGACCTGCCAAATTATTTCACCGTCGGCCAGTTGGAGCGCGGCCAAAATGCCCTCGCCCGTAAAGATGTAGATGCTGCCGTCGGCGATCGTGGGAGTGGCTCGCGGGCCGTTACCCATTTGATTCTTGTAGGCGGGGCCAACCTCTTTTTGCCACAAGGCCTTGCCGGTGCGGGCGTCATGCGCCACGACGATTTGCTTGCCGCCGCGTTGCACCATGGTGACCAGCCGTCCGTCGTGAATCGCCAGTCCCGACATTCCGGCACCGCCGTCGACGCGCCAAACTTCCTTGGGTCCACCCGTGGGCCAAGTTTCGAATAGACCTGTTTCATCGGAAACTCCATTCCTCGTCGGTCCGAGAAACTGCGGCCACGACGGGCTGGAATCGTCCGCGAACAAGGGTTCTATCGAACACACTGCCAAAAGAAGTGCGGCCGTCCACATGTGGCCAGCGCCGCGCGTCCAACCCTTGGGCGTTCTGTCTGTCATCTTGGTCTCCTGGAATGGATTCAATTCACTACCTGGCATCCTACCAAGTAGCCAGCTTCAACAGATTATCACCGAAACGCCGCGCGGACTCAATTCGACGATTGTGCGGGTCGACAACGACGACGCGGAACTTGGATAAACCTTGCCGCGTAGGACGGGTGGAGCCTTTGTACGCCCCCATGAGACCCTCACAACTGAGAAAATCGACGGGATAGCTGTCTTGCTAGCGACGATCATACCAGCCAACGCAAAAACCATCATCGCCGGCGACACAGGCTCCGATAATACGAAAGCGAAAATACTGCTCCCAGATACCACGTTTTCCTACCTTTGGGTGAATCCACGACAGCCACACGGGACCGCATCGGCGTCCGTTTGGTTTGGTCTTGTCCCGCCACTCGCGGGCGGACTAGGATATCGTGCTGTCCACCCGGATGGAACCAATCCAGGCTAATCCCGCCGCCTGGGCGTACAGGATGTACAACACTCACACAATTCGAATCCCGGCAGCGCTAGCCGCTGCATTGCTATTGTCGGTCACGGCGTTGACAATCACCGCGCTGTCAGGCACAGCGTTGGCCGACGCGCCGGACGAACAGTACGATCTGGCGGCCCGCTATTACGCCCAAGGGCGGTGGCCGGAAGCAGTCGATGCGTTTCAGAAGATGGTCGACTCTTTTTCAGACCATCCCCGAGCCGACGTGGCGCGCTTCTATCTTGGCGAAGCCATGATCCAAACTGGCCAGTTCGCCGCGGCCCAGAAGATGTTCGATCAGTTCCGTCAGGACAAACCGGAGCACGAATTCGCGCCGCAGGCGTTGTTCCGATCTGGCGAATCGGCCTATCTCGCCAATAACTTCGAAGAAGCCCAGCGTTTGCTTGGCAAGTTTCTTGAACAGTATCCGGACGACGAGATTTCGCAGTACGCGCTTCCATACTTGGGCGAACTCGCGCTGTCCGGCGGCAATCCGGCGCAGGCCGAAAAGCATTATCGACAATGCTTGAACAAATTTCCGCGCAGCGCGCTTGGCGATGTTTGCCGTTTCGGACTGGGCCGGGCGCTGGAAACACAAGGCCAGCACGCAGTCGCCGAACAGTACTACACCTATCTGATCGAGAAGGAAAACTCCGCGTTCGTCGACAATGCGCTTCTTCAGCAAGGCCTGCTCGATTACCGCCGCGATCAGTTCGATGATTCGATTCGCCGCCTGCAAGACCTCGTCGCGCGTTTCCCCGACAGCCTGGAACGGCCGCGCGCACATTACTGGCTGGGCATGGCCCTCTCCGCTCGTGGAGATTGGGATGCGGCCATCGAGGTGCTTGAAGTGGCGACCAAGCAGAATGCGGAAACCGAATTGGCCCCCGCCAGCCACTTTGCCTTGGCCGAGGCGTTGCGCAATCAGGACAAGATCGAAACGGCCAGCGGACACTATTGGAAAGTGATCCAGCAGTGGCCGGAAAGTAATTGGGGCGACGACAGTATTGACGTGCTGATGCAAGTTGCCTTTCGCGCCGGCGACTTCGGAACCGTGGATACGCTGGCAAACGAGTTCGAGAAGAAGTTCGCGGAAAGTTCGCTGAGGTCGTCGATCGAGATCCTCCACGCTCGATCGCTGTTGAAAAGAAGTGAGTACTCGCGGGCCGCGGACGTCTTGAAGCCGCTGGTCTTGCGCGAAAAAGACTTGCCAAAGGGCGACCAAACCAACGCCGACTACTTGCTGGCTCTGGCCCACATCGGATTGGAACAGTACGACGAGGCATTGCAGACCCTCGGCCGCGTCGAAGCGAGTCCGGATAACGTGGAATTCGCCGCCGGTGTCGAAGTGGCGCGTGCCACCGTCTTGTTTAGCTTGGCCAAGTACGAGGAAGCGATCGTCGCCCAACGCAAGTATCTGTTGTTGCAGCCAGATGGGCCCGATGCGGCCAAGTGCCGCGCGGAACTGGCCGTCGCGCTGGCTCATCAAGAGAAATTCGACGAGGCGCTGGCGGTACGTGAAACGCTGGTGGAAAAGCACGACGATCCGCAAATCCTGTTGCCCACGACCCATTTTCTGGCCGAGGCCGCCTATGCGGCCCAGCGGCGCGAGGTCGCCGAGCAACTGTTTCGCGAATTGGCGCGGGACGGCAATCCGGACGAATTCATTGAAAAAGGCTTGTATGGACTGGCGTGGATCCAATCCGAAGCGGGCCAGCGAGATGAGTCGGCCGAGACGTTCAAGCGGCTCGTGGCCCGCTTTCCCGAAAGCTCGCATGCCGCCGAGGCGGCGTACATGCGTGCCCAATCGCTGGAACAAGCGGGCCGCAAGCTGCCCGCGTTAACGACCTATCAAACGGTCGTCGACAGTTTTCCAAATTCGAAATACGTCGTCGATTCCTTGTTGGCGGCGGCCCGCTTGCATGCCCGCTACGACGACCCGGAACACAAAACTGAATCGATCCGCTTGTTTCAACGATTCCTCGACGACTATCCAGATCACGAGCAGCGCGCCGGAGCACTGTACGAAATGGCCTGGGTACATTACGAGGCCCAGCAAACCGAACTGGCGGACGCCGCTTTTACGAAAATCCACGAACAGTTCCCGGATAGCCAATATTGGGGTGACGTCACCTACCGGCTCGCTGAACAAGCTGCCCGCGACAAGGACCACGAGCGGGCGCGGCATCTCACCGACGATCTCATCGCGGCACAAGTGAGTGGCGAAATACTTTGTCACGGGCTGTACTTGCGGGGACAGTTGGCGGCCGACGGCAACGATTGGAAATCGGTCAGCCAATTCATGGGGCGAATTGTCCAAGAGTATCCGGAGAGTACCTTGCAATTGCCTGCCTCGTATTGGGCCGCGGAAGCCAGCTTCCGCCAGCGGCAATGGGAGCAAGCTCAAAACGAATTCGAGCAACTGGCCCGCCGTGTCGCCGACCGGGACGAGGCTTGGATGGCCATGATTCCGCTGCGGCGGGCACAAATGCTGGTCCGTGGGAAGAAGTGGGAAGAAGCTCTGGAAGTCGCCGCTCCGGTTGCCGAGCGGTTTCCCAATTTTCAACAGCAGTTTGAAGTGGACTACATCATCGGCAGGGCCCAAGCAAGCCTCGGCAGGTTTGACAGCGCGCGATCATCCTATCAGCGAGTCATTCAATCTCCCACCGGAAGCCGTACCGAGGTTGCCGCGATGTCGCAGTGGATGATCGGCGAATCTTACTTTCATCAGCACAAGTTCGACGCGGCAATCAAATCTTATCACCGAGTAGAGACACTGTACGATGTGCCTCGCTGGCAAGCGGCGGCGCTGCTTCAAGCTGGCAAGTGTTACGAGCGGAAGGCGGATTGGGAAAGCGCCATCAAGTTGTACGCGGAACTGCTGAGAAACTATGCGAAGACGCCCTTTAGCGATGATGCATCCAAGCGGCTTCGGTTAGCTCAGGAAAAACTAGGTGACGGATCACAACGATAAAACAGCCCTCACAGAGAACAGGTGAAGCATGGACTGGCATTACACCGCAAGGCTTTGGGGATTACGATTTTTCGCCGCGATGGTGGCGTTGTCGCTTCTTGGTTTGCTGCATTTCGCGATGGGGCAAGAGCCTGGAGCAGCACTTTCAACCGGCGTCGAAGCACTTGGTTCGACAAACACCGATGGTGGGCAGCGCGGCAGCATCGCCCTGGAAGCCGGACCGATCCAGGCCAAAAATCTGCTGCAAGTGATCAAGGATGGCGGACCGCTGATGATCCCCATCGGAGTTTGCTCTTTTGTTCTGTTCGTGTTTGTTTTCGAGCGGACCATTAGCTTGCGGCGAGGCCGCATCATTCCGCGGCCATTCGTGAAGCGATTCCTTGAGCAAGTGCGTACCGGCCAGATCGACCGCGAACAGGCCCTGGAACTCTGCAAACAGAATAAAAGCCCGGTGGCCGAGGTCTTTGGCGCGGCGGTCAAGAAATGGGGCCGTGCCTCGGTCGAAGTCGAACAAGCCATCATCGACGCGGGCGAACGGGTGACCAACGGCCTGCGCCGCTACCTGCGAGTGATCAACGGCGTGGCCACCGTCAGTCCGTTGGTGGGGCTGCTCGGTACGGTATTGGGAATGATCCACGCTTTTAACAACATCGCCACGGCGGATGCCATGGGCCGCCCAGAACGGCTGGCGACCGGGATCAGTCAAGCTCTGATTACCACGGCGGCCGGCCTCTGCGTCGCCATTCCCGCGCTGATCGCCTATCTGTATTTCGTCGGTCGAGTCGACCGGCTGATCATCGACATCGACGCCTTGGGGCAGAAGGTCGTACACGCCATTGCCGGGGACTCATGGGACGGAAAGGACGAAGAAAAGGAAAAGACGCCGCGCAAGACTTCTCGTAAACGCAGGACCGAACAAGCGGCCTAAGAGTCGTTGTTCGCTCCGCGAACGGAGCGAAACGCGTTGATCGCACCGCGATCAGCGACCGAGTCATCCCGGAACAAGGCAATCACCCGTGCCACTCAAAACACATCTTGACGACCAGCCGACGCTCAACCTGACGCCGATGATCGACATCGTGTTTTTGTTGATCATCTTCTTCATGGTCGGTACGAAGTTCACCGAATTGGAACGTAACATTTCGCTGCAGGTTCCAGAAGTAAGCGAAGCGGGCCCCCAAACCGCCGCGCCACGGCGGCGAGTGATCAACGTGTTCGGCGACGGCAGCGTGTTGCTCGACCGACAGACGGTCACGTTGGAAGAACTGACGGCCGAATTGTCGGTCGCCCGGGGCGAATACAAAGACCTGGGCGTGATCGTTCGCGGTGACGCCGAGACGCCCTTTCAAAACGTCGCGCAGGTACTGGGCGCTTGCCGCGCGGCTCATATTTCAGAGATGGGGATTTCCGTAAGGCTCGCCAGCCGGGAAAGATAACAATGGGGCTGCTGGAACAATTAAAACCGGTTGACGCCACGTGGTGGGAGTTTCTGTTCAGCTCTCGCTCGCTGGGCATCATGTTGTGGGCTGGCATGGCCGCGCTGACGATCACTTTGATGATCATCAGCCGCACGCGGTGGGGCCAAGCCAAACCGCTGTCGAAGTGCGTGGTCTTGTCGGTGCTGGCCCACCTGTTGTTCGCGGGCTACGCCTACGGCACCCGGCTTATTTTTGAAGCGCCTCCCATGGAAGCTGGCGAGACGATCAGACTGACGGTCGTCGATTCCGGCAGTGAACTCTCGGAGTCCTCAGACGGTTCGACGAATTCAAGCCCCTGGGATGACTTTACTTCTCCGCCAGCGACGCAGCCCGATATTACGTCCCCTCGGCCGCTCAAAGTCGAACCGGCCAACCGGGCGTCCT
>JAJDEH010000406.1 GCA_029259935.1 Planctomycetota bacterium
CCCCACGGATTCGGCTTCTTCTGGCCGACCGGGTGCGTCGTCTTCCCGGAATTGTGATTAAACCAGCAGTGCTGCTCGATTTCCGCCGGATCGTCGCCGAAGTAGAACTTGGTGGTGGTACCCGCCCGGCAAGCGTATTCCCATTCGGCCTCGGTCGGCAGCCGGTAACCGTTGCCACCCAGGATTCTTATTTCCTCGCCCTGGCGTCTGTAATAGGACGGCCGCTTGTCACGGAGGCTGAGTTGGTTGCAAAAGTGAATCGCGTCATACCAGCTTACGTTCTCCACGGGATGCTGCTTGGTGTCTTGTCCGCGCACCTTGTCGCTCTGCTCGCCCTTTGCGGAGAACTGAGACGGATTAGTTCCCATGACAAACTCGTATTCCGATTGCGTCACTTTGTACTCGGCCATGTAGAACGGCTTGGTGATCCGAATCGAGTGTTGGGGCTTTTCGGCATCGAGGGCCTGCGCATCATCGTCAGTGCTTCCCATCAGGAACTCGCCGGCGGGAATGAGCCGGAATTGCATTCCCAGCGCATTGGTCATGATCTCGTTTGTCGCGGCCTTGTTGGCGGTCGTTGCTTCCGGCTCATCGCGTGGAGACGTTCCTTTCGGGTCGGGCATGGTCTCGGCGTTGCGACGGGGCTTGCGCGATGGAGGGTCGGCGGTCTGCTTGCTGTTAATCTCGGCACCTCGCGACGGCGAGGCAGATTGCGAATCCGAGCTAGACCCCAACTCGGCAATCAACGTGGGGTTTTCCCACACATACCAAGCGACCAACAAGATTGCACAAACGCCGACAATTCCAGCGACGATCATCAGGACGACGGGCAGCACATTGGGGGCCGGGCGTCTTCTGATTACCCTGGATGGCACGAATGGCCTTAATGTCTGGCTCGTCTCTAGCGGCACCAAATTGTATCCGTCGTCGTCGTCCGGGGGCTTCACCACCGCCACTGGCGTACTCGGCTCGAATTCCGACGGGCCAACGACCAGCGACGATTTTTGTGGCTCCGGTTCTGGTGCCACTTCCGGTTCGGGCTCTCGCGATGCTCGCAACTGAGCATCGTAGGCGGCCTTCTTTTCGGCGGTAAGCAGACAGTTTCGAGCCGCCGCGAGTTCGTTGAGTATCTTTTGCGATAGCGCGCTGCGAGGCCCGTTCTGGAACGACCGAAGATGCGTCATGCGCTGGTCAGCCGCATGTTCGATAACGTCCGGATCGTCAATGAACTCGGGAACGCCCAGCAACCGGTAGTGATTGGGCGGCTGGTCCGCGGGGGGAATCGCGAGCCATTTCAAATACGGGTCAAAATCTCCAGACATGGCGATGGACGGCGGAATGGTGCAATGATCGGTTCTTCCATTAGCATGACGACTTGAGAGGACGCGTCAACTGACGGGTGTCGGCGAAACACATCTTGTGCAGCTGAAACAAACTCTTGTTAGTCCCAGAACCATTTTGGACGTTCCTTGTCGAGGGAGGGGATTGTTGGTTCTCGCCCGTGCACTGTGGCGAATTCAATTTGAGTCTACAATGCGTGCAGGATCAAATTATTGATAACTCTTTTTCCAACGGAGATGACAGTAATGCGAGCACTAACGCTGCTATTAGTGACGTTTTTCACGGTGGGTGCCGCGGTCTCTCCTGCTGGTGCCACTGATCGGTGGCCGTCCTTCCAAAACGGGGGCCAGCTTCGAATCGAGGCGGACAACTTGCCGTTGACCTGGAGCAGCGCCAAAGCGATCGCGTGGAACGTGGCTTTGGACGGCTATGGACAATCGACGCCTGTGATTTGGTCCGACAGCGTCTATGTCACGTTTTGCTCAGGCGACATGAAGGAGAAGCTGCACGTTCGCGCGCTGGAATTCGGATCGGGAGAAACTCGGTGGAGTCACACGCTGGACAATAGCTCGCCGGAGAAGAACTCGAACTACGTTAGCAAGGCCGCGCCAAGCCCCGTCGCCGATGACGACGGCGTGATCGCTTTCTTCGAGGGCGGCAACCTTGTCGCGCTTGACCATCAAGGCGTCGTGCGTTGGCAACGTGATTTGGTCAAGGACTATGGGGCTGTCACCGCTCGGCACGGTCTGGCATCGTCGCTGGAACAAGATGACCGGCACGTGTTCGTCTGGGTCGAACGATCCGAAGCTCCGTATGTTTTGGCTGTTTCGAAAGCGACCGGAAAGACCGCTTGGAAAGTGGAGGGCGCTGAAAAGACCGCCTGGTCGAGCCCACGGCTGGTGGCGGTAGGCGACCGACAACATCTGGTGCTGAGCGCCATTGGTCGCATCATTGGATTGGACCCTGCCAGTGGCCAGCGACTGTGGCGGTTCGAGCAGGTTACAAACAATACCACGCCAACACCGATCCCGCTCGGTGAAGGCCGATTTCTGATCGGTGCTTCGGATGGCCGTGGCGAGCAGACCGCGCCTTCGATGAAGTCGAACGGCATCATCCAGATATCCAAGGACAAGAACGGCGAATATGTCGCGGATTACCTGTGGCGTGCCGACAAGGCCACCACGTCTTTTGGTTCGCCGATCGTCGCGGGCAATAACGCCTACTTCGTCAATAGGGCGGGTGTTATCTATTGTTTGGATGCCAAGACGGGCAAACAGCACTACGCGAAACGGTCCGCCGGAAGCGTTTGGGCGACTCCACTGCATGTTGGAAATCGCATCTACCTTTTCGGGCGCAACGGAACGACGACCGTGATTGGCGATGGCAACGAATTCGAGTTGCTGGCCGAGAATACGCTTTGGAAAGCCGAGCCGTCCAAACAACCGGCGACGGGGCCGGGCGGCTTTGGCGGTCCCGTACTCTATGCCGCGGCCGTGGCGAGAAACAAGATTGTGCTTCGTCGCGGAGATCGCGTCTATTGCATTGGTCGGTAGCGACACTCAGCAGATCGAATGAGGGGCATCCCCAACTAAAACTAAGGATGCAGGACCTTGGCCATGACCGGTGCCGGATCGGGTTCGCCGCGAGCATCCTCGATCGGTTCCATTCGGGAAACACTGCCCGTGTCGCCGTTCAAGCCGAGGATCATCCGAGCGTAGAGGTAGTAAAACGTGGGCACCAATAACAAGACCAAGGCCGTTGCCAAAATCAGGCCAAAACAAAGGCTGGTCGCCATCGGAATCAGTACCTGAGCCTGAAACGACCGTTCCATCAACAGCGGAATCAGCCCGGCGACCGTCGTCACTGATGTCAAAAATACAGCCCGGAATCGGCGTTGCCCCGCGTCGAGCAAGGCTTCCTTTAAGGGTCCGCCGGCGCGCACACGGGTATTGATAAAGTCGACCAAGACAATGGAATCATTCACCACGACCCCGGTTAGAGCGATCAGGCCGAACACGCTGAACAGAGTCAGATTCATTTGAAAGATTGCGTGGCCGGCGATGGCGCCAATTAGGCCAAAGGGAATGATGGCCAGGATCATCAGCGGTTGTATGTACGAACGAAATTCAACCGTCAGCAGCACGTACATGGCCAGCATGGCAATAAAGAAGCCGACAAACATACTCTGCATCGATTCTTGCGTCTGCTCGTCTTGACCCTCCCAGCGGATTCGGATCCCAGGAAAGTCTTTCGCCAGTTTTTCCGCGAAGCCGCTCTCCTTGAGCGTGTCCATGATCACCTTGGCGTTCGCTCCGCTGTTTTCGTCCACATCGGCCAGTACCGTAATTGACCGCAATTGGTCGATGCGATTGATTTCCGACGTGCCCCGCTTGTAGCGAACGTCGGCCACCTCGGTCATGGGACGCTCGACGGCATCCGCTCCGCGTACACGAATGTCTTCAAAGTTCGCCATCGACCGCCGCTCTGCGGGCGGGTTGCGGACCATCAGCTTGACCTCATGGCGGCCCCGTTGCAGCCGCATGACTTCTTCGCCGTAATACGATCCACGCACCGTTTCCGCGAGATCGGCCAACGTCACCGCCATGCCGTCGGCGTCTTGCTTTACGTTGAGCTGCAATTCCCATTTGCCGGGACGCGAGTCGTCGTCGATGTCAAACACCCCCTCAAACTTCTTGAGCCGTTCCTTGCACTGTTCGGCCGCCGCTTCCAGATTGTGCTCGAATCCACGATCGGCCAGCACTTTGAACTCAATCGGCACGGCGGCCGGTCCCATGGCAGGACTGCGGAAGACGCAGCTTTCCGCTCCAGGGAACTGAGCGGCTTGGTCGCGCCATTGGTCAAGGATTTGTTGGCTTTTGATGTCGCGCTTATCGGGTGCCACTAACTCGATCATGACCGCGCCCATGTGCGCGCCCGAGGCGCTGCCGTTGGGGTTGGCGGGCGATTGCTGTTGAACCATGCCCACCGACCGATGGCGAACTTCGATCAATTTCAATCCGCGCTCTTCTCGCTGTTCATCGTTGAGGTCGGGGTGTTTTTCTTTCATTTCGGCGATGTACGCCGCGTTGATTTGCTTAATGGTTTCTTCCAGGCTGATCGTGGCTTGGTCGGTGACGATCGCCGGAGTTCCATCCGGATAGGTGATGACCGCTTCGATGAAACGATTGTCCAGCTTGGGCATGATTACAAACGGCGTAATCCCCGCTTTTACAAATCCAATGGCCATGATGAACAGAGCGGCCGCCGAACTGACCACGATCAGCGGGTTGGAAAGTGACCAATCGAGCATCGGCGTGTAAACGCGATCGATGGTCCATCGCATGGCTCGCGTGGCCCCGGCGTTCACCCAATGGAAGAAGGTCACCAGAACCTTCAGCGGATAAAAGCAAACTCCGATGATCCTGAAGAATAAATTGTCGTGATGCGCCAGATGGCAGGGCAGAATGAACGTGCTTTCCAGCAGCGAAATGATCAACATGGCGATCACGGCCAGCGGCATGACGGCGATGAATTTACCCATGACGCCGGCCACAAACATCAACGGCATGAAGGCGATGATGGTCGTCGTCACCGAGGCACACACGGAAGGCAGCACCTCATAGGTTCCATCGGTCGCCGCCTGGACGAATTTCTTTCCCAACTGACGATGGTGATAGATGTTCTCACCAATGACGATTGCGTCGTCGACCACGATCCCCAAGGCCATCAAAAAGGCAAACATCGACAACATGTTCAGCGTTTGATCGCCGCCCAGCAAGACGCAACCGGCACCCATCACCGCGACGGGAATACCCAGGGCCACCCAAAACGCCAGCCGCAACTCGAGGAAGATCGCCAGCACCAAAAACACCAGCAGCAGCCCTTGCAGTCCGTTGCGAACCAGCATGTTCATGCGGTCGCGGACATCGACCGATTGGTCGTACCACAGCTTCAGTTCGTAGCCCGGCGGCATTTCTTTTTTGGCGGCATAGGCCCGCACCGATTCCACGACCTCCAGCAAATCTTCCGACGACGTGCGGGCCACTTCGATGACCAACCCTTCGCGGCCATCGATGCGCGTGATTAAGGACTCGTCGGCGAACCCGTCGCGGACTTGTCCCAAATCGCCGACCGTCAGCTTGTCGCCGCTGGGTTTGGTGATGATCGTGATATCTTCAATGTCGCGTCCCAAGGTCCGTTTGCCCTTCCCCACGAGCAACATTTCCTGAGCGTCGGTTTTCAAGCGACCTCCGGGCAGTTCGAGGTTTTGGCGTCGCACGATGCCCGCAACTTGTTGCAACGAGAGGCCGTATTCGCGCAACGTCGCTTCGGAGATTTCAATGTCGATCTGATACGGCTTTTCCGTCAGGATGTTGGCCGTGGAAACAACCGCGTTGCCGGCGCGCGGCCGAATGATCGACAGTATCTTGGAGATCGGGTTGCTTGGTTCGGCCGGTTCTAGCTGAAGCAGTTCAGTGCGCACGTCCTCGGTAACGTCGCGCAGGTCCCACTCGGCATTTTCGTCGTCGCGATCTGGACCAAGGACACCTACGCGAATCGCCGGGCTGCGAAAAGTAATCTGCTGAACTTCGTAGTCCTCCGATAACTCGGGAAAGCTAGGGATCTGGTCCAATTCCGACCGGACCTCGCTGAGTACCTTTTGCACATCGACATGCGGCTGCAGCTCGAGGATCACAAAGCCGGAACCTTCCTTGGCGATGGCGGTTTTCTTCTTGATGCCGTCCAGCGACTGGACCGATTCTTCGATCTTCTGGCAGATCCCTTCTTCCACTTCCTCGGGACTGGCACCCGGATATGGGACCGTGATCAGCAGGATTTCCAGTTCAAATTCTGGAAAGACTTCGCGCCGCAAAGATGCCAAGCTCGCGCCACCGACCAGCAGCATGCCGATCAGAATCGTATTCATGGCGGGCGAGTTGCCGATCGCCCAGCGAATCAGCGACTTCATTGAGTGCCCTCCGATGAGGAAGGCTCAGTCGAGGAAGGCACGTTGGCGGGCTTGGCTTCAGGCTCGCTTTCGCTGGGCGGGGGACCCTTCTCTTTGCCGGGATTAGTGTCCGCGCCGCCTTGTTTGCCCGTGGCCGCTTTCGTGTCGGAACTGGCTTCTTCTTCCGAACCCGCCTCGCGCACCGGGCGTCCTTCGTAGGGATAAGCGAGCGGTGACACGACAACGCGATCCGCTGTCGAAAGCTTGGCCCCAGCCGCGTGGATGGCGACTCCGTCTTCCAACGTTTGCACAATGCGCACACTTTGTTTCGCCAGCTTTCCGTCGCGCACCAACCACAGGATCTTCCCCGGTCGAACGGCATCCTTGGGAACAACCCACAGCGGAATGTTCGGGGCCGCTTGCACTTCAATCGTCACGTACATGCCGCGCAGCAGCGCCGGCGGGCCGGTTGAAATGCCTCCACCGTCGTCGCCCGATTTCTTGACCGAGCGCGGATCGTCGACGACCACTCGACACGGAATCGTGCGCGTTTGCGTATCCAATCCGATACCGTCGTAGCGGTCCAAGTGGCCGCTCCACTCGTAGCGAGTGCCCGCCAAATCAAAATAGACCGTGGCCCGTGCTTGCGGGATTTCATAAGCCAGCGCCGCCAAATTCTTCGGCTCGGCGGATTCCAGTTTCGGGGTCATCCAGAGCCATTGCAGTTCTTCCTTTTTGAGACTGCATTTGATTTCGACCTTGCTGGTATCTTCGATGGCCAGCAACGTCGTGCCGCGTTGCACGAACATGTCTTGCTCGACCATTTCGCTGACAATGACTCCCGAAATGGGCGACGTCACATTGGACCGCAAGACGTCTAGATTCGCCTTTCGCAGGGCGGCATCCAGACGCTTTTCCTTGGCCGTGTTCAGGGCCAGTTGATTTTCCAGCATGACGACGGAATTTTCCGCCGCCAGCAATTCACGTTCGGCTTGATCCAGATCGGCGCGCGAAACGACGCCGCGCAAGCCAGTTTCTCGTTGATAATCCCGCTTTTCGACATCGAACGTCTTCTTGGCGATCTTCAGCAGCGCCTCGCTGTTTTGCTTTTCGCTGCGAAGTTCCAGTAGCGCGCCGGCGGCTTCATCCCGCGCGATTTCGTAGTCTTCCTTTTCGATCTCCAGCAGGGCGGCACCCTTTTCGACGTAACGGCCTGGGCGACACGCCGCTTCTTTCTTGACGATTCGGCCGGCCACTTCCGCCGGTATTTCAATTTCGCGATAGGGAACGACCAATCCGCTCGCTTCGATCTTGACGCCCTTCTTGTGAACCTTGACGGCGACTGATTCGACAACGGTCGTTTCGTCGTCGTTGTCGTCACTGATTTCCGGCCGCGCCCTCAGAGCGAGCAGCAAAAAAAAGATGCCGAATCCCAGCAAGATTATTAAAACGGGAACTACATAGCGGACTAGTTCGAGGACCGTGGACTGTCTTGAACGCGTCATTTTGGATTATCCTCTTTTTGCCACGGGCTTCGATTCGGCTGAATCTGGCGAACCCAACGGCGCGGCCAGGCCCAGCGCCGCCAGCGTGACTTGGGTTACATGATCGGCAAGTTGTTCGAATTCGTATTTGTCCGCCACTTCGTCCTCGCCAACCATCAACCCCACGACTTGTCCAGCCAGTCGATAGAAGACGCACTGTCCAATAATGCTAAAGCCGATTTGATGGCGGCGATGGGGCGGTGTATCGGCGGGCAGCACTTCGTCGAGAATCCCCATCAACATTTCGAATTGGGGCCTAAAATAGTCCTGCACCAAATCTTTGCAGGCTTTGGTGGGCTGCAGTATCTCCCGCATCATGAGCCGCACTTGCCAGGGTGCCTTTTGCAGCCCCAACATGCGGGTTGTCATGGTGTGGATGTAGTCGCGCAGCTTGGTCGCGGTGGGAGTCTCGGCCGACCAGTTGGGCATGGGAGCTTCGGCGGCTCGCAGTTCACGAGCCCGCTTGACGGTTTCGGTGTAGAGCCGTTGCTTGTCACCGAAGTAGTAATTCACCGCGGCCAGATTGACTTCGGCCGCTTCGCAGATATCGCGCACCGTGGCCGCTTGAAAACCACGATCCGCGAAAATGGGCCCGGCCGCCTCTAGAATTCGCGTTCGAGTATCGTCGGTCATCGAAGTTTGCCTAATCGTAAAATTTCGCCACTAAAACAAGTGTATGAAACAAATGTTTTAACACAAGAACAATAGCGAAAAAGAAGCTTATTTTGTCACTTTAGGAGCGATCGGCCGGCGAACAACCTTCCCAGAGGTAAGAATCCTGCCGCGACAAAAATCGGTTCCCACTCTCCTTTTTTGATAAGTGTACTTATGTATACTAATCCCCGGGTGCCTAAGTGACCGAAACCAGAGAGAGTACTCACGCAAAAACCCGCAGCACCCCGCTGCCTTGCAATTCTCATTCGCCAAAAATGTTTTCCAACATCCACGAACTAAAAAAACACTTGCGTTGTTTAGAACAAAAACAATCGCCAGGTGAGGACGCGCGGCGAACTCGGGTTCCTAGCGGTTGTCAGCCGCTTGACTCGCTTTTGCCCGGCCAAGGATTCGCTCGAGGTTCGCTGGTCGAATGGCTGGCGGGCAGTGCCGGAAGCGGCGCGAGTGGGCTGGCGCTGATGGCGGCGCGCGAGGCATGTTGCCAGGGCGGCGCATTGGTTCTTGTAGACCGGCACCAGGTTCTTTATCCGCCCGCCGTGGCCGCTTGGCGAGTTGATTTACAACGCACGATTTTAGTGCGGCCCCACAATGAGAAGGACGAATTCTGGGCGCTAGATCAGGCACTTCGTTGCCCGCATGTGGCCGCTGTCGTTGGCTGGCCGGGGCGGCTGGATGGTTTGGCGTTTCGCCGCTTGCAACTGGCTGCGGAAACAAGCCACTGCCTAGGATTGCTGGTCCGCGACGATGCGGCCCGCCGCGAACCTTCGTGGGCCGATGCGCGGTTGCGCGTTTCGACGGGATGGCAAAACAACTCATCAAAAAATTCGGCTCAAGATGCGCCGGCAGGATGGCGGTTGCATGTGGAACTCTTGCGATGTCGAGGCCGCTTTGGGAAAAGCGAAATCGATTTAGAGGTCAACGACCAGACAGGCGAGATCCATGAAGCGCATCCTAGCGGCCTGGCTGCCGAATTGGCCGGTGCAGCGGTTGATTTGCAAAAATCCCGAGCTTAAGCAAAAGCCGATAATCTTGCATCACAGTACACGGCGCGGATTGTGCGTGTTGGCTTGTTCACGCGCGGCGCAAGAGTTGGGAGTCCAAGCGGGCATGCCCGTCGCGGAAGCCAACGCGTTGCTGCAACGTGGTGCAACCCCTTTTCACCAAGAAGCCCACGATCCGGTCGTGGATCGCGAGGCGCTAGAAAAACTGGCCGTATGGTCGCAGCGATTCAGTCCGCTTGTCGGCTTGGAAGAAACCGATCCGCCGGAGACGCTACTGCTGGATATCGCGGGCGTGGTGCCGCTGTTCGGCGACGAATCATCTTTGGCGGAACAAGTAACCCGCGGATTTGGACGGATTGGCCTCACTGTGCAACTCGGCGCGGCGAAGACCGTGGGCGCGGCATGGGCGATTGCCCATTACGGTTCGGCGGATGAGCTGACACAACTGCCCGTGACGGCTTTGCGATTGCCGCCCGAGATGGCCGTCACACTGGGCCGTCTCGGTTTGGAACGGATTGAGGACTTGTCGCCGCTGCCGCGGGCGGAATTAAAACTTCGTTTGGGGCCGCTGTTGCTGAAACGGTGGGATCAGTTCTTCGGGACGGCACCTGAAATGATTCGTCCCATTCGAGCGCCTGCCGAGTTCCTGGCCCAGTGGCTATTTGAATATCCAGTCGCCCGGCAAAGCACGATCGAGCAGGTGATTCGGCAATTGCTCGAACGTCTATGTTTTATGCTCCGCCAGCAAGACCGAGGCGTCTTGGGTTTGACATGCAAACTGGATTGCCAAGAGACCCAGCAGGCCCAAGAAGTGAAGTCCACCGCTACGTTCGAAGTCGGTTTGTTTCAACCAAGCGCGGATGCCGATCATCTTCAGTCGCTGGCGGATATGCAACTAGAGCAGTTACACTTATCCGCTTCGGTAACCGCGATCACGGTCTCGGTCACCAATTCCGCTCCTCATGCTTGGCGGCAGCAGGAACTTTTCGACCAACAGCAGCGGCGACACGATTCGCCCCAAGTCGCCGCTTTGATTGATCGCCTCGCCGGGCGTCTTGGCCGGCACGCCATTCTGCGCTGCTCGCTCCACAACGACGCTCAGCCGGAAATGGCTTATCGCACCAAGCCGCTTGTCGATGCCGCGAACAAGCGCAAGAAAAATCCGCCGCTGGCACAGTCTTTCGCCCCGCTGGATCGTCCTTTGCATCTCTTGGGAAAACCCGAGCCATTGCAAGTTTATGTCGTCGCACCCAGCGAACAGCCGCGCTGCTTTCACTATCAAAACCGCAAGCACGACGTGGCGCGTTGTTGGGGTCCGGAACGGATTGAAACCGGTTGGTGGCGTCGTCGTGGCGTCCGCCGAGATTATTATCGCGTGGAAACAGAGGCAGGCAGCCGCTTTTGGTTGTATCGCCGCATCCAAGACGGGCAGTGGTTTTTGCACGGGATTTTTGATTAGTCATGCCGGAATCTCCTATCTATCCCAAGCGGTCACGCCAAAAGGCTAGTGTCGAGACGTGCATGACGGCTCTCGATGCGACCGCCTACGCCGAACTGCACTGTCGCTCGAATTTTTCTTTTCTCGAAGGAGCTTCGCATTCCGACGAACTGGCCGTGCGGGCGGCCGAGCTGGGGTATGCAGCTTTGGCGATCACGGATCGCAATACTCTGGCCGGAGTCGTACGCGCGCACGCGGCGGTCAAAGAGAGTACTTTGAAATTGCTCATCGGCGCGGAAATCACCACGGTCGCGGGACCGCGCGTGGTGCTGTTGGCCACCGACCGGGCTGCCTACGGCCGGCTGTCGCGGCTGATTACTTACGGCCGCCGTCAGGCTCCAAAAGGAGAATGCAAATTAACCATTGAGGATGTCGCGCGGCACGCCGGCGGCCTGATTGCCGCGGTCGTTTCCGAACCGGGCGACCGGCTTTGCGATCAAATGGATCTGCGCGCCTATCAAGAAATTTTTGACGACCGCTGCTATCTGCTCGCCGAACTGCATTATGGAACCGACGATCAACGACGACTCGATAGCTTGATCTGTTTATCAAAAGAAACCAACGTACCGCTGGTCGCGGCCGGAGACGTCCATTATCACGTGGCCCAGCGGATGATCCTGCAGCACGTGTTGACCGCGATTCGCCACGGGATGCCGGTTGCGGAATTGGGCGAACGACTGTTGCCCAACGCCCAGCGCCATCTGAGAAGTTTGCCCGACGTACAAGCCGTTTTCAGCCGCGTGCCCGAGGCCATTCGTCGCACTCTCGAGATTGCGGATCGTTGCACGTTTTCGCTGAATGAATTGCGTTATGAGTATCCCGTCGAACTCGCTCCCGATGGCGAGACGCCCATGCAGTATCTGCGGCGGCTCGCTTGGGAAGGCGCGAAACAACGCTACGGCGGCACCGTCCCAGCCAAGATCGGCCAGCAGTTGGAACACGAACTGGCCATCATCGACGATTTGCACTACGAGGCGTTTTTTCTCACTGTTTACGACATCGTGAAGTTCGCCCGCTCGCGAGAAATACTTTGCCAAGGACGCGGTTCGGCGGCCAATTCCTCGGTTTGCTATTGCCTGGAAATTACCGAAGTCGATCCGCTGTCGACTGATTTGTTGTTCGAGCGCTTTGTCAGCCGCGAACGAAATGAAGCACCGGATATCGATGTCGATTTTGAACACGAGCGCCGCGAGGAAGTGCTGCAATACGTTTATGAAAAGTACGGCCGTGAACGGGCGGGCATTGCCGCCGAAGTGATCACCTACCGCCCACGATCGGCGATTCGAGACGTCGGCAAGGCGCTGGGGTTGTCGCTAGACCGCGTCGACGCACTGGCCAAAAACATTGATTTTCGTAGCGAACACAAAGTGCTTGCCAAGCGGTGCCGGCAGAGCGGACTTGAACCCGAATCGCGGATCGGCCAGCAGTTGCTGTATCTGGTGAACGAACTGCTCGGCTTTCCGCGGCATCTGGGCCAACATGTGGGCGGCATGGTGATTACTCAAGGTCCGCTGTGCGAATTGGTGCCGATCGAAAACGCCGCCATGGCCGATCGCACGGTGATTGAATGGGATAAGGACGACCTGGACGAGTTGGGCATTTTGAAAGTCGATTGTTTGGCGCTGGGCATGTTGACGGCGATTCACAAGTGCTTTGATCTGATCGAAACGCATCACGATCGCCGGTTGACGATCGCCGACACTCCGCAAGAAGATCGCGAAGTTTACGAAATGATCACGCGTGCCGACACGATCGGCGTGTTTCAAATCGAAAGCCGGGCGCAGATGAGCATGTTGCCCCGTTTGCGGCCCGTGGAGTTTTACGACCTAGTGATTGAGGTGGCCATCGTGCGTCCGGGGCCGATCCAGGGCAACATGGTGCATCCTTATTTGCGGCGTCGCGATCAATTACGTCGCGGCGAAAAACTCACGCCGATCTGTCCCGACGAAGAGGTCAATCAGGTTCTGCGGCGGACATTGGGAGTGCCGTTGTTTCAAGAACAGGCGATGCAACTAGCGGTCGTGGCGGCCGGTTTCACGCCCGGCGAAGCCGACCGCTTGCGCAAGGCGATGGGAGGCTGGAGGCGGCCCGGTTTGATCGACAGCTTCCGCCAGAAACTGTTCGAGGGCATGTTGGCGAAGGGACATTCCAAAGAGTTTGCCGAGCAACTTTTCAACCAGATTCGCGGATTTGGTGAGTACGGTTTTCCGGAATCGCACGCGGCCAGTTTTGCCAAACTGGCTTATGTGTCGGCCTGGCTCAAGTGCCACTATCCGGCTGCGTTCACGGCCGCGCTGATTAACAGCCAGCCGATGGGGTTTTATGCCCCGGCCCAGTTGATCCGCTGTGCGGAAGATCACGGAGTGGAGGTGCGGCCGATTGACGTGAATCACAGCCATTGGGACTGCACGCTGGAAGCGGCAAACGGGAATCAAAAGTCGTTGCGGCTGGGAATGCGGCTGGTGCGAGGATTGTCCGAGTCGACCGCCGAGGCGATTGTGGCGGCACGTGCCACAAAGTTTCGCTCCATCGACGATTTGACAGCCCGCACGCACCTGGGCAGATCGCAGGTAGAACGTTTGGCCGAAGCCGATGCTTTTCGATCCTTGAAAATTGACCGCCGCCTCGCTTTATGGGAAGCACTCGGCCAAGACCGCAAGCATGAGGAGCTTCCCCTGTTGGCGGGCAGCCAGCCGGACGATGCCGACGCGCCCGCGCTTCCGCTGCTAACGCGGCAAGAGGAAGTCTTTGCCGACTATCACGCCTCGGGGCTGACGTTGCGCGAACACCCGATGTTTTTCTATCGCGAGCAACTCGTCGAGCTTGGCGTGACCGCCGCCGGACAGCTTGCCGACTATCCGCACAATCGCGCGGTGAAGGTCGGCGGCCTGGTTCTGATGCGGCAGCGTCCCAGCACGGCCAAGCGAATCACTTTCGTCACGCTGGAAGACGAAACGGGAATCGCCAATCTGATCGTGCACCACAAAACTTGGCAGCGCTACGACCAAGTCGCCCGGCGATCAACGGCTCTGATCGCCCATGGCCGCTTGGAACGCAAAAACGAAGTCGTGCACATCATCGTAAGCAAACTCGAAGATCTGGCCGACCGGCTGGACTCGCTTCAGCACAAATCCCGCGACTTTCGCTAGCAGCCTGTTGAAAAACCAATTGTGTAGGTGTAGGCCGGATCAAGCGAAGCGCTGCTCCGGCAGTCCCCGGTTTTCCCTGACATCGTGGATGCCGGAACGTCGTCGCTTCGCTCCTCGGTCCGGCCTACAATTGGCTTTCAACATGCTGCTAAGTAGACGTCCCGGCCACATCAAAAAACCGCCGTGAATCACGAAGATTCACGGCGGCGATTGTAAACATATTCAATGCAGCGTATCGATAACGCTTAGAAGCCGTAGTTGAACTGAACGGCGACTTCAACGTCAAAGAACTGGTCCGATTCAAACTGGTTCGTACCACCAAATCGGGTGTCGGTGAAATTGTCGCCTCGCAACGGCAGGCCGGCAAAGCAACGTAGCGACGAACCATCTCCCAGATCAACGTGGACGCCGGCACTCAAGTTGAGCAAGTCGATCCGGCCGTCACGAAACTCGACGAGATCGGTTGTATCCTGCTCCAGGTCCACCGTGGTCGTATAGTGCAGCTCGACGATCGGAGCGATACCCCGAATCAACGTCGGGCAGCAACTGTTGTCGCGATAGATCCAGTAGCCGCCAGAGACCGAAGCGAATAACAGCGTGGGATCTTCGATGCTGCTGGTATTGACGTTGCTAAGGCCACTAAAGGACGACGTTGGCCCACTCAGCGTGATACCCGTGGAGGTCACGTCGTAACCATTGACGTCAAAATCCAGTTGGAACAGAAACTGAAGAAACGCATTTTCCGTCGGCGTGATGACATAACCGATGAAGGGCTGCAAGTGCACCGATTCGTTTTCCAAGGTCAACGAGAAGGGTGCCGCCGTGCCGGTTTGGGCCGCGGAAATCGTAAAGGTACTGTCGTCGGCCGTCGGCAGAGTGACGCCCAAGCCCGCGGAAAGCGACTGCGAGCAGTTGTCCGTCCACAGCAGGCCCTTAACGGTCAAGCCAATGTTTCCAAATTCCGTGCCGCTGTTGTCGATTCGATCAGCGAACTGTTCAGATGCCAGGCCGCCCATGAACGGAACGCGAACTTCAACAGAAGCCATGCCATTGTAAAACGTCTTTTCCACGCCAAGCGTGTACCGATTCAGGCTCGTCGCCTTAGTCGTGGACGCCTGCGTCGTCGAGGTCAGTGCGTTGGCAAAATAGTGATAGTTAAAAAAGACGCGGTCGCGCGGCAACGGGCTCTGGTTTTCAATGAACTTCTGAAGCCGGTCGCCACCCGCGACGGAAAGGTTGGCACCTTGTGGGTCACCAAGAGGCGTACCAATAGCACTCCGCGACGCGGCACCGACCGCGGCACCGATCGCCAATCGACCGCCGCCAAGATCGCCAAACGTTCCGGGCGTATAACCCATCGCGCCGGTGGCTCCGCCCGTCGCGCTGGCGACCGGAGCGGCATCCGAAACGGCGGCGTCGAAGTCGATATCCGAATCTCGCCGATCGCTTTGATCGGAATCGCTGAGACTCGATTCGGTTCGATCCGCATCGTCGGAAAACTGCCGGTGCTGGGGAGGGCATTGTGGTGGACAGGGACAGTTCTTGATTCCATTTCGATAACGGTTTTGTGCGTTGGCTGGGGAATGCCAAATCGAGATCACGCTGAGCGTAAGTAGCAGCGCCCCCAAGCAACGGAGTCCGACTGGCTGGGTCACGGTGGAGTCTCCTGGTGATGTGCGAGAAAGTGCAATGTGAAATTGCGCATGGAAAAGAAGCTAGGTCTAAATAAATCGTCGGCGCAAGCTGGACGACCGCCCCAATCGATTTTCAAAAAATGACCCTAAAAAACCAATAAACCCTCACTGCCCCTAAGCCTCCTCCAAGTTGTCCTGTATGGATAATCGATACAGTTTGACACAGAGTGTTCCCGGCGCATCGCCATCCCCGCGGTAACACGCAAATCGCGCGCAAAGATCAGGTCAAGCAAGAGTGATTGCCGCCATCCCGATCGCTTCATCGCAACTCATAACGCCGCGCGGCCTGTTGGAGATCAGCGGCGCAACTTGCTGGCATCGGTCGATTGGAGTACGCCGCGATGCGGCCGGCTTACGCGCTCGATCTGTTCCTTGGACTCAAAGGGAACGTACATTGCCCGCATTACCAGCCGATAGCATTCGTTCAATTGGTAATCTTGAAAGAAACATTGAAAGTCCCAGGCCGGATTCCCACCTCCGCCGCCGGACGGAGATTGGGTCAGCCGCATTTGGTCTTGTGGGCGAAACATGCAAACCAATGCCATGCCGTGATTAACGCCAAAGTACCACGGCTCGGAATAGCGATGATCGGAACGATTGAAGACTAGCGTCAAAGGAAAGTCCCTAGCGTGGTCGAACGTGCGATTGTCGTCCGTCGCCAGGTGCGTCGACAGCACGCCATGCTTGGGTGTCACGCCGCGCACCCAGCCACCGCCGGACGGTTTGCCCGTCTTGTGCCCCTTGAAGTGAATGTCCAACGATTCGGGTTGATGAATGTAGCTGGCCCAAAACAAACCAATGTAGTTGTTCTTGAAGGTCTTGCGACGAGGAATGCATTCCAGAGTCATCTCGATCGTGCCGTCTTCCAGCATCTGGTAGCGGAGGCAGCTTTCCAAGCCATAGTGGGGCGTAGGCCCTTGATAGAGTTCAACGGTGTGGGCGTCGACAACGCGAAGTTCCATCGGCGCGTGCCTCGGCTCGAACAGGATCTTACGGTCTTGCACCGTGCCGTCGTGAATATGCTCGAAGTTTAATCCGGCGTAGTTCGGTACAAACAGGTTCTCCTTGCGCCGGGCATGCGTGAGCGATGCAATCCCGCTGTACCCGGCACGATGGTTGGGCAGAACTTCGTCCTGCACTGCTTCATTGTTAACCACCACGGCTCGCACATCGCCCCGTTTTAGAATCTGATAGTTCTTGGTCGGGACGGTAAACTTGATCGAATTGTTCGTCAAACTCGTCAATCCAGGCTCCGCCGCCAGGCAGACCGTTGGTAGAACGACCGCGATTAGTTGGCAGGCAATTCGATTCAACAGTCGTGGTTTCATGGGTGTTCTCTCAAACATTACTAGGAACGCAAGAATTGCGATTCGCGCGGCGCTTGGTAGGTGACTTTGAGGTGTGGCGTTTCCACTCGCTTTTCTTCCGCCAACGACCGCACCCCGGCCTCGACCAAGCCCGAGGTCAGCAACGTTCGCTCGACGGGATACGGTGCCTTGCCGGTTAGGAACATCTGTTCGGCCTTCGACATCAGCGCCGCCGAGTAAACGACATTGGGTGTCGGCGGCAGATAGAACAGCGTCGACAATTCCGACTGATCCTTGAGCCGCGCGGCAAACGTAAAGTCCTTAACCAGCCCATTCATAAGCAACATCGTTGCCCGCGCGCCATCGCGGTATTGAAAGCGATAGACCACGGGATCTTCGACCCACTTTTTGATTTGTTCGTCCGTGGGGTAGCGGTGGCTGAACGTTTCGCCCTGGGCCAACGTCTGGCTGCGGCACAAGCAAGCTCGGAACAGAGACGGATCCCAGCCCCCTTTTTTCCACGAGCCGGACTGCATCGCCCGCCAAACGGCTTCCCCGCGCAATGACTCGACCCACTGCACGCCGGTTTCGCCACCGCGTCGGCGTTCCGCCATGCACTGGATGGTCTCCAAGGCGTGGAAATCGTAGCTGTCGACGCCGCCCATGGCGACACACATCAACTCGTCGACTTCCGCGCCGTGCGGTACTTCAATCGACGGCATACGCCAGGTCACGGGTAGCGAAGATCCGGCCAGCAACGGAAAGTCCAAGTCGCGAGCGGTTTGCACCATCTCCTTGGCCCACTCCCATTTCCACGACAGGTGTTTGTCGTTGAAGATGGGCACCGAGCGGCCCTCCTTGCGATACACGTCGGCAACTTGCTTGAAAAATTCGTATCGCGGGTATAGCTTTTGTCCAATCTTGTTGCGCGGGTAATTGCCGTGTTCGCCAATTATCAGCACGGCATCCACGGCCAATCGATCGCCTCCGCAACGCAATGCCTCGGCAATGCTGGAAAAGATCGGAAAGCCAAACTGCCGCGCCCGGTCCCGGCTGAGGTCATTATCAGGCCGCTGATCGACATAGGCCGCGACCACATCCAGCGGCGGCTGATGCCATCGGCCCTCGACGGGATAGCCCGCCAAAAACCGCTCACCCATGTGCCAAGCATGCGAATGAAAACGCCATTCGGTGGTGATGATGGCCATCCGCTTGCGCTTGACGTTGCTGTCCGCCGCCGCCAGGGATGCCAGCGGCAAGCCGCAACCGGCCGCTCCCAAAAAAAATCTGCGGTTCATCATTCGTATTCGTCTCCACGGGCTGAGTAGGTGTCGGGGCGCGTTCCATTATGTTCGGGCGGGGGGTCGATTGCGAGCGAGTAAGATCACGCTGACGCGAAAGCGGCCACAAATAGAGAACGAATGTCGGGCTCGGTCGCGGTTTATTGGCGGGTCATGGACCCTTTTTCCGCGTGGAGGTGTCGTCGGCACTCTGGCTTGCCGGCAATGTCAACAGATTCCTCAGCAGAACCGCGTTTTGCGAAGTACCTGCCCTCGAGTGGCTGATCCAATTCCACCACAACGACTGTCCCAGCATGATCACTTCACCTTTTCCGGCGCGGGCAACCGCAACCAGTCCCGCGCCGTCGGTGTGGACGGCGGACACCAGGATCTTGGCGTTCATCGCATCGCGAGTTGATATCGGCGAAGGGCGAAAGAAGTTCAGACGGCGAACATCCTTGGTCAAGGGATGGGGAACGATGCCTGGCGGAGTCACGCCGACAGAGATTTCTCGCCCGTCTTCGATGTCCAACATTTCCAATCCATACTTGGCGGTGATCTTGTTAGCTCGGGCGGGGGTTTCGCGGAAGAAGCGGTTCGCGGTCACCACCAATCGGCCGCCATCGAGCAAGTAATCTTTCAATCGGCCAATGTCTTTTTCCTTGGCCCAATAAACTCCCCCCTCCCCAAGCAGGATCGTGTCGTACGGCGACAAATCAAGTTCGCGCAGCACCGGCTTGTCCCTATCGACCAACAAGTAAGAAACATCCAAATCGGCGTCGCCTACGAGCTTTCGCCAAGGATCAAACAAACTTGCGTCGCTCGTGGACGTGCTGTCGAAGGGCGTTTCAACGACGAGCAGTCGCCGTTGCCCGCGGCGTTCCTTCACGACCGCCATTACCGGCACCGCAACCTGTCCGTCGGCAACTTCAATCGTCAGTTCTTCATCCACGTTAGCGGCTTGCGAGGTATCAATCGAAATGCCGATTTCACACCACGTCTTTCCGCCTTCCCCTCCCAGTCGTCCCGCCTTCTCTTCCAAGACCTCGGCCTTGACTGACTTTGGCCCGGTGACTTTCAGCCGCGCGCGATCGGCAAGAACACGAATGCTGCCCTCGACGGTCGATCCCACTCGAACCAGGCCAAAATCGACGCGGTCTGGCTGAATCGTTTTGGCATCGCGTTGCGCCCGCGATTTCACCGGGCCAACGGCCAGAAGTAGGATAGCGAACAGCATGACGGCTCGTGGGAAATCGGTCATCGCAAGATGGCTCCAGACAGCAGTTGAGAATTTCGCTGGCCGCATTCTATCGCGAGCGGGAAACTTTGTGCCAGCATTTTGCTTAAATACTGCCCGGCTCCGAGTCCCGCCAGCTAGCGCCGCTGCCGTACCAATCTGATTGGAGTTGTTTGCTTTCCAACGATTCCATACAGTCTCGCACCTTTTCCACGTCGACAAGTCCAGTTACCGAGGAGCGAACAAGTGATTCACCGACGACATTTGTATCTTGGCCTGATTACCGCCGGATCTATCATGCTGATCGCCAGCGGATGTGGTGAACTGACGCGACTGCGACTGGTCGGCACGTGGGAGGCGGATCTGGCGTCGGCCAACGTCGGAACGTTTGGCATCGATACCAGTAACAGCGAAAGTCCTTTTAGAAACGTCGTCAATACGTTCGTCAAGAATGCGGCTCAGAGTGTGGCGGACCAGGTGAACGCCAAGGAGCGGCTGCAATTAAACCGTGATGGAACGTTTACCGCCACCGCGACCGTCGGCGAAGGAGAAGTGGCCAGCGCCGAAGGCACCTGGCAGGTCGTCAAGAGCGAATCCGAGCAAATCGAAATTTCGTTGACCTATGCATCGAACAACAAAACCTCCAACCTGACACTCCAACTTGTTGGCGACAATCAGTTCAAAGCTCCCTCGCTGTTCGGCGGCACGGCGAGCAACGAAGCGACCTTCAAGCGGGTCAAGCCCTAGCGAGGCAGTGCCTCAGACCAATACGAGCTATCGCTCGGACTCAGTGACCCGCTTCCCGCTTCCCGTTGGTCGCTGAAACTTGGCTCAATCGCGCAACGTTTCGTAAACCAAGTCACCTAGAGTGCAGTTCGCAGCGCTGTCCGGCCGCTCACCTCGTTGCTTCGGTCCCCGGCTGGCGGGCGATGGCCGGAGCGGTATTGGGAATCGAAGTGGGAGAAATCTGAAGCGGTTGGCCGGCACCATATTTCACGGCGGCCAGCTCATAGGTTTTCGTGGCTTCTGGCAGCAATGCGCGAAGGTCCATCTCGCGGCGTGCGTCGGAGGGGTGCGTGGAAAGAAACTCGGGCGTTGCTTCGCCCTGTTTGCTAGCCGAGAACCGTTCCCAGAACAGCGGAGCGGCCAAGGGGTCGTAGCCGGCCTTGGACATCAGCATGACGCCGATCTGATCGGCTTCGGATTCGTGCTTGCGGCTGAACGGCAAGATGACCCCGTACTTCGAGGCAACGCCGTAGGCTCCCAGCATGAGTTCGCGCTTCTGGTCGGTTTGTCCCTGAGTCATGTACTTCAACGCGTTGCCGGCCGCGTTGGACACCATCTTTTGACTCATCCGCTCGCCGCCGTGTCGCGCCAGAGCGTGGGCGATTTCGTGCGACATGACGACCGCCAGTCCGGCTTCGTTCTGGCAAATGGGCAGGATGCCCTCGTACACCGCGACCTTGCCGCCAGGCAGGCAGAATGCATTTTGCTGTTCGGAAGCGATGACCCGGAATTCCCATTGGTAGTCGGGCCGGCCCGCCGCTTGCGCGATCCGGTTTCCAACGCGGTTCACCATTTCAACGTAATGCGGATTCGTGGACGGCGGCTCTTCCGCGATGATCTGATTGTAGGACTGGGCACCCAAGGAGGTTTCGTAATCTTCTCCCATTAGCAGCAACTGTTTGCGCTGCGTGACCGGTGCCGTCTTGCACCCTTCGCCAATTGGGAGCAACGCTAGCAACAAACCGAAGAGGAGCCAAAGAGGAAAGGGGCGCCGAAGTCTATTCATTGGTTTGCCGCGGCCAGGAGAGAACGGTTCAGGATATTCCTTTGTGATAGGCAGCGGATGATATGGATTGACGGCGATTCCGGGTAGGTCACTTTCGCCGAATGTAACCTCGCGAACCTCGGCCGATAGGGGTAGGGAAGTCCGGTTGAGCCGGACTCCCCTCCCTCCGAACCGTGCATGCGGTTCTCCCGCACACGGCTCTCCAGTTAGTGGTTGCCCGGTGATAGGGATTGAACGTAACGGGTGTGGGCGTTTCGCAGACTT
>JAJDEH010000407.1 GCA_029259935.1 Planctomycetota bacterium
AAGTCTGCGAAACGCCCACACCCGTTACGTTCAATCCCTATCACCGGGCAACCACTAACTGGAGAGCCGTGTGCGGGAGAACCGCATGCACGGTTCGGAGGGAGGGGAGTCCGGCTCAACCGGACTTCCCTACCCCTATCGATCAGGCGATTCGGCAAGAGTATGCTTGGGTCGAATGGTCTAAATACCGCCAAGCACGGGCGGCTGTCTTACAGTCGTTTTTGGATCGGTCTGCGATCTACCAGACCGAATGGTTTGCAAAGAAGTTCGAAGCCCAAGCTCGCCACAATCTTGGAAAGGCCATTGCGGACCTGCGGACAGTCTGAGTCGCGGCCCCGTACTCAAGGTAGTCGCGGGCGTAGTTTGATCGTGACGGGGATCGTTTTTTCACTGCGGCGGATTTCAACCGCGATGTCTTGGCCGGGGTCGTTGTCGGACAGCAAACGGTAGACGTCGTCTAGCGTGGACACCACCTGGCCTTCGAGCTTTTGGACAACGTCGTCCGTGCGGAATCCGGCCTGGGCGGCGGGCGTGTTTGCCATGACACGGGTCACTTGGCATCCCAGGCGGGTCGATGTAATTTCGACACCCATCATGGGACCGGTGCCGGCCAGCCAGTTTCCCCACACCTCGCCATTCTTGATCCGATCTAGGTGAGGCAAGACGTCGTGAAGCCTGGAGTAAACGAATCCGCCCGAGTTGTTCCGCCGCGCATGCACT
Source organism: Planctomycetota bacterium (assembly GCA_029259935.1). Next base: position 721 of record JAJDEH010000407.1, read on the forward strand.
CCGATGACTCGCCCTTCGCGATCAACAAGAGGTCCCCCGGCGCTAAAGTCCTCCATGTCCATCGTTGTCCAAATCATGCCGCGAAAGTCGCTGCGCACGTCGAGGATGTGCGCGGCCGGCCGGGCAGCTTCGGCGACTTTGCTCGCGTGCGCCGCGCCTAGGTAGAATTCTCCCGCCGGAAACTTGTCTGGAACGGCGGCCGTGACGAATGGATACGGACCCGGGTCGGTGATTTTCACGATGCCGATATTCATATCGCGAAAGACGCCCCCAGTCTTGGCGGCCAATTCGCGCCCGTCGGCCAGGCGAACTTTCACGTCCTGATTCGGTCGAATGACGATGTGCCCCGCCGTCAGCACGACTCCGTCGGCGCTGACTAGGGTTCCGGTACCGAACCGGCCATCGCCCATGTCGATCGCCACGGTGGCCGGCAGGATTTTTTCCAAAATCGGCTTCGCCAATTCGCGACGTGCCTTCTGATTGGTTTCGTCGGCCGAGTCGGCGAAGATCATCTGGTCGAAGTCGCTGGCCGTCCGCGCCAAATAAACATGATCGAACAAAGCAAACTCGCCATCCGGACAGCTTAGAGTCAATCCCTTCACGTCCAACGCTCCGAACTCGCCGAACAGATCACGGGTCATCACGATCCACTCGTTCGGCAGTTCCTTGGTCCACACGCGTTTGGCCTTGCCCCAACATGGATCCCCAACGCCCGCATCAAACCGCGCGGGCCGCTGCGCCGATTCGTCGTGGTTTAACTCCACGCAGACGCGGCCCTTGCCTGCCTTGCGGAAGGCGAACCGCACATAGCGAAACTGACCCCAAGTCGGTTTCTCACGGACGGCGATCCCTTCACCAAGTTCGTAGCGAAACTGACCCGCGGGCATCACCTTAATGGACCGCTCGCCCGAGTGCTTGTCGGACGCCAACAGTTCGGCGGAACCGGCAGGCTGGGGCTCCTGATCGGCCAGTTTCACAGGTCGGAATTCGCCGTCATCCTCGAAGATTTCAGAGATCGTTGGCGAATGAGCAGCAACTTGGATCGCCTGCCAGCGAACCGGAGTCTCCGGATCGGCGGGCAGTTGCCGAATTTCAATTTTGGCTTGCTTGGTTCCTGCTCCGGCGTTCGGGCGATAGTTGGCCAACGATATCGCCAACGGCAACACGTCCTGGTTCGGTTGCCGCTGAGGAATGACGAATTCCGAAACCGGTTCGTCGTTTATGTAGACTTCCAGTTTCGGTTCGTTGCCCGAGGCCCGATCGCGACTGGCAAAGATCAACAGCCAGTTGTCGTCTTCACGCAGCTTTGCTTCGCGCTTGATCGAAAACGGCTTGTCGACCGCTACCGCACCCAGCCCAAACGTGCCGCGTGACGCGGGGGCCAGTTCCGGAAAGCCCATCCATTTGATTTGTCCGTCGGGGCGTATCGAAAGCGTCCAACCCGACCAGGCAAACACATGCTTGTTCGAGCGCCCCAAGATTTCTTCTTTCAACTTGGCCACGTCGAGCGACACCAGCGGATCCAGCCAATCGGCATGATCGCGGATGTCCAGCGGATCGCTGCCGCTGGGACGCCCCTGATGAGCCGGATCCATTTGCAAAATCAGCTTGGACGATTCGGGATCGGCCGAGGCCAGTTGCAACGCGCCCGTGTCGATGGTGGCGGTCGAACCGACAATAAATCCGCTTTCAAACAACGGCTTCTTGCCGGTGCCAAGGAACACCCGCGCCCGCACGCAGCCACCCTTGCCGGCGACGTGATCCAGGCCGACCAAACTGCGGAACGACTGGGCCAACGGCGGCAAGGAAAAAATCAACTCGCTACGCGCGTGCACGCCGAATCCCCAACCGAACTCGTGGCCCCCGCTGCTCAGTGGCGTGCCTTGCACGCTTCGGTTCCGTCGGCTGGGCTGGCCAGATTCGCTGAGGAAGGAACGTTGCCTGACTTGGACGGCCGCGATACGGCTGAGCGGCACTTCATGAGCGGCAAACAGACGGCGGACCCAAACTCGGGCGTTAGAAATCCAAATTGGATCCAAGCTCCAGACCGGGTGCAACCCATGCACCCAATGATCACAGTTGCCGGCATCACCATGCACGGCGGCGTCGAAGCGGGCCAGCGATGACGTCACGACCGTGCCGCCGATCGTTTCCAGTTGCAGCATGCGAGTCTCGCCGGCCGCCTGCAACATGGCGACCTCGTCCAAATACGATTCCCAAACCGCATGTTCGGGGAAGTGGATCTCGGCCAAGTCCTTGAAAGAAACCTTGCTGAGCCCGTCGGACAACAACAGGCTGACGTGGCCACCGCCAAACCTCAAGGAACGAAACGTGACCGAACGGCCGTCGCGATAAAAGGCGGTTCCAGGTTCGTATCGGTTGACGCCACGAGGCTGCCACACGGCACGGCGCACATAGTGGGCCAACACGCGAATCGCCGGTTTGCGTTTGACATTCGCTTGAAACGAACTCACTTCGCCATCGGGATCGACCAGAAAATGATCCGGCAGCCCCAGCGGCGAGATTTGCCCGGCCGGAACG
>JAJDEH010000408.1 GCA_029259935.1 Planctomycetota bacterium
CACCGGCCAGCAGTTCGCGTTCCCACGCCCGCTGATCGGCCGCCGCGCCTGCCGCTCTTGCTTCAAGCCGTCTCGAAACGGCTGCCACATCATGATTTAGTTTGTCGAGTCGCCGCTGTTGAAACCGGGTCGGTGCCTTGATGAATGGAACGGCGTTCCCGCGCTGTCCGTCCAGCCCGAGTTCAGGGATGTTGTTGAAGTACGCGAACAGGCGATAGAAATCTCGTTGGGAGAACGGGTCGTATTTGTGGTCGTGACATCTTGCACAAATCATGGTTTGGCCGAGCCACACCGTCGTCGTCGTGACGACCCGGTCGACGACGTATTCGGTACGATATTCGTCCGGAATCGCGCCCTCTTCGTAATTGATCATGTGGTTCCGGTTGAATCCGGTCGCAATGCGCTGTGCCAGTGTCGCATTGGGAAGCAAGTCGCCCGCGATCTGCCACACGGTGAACGTGTCGAAAGGCAGGTTCTCGTTCAGCGCGTTAATCACCCACGCGCGCCAGCGCCACATGTCACGATGGCTATCGGTGTGAAAGCCGTGCGTGTCGGCGTATCGCGCCAGGTCGAGCCACGGCAACGCCATTCGTTCGCCGTAGCGAGGCGATGCCAGCAGGCGATCGACAACTTGGTCGTGGGCATCGGGCGAGCGATCGGCGAGAAACGAGTTCAGTTCATCCAGCGTCGGCGGAAAGCCTGTCAGATCCAGCGTAACTCGTCGCAGCCATTGTTCGCGCGAGGCAGCCGGCGAAGGGCGCAATCCATGTTTGTTCATTCGCGCCAGGGTGAAGGTATCAATCGCATTCAGCGACCAATCGTCCGGCTGTTGAGATACTAACTTGGCGCGGCGGGGTGTCGTATAAGCCCAATGAGTTTGCCAATCGGCACCTTCATCGATCCACCGACGCAACAGCGCGACTTGCTCGGCGGACAAACGTCGTGCAACATCCGGCGGCGGCATGGCGATGTCGGGATCGGTGGCCGTCACGCGGCGGATGAGTTCGCTGGTTCGGCTGTTGCCCGGCTCGATCGCCCGCTTTCCAGATGGCAATCGCGCGACGGCCCGCTGTCGGGAATCAAGACGCAATTCAGCTTCACGTTGCGCTTCGTCAGGACCGTGACACTGAAGGCAGTTCTCGGACAGAATGGACCGAATCTGACGATTAAAGTCAATGCGCGCGTCCGAGTCGTCAGCCCGCAGGCAGAGCGCATCGAGGGCGCAAAGTAATACCCAGCACTGACAAATTCGGGACATGACGATTGATTGGGTTCTGGGGCCCAAAATGAGTTGACCTGTTCCGGAAAGCAGCCCTCAACACCCTACCTCTATTACAACATAAGCTCCTAAGAACGTCGAGGAATTCGGCCCGGGCTCTCTTTCGGAAATTAGCCCGGACGAGCGGGATACTGGGGCCACATGAAACAAAGGCACTAAAAACCGGGGCTTTTCTTCGCGGCCTTGCGCATTGTCGAATCTGGGCTATTTGTTGATCATTCCCTCGCCACCGCACGCTTGGCAAGGCTCGACAACAAGCAATCCGACGTACTTTCCGCTGCCTTGGCAATCTGGACACGTGACCGTGATCGTTTGGCGGAACGCCGCGAGCGCCGCGTCGAGGTCTTCGTGTACGTCGACCAGTCGCGTTAATCGAATAATCTTGAGCAGGTCGAGAACTTGTTGGTCGGGCGAGCAGAGGCGAAGATGGCCTTCGCGCTTTTTCAAATGGCTCCAGAGCTTGGCGACCAGATGCGGGATCTTGCCGGGAAAGTCCAATGCTCCCAGGTCGAGGACGAGCCGTTGTTCATCCCTGATCAGGGTCGTCACGTCGCGGATGATCGCGCGACAGTCGTCGTCATCCAGGGTGGTGCGATTTCTCTTGCGGCGAGGCGTAACGCTGACGATCATGATGCCGTCGTCCGTTACTTCGATCGAGCAAGTTTGCGTCGCCGCCGAAGAATTGCTCATAAGACGAATCCACCCTTTGCTGCCAGAATGCCGCGTTCCTAACGGGGCTTATCATTATAGGACTTTGCTGGCCAGAGTTGCAGGTCTTGGCGGAAAATCTCGCTGGGCCGCGGTGACAACCGTGCCAGCGTAACGCGCCGGGTTACATTTTCCGGCTGGCAGTTTCACGAAAAGTACTAACTGTCCGCCAGCGTGGTGAAGCTGTTTGGTTTGCTAGCCAGGTGAGCGAATTCTGAATTCAAGCTTTCTGGTGATGGTTCGGGAGCGCCTGTTCCGCTTCATCTTGGATCGCTTGACGGATTCCGTCTGGATCAATGAAGCTGGGGATTTCTCTGATCTGGTCCCTTGGGCCGCACGATTTCGCACCCTTCCGGACTCATTGACGCCTCGCTTCCGCTGGGGGTAAACTTGCGAGATTCGCAATAAAAGCAAGTGAAATATGTGAGAACACCCGCGGCGAATCACCCGGCCGCGGATACGCCAAGACGAGGACCCCCACGAATGGCCGCCGCAATCCCGAGCATCGAAGACCAAGCCATCAACACCATCCGTACGTTGTCGATGGATGCCGTTCAACAGGCAAACAGCGGGCATCCCGGGACGCCGATGGCACTGGCTCCGGTGGCATACGCCGTCTGGAATCAGGCGATGAACTACGATCCGGCGAATCCGCTGTGGCCCGCCCGCGATCGATTCGTGCTGTCGTGTGGCCACGCATCGATGCTGCTCTATTCGCTGCTGCATCTGGCGGGGGTCAAAGACGTCGATCAACAAGGCAACGTACTCGACAAGCCGGCGATTTCTCTGGACAACATCAAGAACTTTCGGCAGATGGGCAGCCCCTGTGCCGGCCATCCTGAATTCGGAGACGCGGGGGGAATTGAAACGACGACCGGGCCTCTTGGACAAGGCATTGGCAACAGTGTCGGCCTGGCCATCGCCGCCAAGTGGTTTGCCGCCCGATACAACAAGCCTGGCTTCGAACTCTTCGACTACAACGTCTACGCGCTTTGCAGTGACGGCGACGTGATGGAAGGAATCGGGTGCGAGGCGGCATCGCTAGCGGGACACCTGGGTCTTTCCAATTTGTGTTGGATTTACGACGACAATCAAATCACGATCGAAGGCAATACCAATCTGTCTTTCACGGAAGACGTCGAGAAGCGGTTTCAGGCACTTGGTTGGAACACGGTGGTTGTGGAAGACGCCAACGATCTGTCCGCCATTAACGCGGCGCTTGACAACTTCAAGCAAACCCAGGATCGGCCCACGGTCATTGTGTTGCGCAGCATTATCGCCTGGGGCGCGCCGAACAAAGCCAACACGCACGGCGCGCATGGCGCGCCGCTAGGCGAAGACGAGATTCGGTTAACCAAGGAAGCCTACGGCTGGCCCGCCGATGAAAAGTTCTTAGTTCCAGACGAAGCCAAGTCACACTTCGCCGAAGGGATTGGCAAGCGGGGCGCGGCCGCGTTCACTCAGTGGAACGGTAAATTCTCTGAGTACGCCGCGGCGCATCCTGAATTGGCGGCGCAGCTAAAAACGATTTGGGCCGGCGAGTTACCCGCTGGCTGGGACAAGGACATCCCCACATTTGAAGCGGACCCAAAGGGATTGGCGACGCGAGCTTCGTCGGGAAAAGTACTCAACGCGATCGCTCCGAATTTGCCCTGGCTAATTGGCGGATCAGCCGACTTGGCTCCGTCGAACAATACCATGCTAAACTCCGACGACGCCGGCCACTTTGGCCGCGACAACTACGCGGGCCGAAATTTTCACTTCGGCATTCGTGAGCACATCATGGCGTCGGTTTGCAACGGGCTTTCGCTGGCCGGATTGCGACCCTACGGCGGAACGTTTTTTGTCTTCACCGATTACATGCGTCCGGCGATGCGCCTGGCCAGTATTATGCATCGCCCCGTGCTGTACGTTTTGACGCACGATTCCATCGGCCTCGGGGAAGATGGGCCGACGCACCAACCGGTCGAACATTTGGCGGCTTGCCGTTCAATCCCTGGTTTGCTGGTGATGCGGCCGGGCGACGCGAATGAAGTTGCCGAATCGTATCGCGCGCTGATTTCCGCGAATGACCGCCCCACGGCTCTCGTCCTGACACGGCAGGGCCTGCCCACCGTGGACCGCGCGAAATACGGCAGCGCCGCCGGCGTCGCCCAGGGTGGTTACGTGCTGGCCGATTGCGATGGCCCGCTCCAAGTGATCCTGATCGGCACGGGCAGCGAAGTTGATTTGTGCATGCAAGCCGCCCAGCAGCTTGCCAGCGAGGGAATCAAGGCTCGCGTGGTCAGTTTGCCTTGCTGGGAACTGTTCGACGAGCAGGACGCGTCCTACCGGGAGAGCGTCTTGCCGGCCAGCGTCGGCGCGCGAGTCGCGGTGGAAGCCGGCATCCGCCAAGGCTGGGACCGATACATCGGATCGACCGGCCGATTCGTGGGCATGCGCAGCTTCGGCGCGTCGGCGCCTTACAAAGAGCTTTACCAGCACTTCGGCATCACCGTCGAACGAGTCATCGAAGAAGCCAAAGCTGCCATCGCCGAGTGAGTCGAATTACACTTGGCCGCGCCCATGCCGCACTAGGTATCGTAGTCGCCATCCCAGGGATGAAAGAATGCCATGTAGTTGCCAGGTTGCATTTCGATCAACAGGTAATCTTCCTCGTCGTCGTCTTCCAGTTCCCGTGGGATCAGGCCGAAGTCGATGTCATGGCGATTGATTCGGAACGGCGCGACTTCGATGTCACCAAATTCAACTTCGCCCAGCGAGGCAAGACGATCGTTGTACAACTGGCGGGCTTCCTCTTTGTCCAGCGCTGCCCGAGGGCCGATCTTGTCGATCGTCGCCTCGATCAGTTTTCCGCCATCATCAAAGAGGTACAACGCGATGAACTCGCAGCCGGGGTCCACGTCGTTTGCCGGCACGAAAGGCGTCGTGAGGAAAAACTGCCTGCCATCGGCCGTTCGCCCAATGTGTTTCGCATGATAATCATCGTGACCAATTGGGAATGTTTCGGGGATTCCGACGTCAAGCTTCTCCCACATCCACGGCGATTGCCAATCGTCCCCTTGTTGGAAAAACGCTAGAAACGCCCCCTCGACGTCGGTCCGCGACGTTGATTCTGGATCGGTCGCAAAGTGCTTGTCCGCCGCGCCCTCTCGATATTCAAGTTGGTAGGTCCCGTCGTCGTTGTGAAATACTTGAATATAGTGCTCATCATCTCTCGACAGGATCAAGAACTCGTCCTCGGCAAGTCTCGCGACGGCAGAACGAACCGTCGCGTCGTCCGAGGCTTCGGAATGCCGATCGTCGTTGAAGTTCAATTGCATGGCGATTCAGTCCGTGAGCGGCCGGCCAGCCTGAGCGGTCCAAGTTGAGGGTCCGCGACTTCCGTCGGCATGAGCCGACACGTCGGGACACGAAACAAGATGGCTCCATCCTATACGCGTACCGGACCAGCCGGCAAGGTTTTTCAAATGGGTAAGACGCCGATTCCGTGGCAAGTCCAGTCCGCCGAGTGCCTCGCTTTGCCAAGATTGGCTCGTCGCGGGAAAGATCGGCAAAGGCCTGGAGAAGTAATAGTAGAACCGGCCGGCACCCTCACGTAGAATGACGTAAGGCGCGTCGGAAGGGGGCCATACCAAACACAAAGATGGCTATGCATTGTGCCGCTCCTGGCAACCCACTCCCGCTGGCCGACCCTACCCACGACCCTACCCACGACCCAACCCACGAACCACCCACCGCACCCCCGCAACGACTGGAAATTACTTAGATGACGAATTGCTTGGGACGACCGATGAAGATGTTCGCGATTCTCCTTGCGTCATGGGCGGCAGTGATCGCTTCTGGCGGTACCTGCCATTGCTTCGCGGCCGTCGCCGGAAAAGCTGGCGACTCCGACCTGGTTGTCGCGGCACGTGGCAAGTCGGCGGCGACGATCGTCGTCACGCCGGATGCCGGGCAGCATGAACAGCAGGCCGCCGCCGATCTGGCCAAGTACATCGAAATGATGTGTGGCGCGAAGCCGCTCGTCGCCAATACACAAGACGCCATCGCCAAAGTTCTGAAAAGCGATGCGGCGGCGGTGCTGGTGGGCCAAGCGGCGCTCAAGGCGAAACCGGACCTGCGCGACGCGCTGCGCCGGGTAGCGAAGAAGGACGCCATTATCAGGACCGACGCGATTGTGCTGCGACGCGAAGGCAATCGCGTTTTTCTAGCCGGCAATAACGACCGGGCGCATTACTTCGCCGTGGCCGAATTGTTGCGCCGTTGGGGTTGCCGTTGGTATCTGCCGACCGAGTTTGGTGAGTGCATTCCCGACGAAAATGAATTGAAGGTGGGCACCTTGGACTACGCGTACTCGTCGCCGTTCGAAATCCGCTCGTATTGGATTTCCTGGCTGGGCGATAACAGCGGAGCTAACGACTTTCAAAAACGGAACATGATGTCCGGCAGAAACGACTTGCCGCCGACCGGGCATTCACTCGGCAAATACACCAAGGGGCTGGGCAAGGGAACGTTTCAGTTTCCCATTACCGATCCCAAAACCGGTCAACATGTCGCGGCAAAAGTTGAAGAGATGTTCAAGCAGGGCAAGAATTTCTCGCTGGGGATGGAAGACGGTTCTTACGATTCGGATTACGCCAAGGACCAGCGGCTGATGAAGCTGCAATGGGATAAGTACTTTCTGCGGTGGTCGGTGACCGACCCGATGCTGGAGCTATACAACAACGTCGCGGCCATCCTGCAAAAGAAACACCCCGGCAGCAAAACGAAGATAGGCTTCCTGGCTTACGCCAACATGACGCTGCCGCCCGTTCGCGACATGACCGCCGAGCCTTCTTTGTTTTGCGAACTGGCACCGATCGATATCGACCCAATTCACGGCATGGACGATCCGCGTTCGCCGCCGCGACAAGAATACCGCGAGATGCTCTACAAGTGGGCCAAAGTGATGCAAGGCCGCCTGTGCATCTACGACTACGATCAGGGCATGCTTGTGTGGCGCGACATTCCCAACCCGTCGCACATGGCGTTCCGCCAGGATGTCCAGCACTATCGCAAAGCGGGCGTGGTCGGGGTGAACACCGAAAGCCGCAACGCGCTGGCGACCACCTTCTTGAACCTGTACCTTCGTGGCCGCCTGATGTGGAATCCCGACGAGGACGTCGACGCCTTGTTGGCCGAGTTCTATCCAAAATTCTACGGCCCGGCCGCCAAGCCGATGAGCAACTATTGGCAAGCGATCTACCAGGCGTGGGAAGACACGATTGTCACCGAACACGAATACTTCGTCGCGCCCGCGATCTACACTCCGCAAGTGATGGCCGTCTTGAAGCAGAACCTCGCCGAGGCCGAAGGGATTATTAACGGACTGAAGGTTCAAGGTAGAAAACTATCGCGCAACGAGCAGCTCTTCATCGAACGCATGCGATTTACGCGGCTGAGCTATCAAGTGCTTCAGTCGTACATGGACATGGTCCGGTCGTCGGCGACGGAAGTCGATTTCAAGTCGGCGGTGGCGGCTGGCGAGAGTGGATTGAAGGCCCGCGAAGAGCTGAGCGCGATGAACGGCACCTTCACGACGACCAAGCTGGAAAACGGCTACGCCTGGTGGCCGGGCGAAGTCCGCCAGTATCGCGAATTGCTGCCCTTGATCAACGGCGAAAAAGGCAAGCTCATCTCGAAGTTGCCGCTGGAATGGGCCTTTCATCGCGATCCCCAGCGCGAAGGCTTGAAGCTGGGCTATCACACCAAGCCGGTGGATCTTTCTCATTGGAACGAGCACAAGAACGAATACGATGTAGCACGTTTGAAGGACTATCCAACCGATCAATGGGAGATGCTACGAACCGACTTGTATGCCCAGGCCCAAGGCATCCGCCATCCAGATCAGCAAAGCTTCGTCGGCGACCTGTGGTATCGCACCGAAGTGGAACTGACCGCCAACCAAGCGGCGGATTCGTCGTTGCACTTCCCCGGCCTCTTCAACGAATGCCGCCTGTACATCAATGGCGAGGAGGCCGCTTACCGAAAACAAGGCAAGATGTGGTGGCTGAACGATTACCGATTCGAATGGGACGTCAATCTGAAGGGAAAACTGAAACCGGGCAAAAACACGATCGTCCTCCGCTGCAACTGTGAACACCATTTCGGCGGCATGTTCCGGCGGCCATTCTTGTATCAGCCCGTGCGTTGAGCGCCTTCACCGAACAACGGCTCCCTGCGCACCGTATCGTAGTACGATAGCAACCACTCGCGCTCTGGCATGCAAAGGGCCTATTCCGTGAACGACGACAACCAATCGTCCAATCGGATTCTAAGTCTGCGTGGGGCGTTCGGTTTTCTGACAGCCTATTGCATTCTTTTCGCTCTCGCCGGCTTTCTAATCCGCGAGATTTCACCGATGGGACGCATTCTGCTGGTGATGGCGATCGTTACCATTCCACCCGCGACAATCTGCGTCCTCCGTTGGGACTGGAAGGCGATCGTGGTTTTTGCATTGATTCTGTTCTTTGGTGCGGTGTTCTTTTTGCTGCCGATTGTACAAGCGGCGCGCGAAACAGGCTCGCCCCCACAAACCTGTGACTACCATCTGAAGTACGTTGCGCTGGCGTTGCATGGCTACCACGAGGTTCACGGCACTTTCCCGCCCGCCTACATTGCCGACCAGGATGGCAAGCCTATACATAGCTGGCGGACCCTGATCTTGCCATACATGGAATACAACGGCAGTTTCTATCCGTACGACTCTAGCCAGCCCTGGGACGCGCCGGAAAATCTAGAGTTGCTAAAACAGCACGCCCCTCGTGAGTACGGCTGCGCGTATTGTCGCGACAAGCAGCCTCCGAGCGACACCATGGTGGTCGCGATCACTGGCGAAGGAACGGCGTGGCCAGGGCCCAACTCGACCTGTCTCAACGATATCACTGACGGCATCCACTCGACGATTTTCCTGATGAGTATCGACAATTCGGGAATCGCTTGGACCGAACCTCGGGATTTGGAACTCGACTCGTTTAGGATTACCGACGTCGCCACATCCAGCGGCGATGTCAGCAGCCAGCACGGTGCCGGCGTTTTTGTGGCTCGCATGGACGGAAGCGTCGCGTTCCTCAATGCCACGATCGACATGAGCGAGATGCAAGGATTGTGTACGATCAACGCCGCCGATGTCGCGACCGACGAGCACTTCAGCCAGGCAACGAAGGGCGTCCGTTCGAGATCCTCTCGTTATGACGATGTTGTTATCCCGGGTGTAATCATGGCGCTGGCGGTTATGTTTGGAGTGATACTTTTCAGTTCACAAATTTCGCATAAGCACGGTACGAAAATCAGCGGCAAGGGTCCTAGCCCGTGAACGACGAGAGCAAATCGTCCCATCGGTTTCTGACGCTGCGCGCGGCGTTTGGGTTGCTCACGGCGTATTGCGTTCTTTTCGCGCTTTCGGGTTTCATGCTCCACGAGCTATCGCCGCCGGGACGCATTCTGCTGGTAATTATGATCGCTGCGATTCCACCCGCGGCAATCTGCGCCCTCCGTTGGCACTGGAAGGAGAAGGTTGTTCTTTCACTAAATCTGTTCTTTGTTGCAATGATCTTCGTGCTGCCGATCATTCAAGCGACCCGCGAACCGGATACGCGGTCGCCACTTTGTAATAATTACCTGATGCAAACGGTACTCGCATTGCACGGTTATCATGAAGTCCATGGCCAACTGCCACCGGCTTACATAGCCGACGAAGATGGCACGCCGATACACAGTTGGCGAGTGCTGGTCTTACCCTACATGGAAATCGGCGGCCTACTGGGTTCTTCCAAGTTCAGCTATGACTTCAGCAAGCCATGGGATGCTCCTGAGAATCTTGCATTTCGCAATTCCTTCACTCCCGGCCCCTACGCCGCGTGTCCGTATTGCGGAGCCAACCACAAACCCGATGAGACGATGGTTGTCGCGGTCACGGGTGAAGGGACGGCGTGGCCAGGCACTACCTCAATATCCTTCGACGATGTTACCGACGGCACGGACTCGACGATCTGCCTCGTAAGTATCGCCAACTCTGGAATCGCTTGGACGGAGCCTCGTGATCTTCAAGTCGGCTCGTTTAGAATTGCCGATGTCGCCAAATCCAGTAATCAAGTCAGCGGCGATCATGGCGCCGGTATTTACGTGGCGCGACTCGACGGAGGCATCGAGTTCCTCAATGCCACGATCGAGATGGACGAGTTGCAAGCTCTGTGTACGATCAACGCGGGCGATGTTGCAGGCGACGAGCACTTCGGCCAGGCAACGGAGGGCTCTCGTTTTAATGAGGCGGCTATCCCCGGCATAATCATGGCGATGGTTGTCCTGTTTGCCGTGATGCTTTTCAGTGAGGAGCTTTCACAAATCTCACATAAGCACGGTACGAAAATCAGCGGCACGAGTCCTGGACCGTGAACGACCGCAAGCAAACGCCGAGCCGGTTCCTCACTCTGCGCGGGGCGTTCGGATACCTTACGACCTACTGCGTTCTCTTTGCTTTGGCCGCGTCACTCTTTCGCGAGTGGTCTTGGCTGAATCGCGGACTGCTGGTAGTCAACCTTGTTGTCATTCCACCCGGAGCGATTAGTCTGCGCAAGCTCAGGCCGTTTGCTTTTGTTATCTCGTTGGCTCTGCTCGGTGGCGCACTGTTGCTTGCGTTGCCGATGTCTCAACCACCACAACCACCACGCGGCGGCGGTTCGTGGCCAAGCTGCAACAACAATCTCAAGCAGGTGGCGCTCGCATTGCACGGTTATCATGAAGTCCATGGCCAACTGCCGCCCGCCTACATAGCCGACGAGGATGGCAAGCCGATCCACAGTTGGCGAGCCCTGCTTTTCCCATACATGGAACTCGGAGGCGTATTAGGTTCTTCCGAGCTCAGCTATGACTTCAGTAAGCCATGGGATGCCCCGGAGAATCTTGAGTTTCTCAATCGTGTCGACGTCAGCACCTACGCCCCGTGTCATTATTGCGGAGCTAACCACAATGCCGGTGAGACCATGATTGTTGCGGTCACGGGGGAGGGGACGGCGTGGCCAGGCCCGAATTCAACAACCTTCGACGATGTTACCGACGGCATGGACTCGACGATCTGCCTCGTGAGTATCGCCAACTCTGGAATCGCTTGGACGGAGCCTCGTGATCTTGAAGCCGGCTCGTTTACCATTGCCGACGTCGCCACATCCAGTAGTCAAGTCAGCGGCGACCATGGTGCCGGTGTCTACGTGGCGCGAATCGACGGCAGCGTTGGGTTTCTCAAAGAGACGATCGACGTCAGCGAGCTACATGCCTTGTGCACGATCGACGCCGGCGACATCGTGACGCGCGAACACTTTGGACAAGCGACCAAGGGTGTCTACTCAAACCACTCTCATTACGATGATGAAGTAACGGCCGGGCTGCTGTTGGCGATCATGGTTTTGGCGGCGGTGATCATCATCGGCCGGTCCAAGCGACAGCGTCCGGCCTCCTATTGGCAATCTTGGTCCTGGCGGCGGTGATCATCAGCATACGGTTCAAGTCAAGGCGTCCAGGGCAACGGAGGCGGGTCGCTGACTCACTGCCACTGGTCGGGCATGTCAGGTTGTTGCCAGATGCTCATGCCGCCGTCCACAAGTAGCATTTGTCCGTGGACGTGCCGGGCGGCGTCGCTTACCAAGTATACGGCGCCGCTTCCACAAACTTCCGCCGCCGGCACCTGCCCGTTGGGGGTGTGCAATTCCATCCAGCGGCGAAATCGAGGACTCTCTTCGATGACCGATGTCAGCGGCGTCACGACCAATCCCGGTGCCAGCCCGTTGACGCGAATATTGCGTGGTGCCAACTCGACACACAACGTCTTGACCATCATCTCGACGGCCCCTTTCGACGTGTCGTAGCCCGAGTGGACCGGTTCCGCCATGCGGCCATTGATCGATCCGATCATCAGTACTCTTCCCGCGATTTGATTTTCGATCCAGTGGCGAGCGAATCGCTGAGTTAGAAAAAAGGGAGCATGCACGTTCAGCCGCATCGTCCGCTCGAATCGCTCGTACTCCATTTCCAGAAAGGGAACATCGTCGTAGGTGCCCGCGTTGTTGACCAGAATGTCGATGCCCGGCATCTGCTGCCGCGCTTGGTCAAAGATTTCCGTCACGACCGATTCGGTCGGTCCCGAAAGATCGCCGGTGATAAACCGAGCATCGATTCCGAAAGATTGGCAGCGACGCACCACTTCTTCGGATTCGGTGGTGGCTTGGCGTCCGTGCAGGACAACGTTCGCGCCGGCGGCGGCGAAAGCTTCGGCAATCGCTCGACCTACGCCCTTGGTCGATCCGGTCACCAGCGCCGCATGGCCCTTGAGGTCGATCATGATGTGGTTCCTTCGATGATGTGTGCAAGCATTATGTTTCCTTACCGACCGGTATGGCAAAATCCACTTTCGAACTGGCTCGGCCGATCAACTTCGCGCGATCTCCATAACCATGATAAGAGAATAGCGGAGAAAATAGGACCACCGTAAGCTGCCAATAAATTTCACAAAATCCCACTTATTCTCACACCGGTCACTTGACGCATGCCGCCTTATTGTATTACTGTATTAATACAGTTGTTAAACGCGAGGTTCCCATGCAGATTCGGATCACCGGCAACGATGGCGTGCCGATCTATCTTCAAGTCGTCAATCAGGTGAAGTACTTGGTGGCTTCCGGACGGTTGGAAGCGGGCCAGCGGATTCCGCCCGTGCGGCAGTTGGCCGAGCAATTGCTGGTGAATCCCAACACGGTCGCGCGAGCTTACCGGGAACTGGAAACCGCCGGTGTTATCACCACGCGACGCGGCGCGGGTGCCTTTGTTTCCAACGGCGGCTCGCCACTCGCGCGGCGCGAGCAAAACAAAATACTCAACGAGCGCATCGACACGTTATTGGCCGAGGCACGGCAGATGAATGTCGATGTGGATACACTTCTCAAGATGGTCAAACAACGGGGCCGGCAACTAAAATCAACTCAGTAATCGGGACACGGACCATGAGCGACAAGGCTGGCGATCACATTATCGAAATTCAACATTTGATACGACGGTTTGGCGACAAGCTGGCGTTGGACGACGTCAGCCTGAGTGTCCCGCGAGGCATAGTGTTTGGCCTAGTCGGCGAGAATGGCGCCGGCAAGACGACGCTCATCAAACACATACTCGGGCTGCTCAAACCCCAACGGGGATCTGTTTCCGTGTTCGGAATGGATCCCGTCACCGATCCGGTGAACGTGTTGGGCCGCATTGGTTATCTCTCCGAAGAGCGGGATCTGCCGGATTTTCTGCGGGTGGGCGATCTGCTGTCGTTTACGCAGGCCTTTTATCCAAAGTGGGACGTTGCGTTCGCCGAGGAACTGCGCGAGATGTTCGAACTGAGGGCAGACCAGCGAATTCAAGGCCTATCGCGCGGCCAGCGGGCGCGAACCGGCTTGTTGATCGCGCTGGCTCATCGCCCCGAGTTGCTTGTATTGGACGAACCCTCGTCGGGATTGGATCCGATCGTACGCCGCGACATTCTGGCCGCCATTATTCGTACGGTCGCCGACGAAGGACGGAACGTGTTATTTTCGTCGCACTTGCTGGATGAAGTCGAACGGGTGGCCGACCAGGTGGCGATGTTGCACGAAGGCCGCCTGATCCTGTGCGATGAACTGAGCAAGATTGTCGGCAGCCACCGCCGGTTGATGGTGCGCTTCGCCGAACCCCAGCCGGAAACTCTGCAGATCCCTGGCGCGCTGGCCTGCACGGGCGAGGGCCGCGAGTGGACCGTGGTTTGCAACGGCCAGTACGAATTGTTGAAGCGAAACGTCGTGCAAGCGGGCGCGGAGATCGTGGAAGAGGATCCCGCCAACTTGGACGAGATCTTTGTGGCGTGGGTCCGTTCCAGTCGCTCGCTCTCGCCGAAAGTGACCTCTTCAGACAGTTGACCCGATCATCGATTTCCCGGACGTTCATCGATTTCCCACACGGAGAAGACAAGTCACGCTCGGCGAGCGAGACCTACAGGAGTAACTCGAATCATGCAATCCGTTCCCGTGGCATTATCGTGGCAGTGCTGGCGATCCGCGTTTCGAGGGGCCTTCCCCATCGCCATCGCGATGGCGGGATTCCTTCTTCTATTACACGGCGTGTTTCAGCGATTCGGTCTTGAGACGCTGAAAAGTGACGCGGGCCGTCAGATTCAGTTCAGTTTCTTTCTCGTCTCGGTGATGACCTGTCTGGCGGGAGTGATTCAGACACAAGCGACGCTGCAACGCCATTTCACGTTGCCCATCTCGGCGCTGAAATTGGTTGGTTGGAAGATGCTTAGCGGGTCCCTTGTCGCCACGCTCATGTACTTGGTTGTCGCAATCGCGTTGAATCTTATCTTCGACGCTCGCTGGTCGGTGGTGGGCGGGGTCTTGTTCGTGGCGGCCAGCGCGGCTTGGGCGCAGGCCATCAGTTGGTCTTTTCGATCGTCGATGTTCTATCGAGTGGTCGCCGGAATTGTGGCGACCCTCGTTTTCAGTTGGTGGTTGCTGGGCCGATACGATGCCGTGATTGAAGAAGGATTGCGTACTCGCGGCATTTGGGACGAACTTACGACGTCGGAAGTCGTCACCATGTTGCTGGTCGCCGGCGCGGCCTACGTTGCCGCGGTGATCGGTGTCGCCTGGGATCGTCAAGGCGAAGGTCCCAACATGCGATCGCTGGGAAGGATCCTGGACAATCTCGCGTCCCGTTACGGTCGGCGCGGCGCGAATCGGTTGGCGCGCTTCGCCCCTTTCCTCAATCGTCGGCGGGCCATGATGTGGTTTGAATTGAGATCGAAAGGCGCGTTGATCGCGGGCGTCCTCCTTCTTCCCATCGCGACCGTCGTGGCGTGGTGCTATTGTCCGTGGATGGACCTCGAGGACACCGTGGGGCTGTGCCGAGGCATGACCTTGTTAAGCATCATGATGTCGGTCGCCCTGGGAGTTCTTTGCGCGCACACGGGGCCGAATGTGAAGTTGGGCAGCTTTCGCGCGACGCAACCGGTAAGCGATTCGGACATCGCTTTCACGATCCTTAAGGTAGTGGCAGTCGCCCTCGCGGTGGCCTGGGTTCTCTGGATATTGGGCCTGGCCGTCGTGGCGGGCCGCTTCATCGCCCGGGGCGACGGAGCGACGCTGTTGCGTGTGGTTCAGCGCGGGAATGGTGGGATTCTCGTCAGCTTGGCAACCTGCATGGCTCTGTCGTGGAGTGCTGCCGGGCTGGCCGCGTCGGTGACCGTTTCTCGAAAATGGCTGCTGATGGCGCTCAATTACGTTGTGGTGGGAGGCGGAATTTTGAGCGTGGTGGCAGTCAAGCTCTTTGTTCCAGATCGAACTCAAGGAATCATTTTGGTTGGCGCGTTGATCGTCGGCGCCGCGGCGGCGATGATCGGAACTTTGACCGCTTACTTCTTTGCGATTAGAAAGAATTTGATCACTCGGTGGACCGTTGGCTGGAACATCGCCATCGTGGCCGGCATAATTGGGCTGATCACTGTCCAACTCGGCTGGGACGCGTTTCAGGGAGGCTCGGGCTTTCCGTATCCCGTGTGGATGGTGTTAGTAGGCTTCGCCTTTTTAGCGGCGACGCCTTGTGCCACCGCGCCGCTGGCCGTCTCCTGGAATCGCCATCAATGAAAATCATCGACATTCGGGCTCACCAACCACCGACACCTGGTTCACCGCCCGACTGGCGAACACAATTGGGCCAAATCGCCGTCCGGGTCGAGACCGACGCCGGCTTGACCGGCATTGGTGTTGGCGGCGGTGGAGCGGCCGGTATCCATGTGGTTGACACGGTATTGCGCGAGGTGCTGATCGGTCGCGACGCCGCGAATGTCGAAAAACTTCACCGCGACATGTGCGAACAAACCGTTTTTTACGGCCGTTCCGGCCTGGTAGTAATGGCGATTAGCGGCGTCGATCTGGCGCTGTGGGACCTGCGGGGCAAAGCGGCCAATCAACCGGTCGCTCGGTTGCTGAATCCGCAAGTTGACTTGCACCGGTCGATTCCCACCTATGTCACGGTATTCGACGACGCGGCGACCCGCGAGGCCATGAGCCACGGGCACACGGCGGTAAAACTGCACGTGGAACGATTCGGCGACCGGCCAAAACCGGCAACGATCGCCGATTTGGTCGAAACGGTCCGGCAGCGACTGGGCCCCCATGCCATGCTGATGATCGACGCCTTCGCTCGCTGGGATGTCGACACAACCTTGGCGGTCGCGGAGGCGGTAGCGCCTTATGACGTCGCCTGGCTCGAAGAACCAATTCCGCCGGACCAGCTTGACGACTACCAGCGTCTGGCCGCGCAGAGTGCCGTTCCGATTGCCGGCGGCGAACACGAATACTTGGCCGCCGGATTTCAACACTTGGTCGATCGCCGCTTGCATGCGGTCCTACAACCCGACATCAACTGGTGCGGCGGCATGACCACGCTGGTCGAAGTCTACAAGATGGCTCAGCAAGCGGGCCTGCGCGTCTGTCCGCACCGAGGCTGCGAACCGTACGCCCTGCACGCCGTTGCGGCCCTGGACAAACAACCACTGGCCGAATCACCACGAACGTGGTTCAACTGCCTGACGGGCGCGCCAGCAATCAACCAAGGAACAATCCGCGCAAACGATACGGCAGGATTCGGCGTCAGCCTGGACCATTCGCCCTAACTTGGGAAGCGGTTGGCGTTCTGTCAGGATCAAGATTGCGTAGGCCGGATCAAGCGAAACGCTGCTCCGGCAGTCCTCAGTTTTCATTCGGTACCACCCACGAGGACGTCATGTAAGGCCTGCCTGCCTTTGTTCACCTCCACCGCGTAGTGACCTTCTTGGATTGGGTCCAAAATGCGATGGAGCTTTTGCCGGTGATATCCCCCGCGCCGAAACGAGAATCGTTCCAGCCGCCAAACCCGAAGGGCTCGCGGGGGACGGGAACTCCGATGTTGACGCCGATCATGCCCGACTTGGCGCGGTCGATGATCGCTCGGGCCGCATCCCCGCTTTGCGTATAGACGGCGGCCGCGTTGCCAAAGGGCGAACGATTTTCGATCGCGACGGCTTCGTCGATATTCCGCGCGCGAATGATGGCCAGTACCGGACCGAAAACTTCCTCTTGAGCGATCCGCATTTCCGGAGTCACTTGATCCAACACCGTGGGGCCGACGTAGCTGCCGTTCTCGCAACCGGCCACGACCGCGCCTCGGCCATCGACGAGGACTCGGGCTCCGGCCTGTTCCGCCTCGGTGATAAAGCCTTCAATGCGTTGTTTGGCTGCGTGAGAAATCACCGCGCCCAGGTTCTCTCCCGGAACAACACGGCGTGCCGTCTGGCAAACCTGATCCACGATATGATCGACATCCCCCACCGCTAACATCGTGGCGGCGGCCATGCATCGCTGTCCGGCGCATCCCGCCATCGAATCGACGACGTTCTCGGCTGTTTGGCCGGCGTCGGCGTCGGGCAATACGACCAGATGGTTCTTCGCTCCGCCCATGGCCAACACGCGTTTCAATTGTTGGGTGCCGCGCACATAAACCTGTTTCGCCACCGGAGTCGAGCCCACGAAAGTCAACGCGGCAATGGCCCGATGATCGCAGAGCGCCTCGACAATCCGCCGGTCGCCATGCACAACCTGGAAGACGCCATCGGGCAGTCCCGCTTGTTGCAGTAGCTGGGCAACACGATTGGCGGTCAGCGGCACTTTTTCCGAGGGCTTGAAGATCAATGCGTTGCCAAGGCACATGGAAATCGGAATCGTCCAGTGCGGCACCATGCAGGGGAAATTGAACGGCGTGATCGAAGCTACCACGCCAAGCGGTGCATGCTCGACGCGACATTCGACTCCCGGGCTAACTTCCAGCAACTCGCCCGTGGTCATTTGCGGCAGCGAACAAGCAAATTCGGTTACTTCAATTGCTTTGGCAACTTCCGCCCGCCCTTCATCCACGGTCTTGCCGTTTTCCAGATGGACGAGTTCCGCCAGCTCGTCGAAGTGTTTCTCCAGCAGCGAGCGATAGCGATAGAACAACTGCGACCGCTGCTTGATGGTTTGTGCCGACCAGGGGCCGAACGCCGCTTCCGCGCCGGCCACCGCTGCGTCTAGCTCCGCGGGGGTCGAGAGAGGAACATGAGACAGCCGCGCTCCGTCCAGCGGCGAAACGACATCAAGCTGTTCGCCGTCGTGGGTGGCGAAGCGGCCGTTAATGAAGTTGCCAAGCGATTCGTATTTCATGATGGCGACGGCGAAAGGGTGGTGAGATCCACTCGGTAAAGTATCCGCAACGACCGGGCGGCACAAGAATAAACGTGCGTGTGCCCAGAATTTATGGCCGGATTACGTCATGGCACGACGCGGAGTGATGCGGAATTTCCGTTTTGCACCTGTTCCATCCGTCGTTTGAAATTTCGCCGGCCCATGCCGTACGAGCATCCATTGAGCCGCGCGACATCGAGTTACTTACGATGCTAGAATAGCAGTGGTTTGTTAGGGGCCATCGGAACGGGACACCCTGCAACACTTCGTGTTTACCTCTTTGAAAGCGGGTCGCCGTTGAGTACTATCGCGCTTCTTCTCGTACTCACGTCCGCATCGATTCATGCAGTATGGAACCTGCTCGCCAAAAAAGCCGGCGGCGGAGTGATGTTTGTGTGGCTGTTCACCACGATTTCTTCCATATTTTTGATTCCCACCGCGTTGATAGTTTTGGTTGTTCAAGGGCAATATTTGTCAACGATGGGCGTGTTATTTATTCTAGGAACCACTCTCATTCACCTGGTCTATTTCTTTTGTCTGCAGCGAGGTTATCGGTCTGGCGACCTATCGCTCGTCTATCCCCTGGCACGCGGATTGGGTCCGGCCCTGGCCACGGTCAGCGCCATTGTGTTGCTCGGGGAACGCCCTAAAACACCTGCGCTCGTGGGTGTGGCTTTGGTTCTGTTCGGCGTCTTCCTGCTTGCGTTTCGCGGCGGGGGCGGAGCGGCCAAGCAGCCGGGGACGGCAATCTATTACGGAACCGTTACCGGCGTACTGATCGCGTTGTACACGGTGTGGGATAAGTACGCGGTCAGCCGGTTGGCGGTGCCGCCGCTGGTCCTTGAGGCCTTTGCTGGTTCGGGCATCAGCCTGCTGTTGGCCCCGCACGCCTTTCGCAATTGGCCTCAGGTCAAATCCTTGTGGAAATCAAACCGGGCAGAGGTGCTGGGCGTGGCCGTCCTCGCGCCGCTATCCTATATCCTTGTCTTAACGGCAATGTCGTTCACGGACCTGACGTACGTCGCGCCAACCCGGGAAGTCAGCATTCTGGTCGCCGCCGTGTTGGGAACGCGATTTCTTGGCGAAGGCAACACGACACGCCGACTTGTCGCCGCCGGCTTGATGGTGTGTGGCGTCGTTGTGTTGGCCGTGAACTGACCGGCGGCGGCCTTGACGTTGTAAGCCTTCGGGCCTACCGGTTTAGGTCAGCTTGCCGCGTCAAACAGACGTTCGAAATGGTTACGGTTCTCTTTTGTATAACGGCCCGTTTCCGTCACCACGGCCGCCGGGCTCTCCCCGCCCAACAGGAACGCCAGTTTCTTTAGTTCATGTTCTTCCTCGGGCAGGTCGTGCCGCGCGGTCGTGTTCATCAGCCGCAAACGAGCTTCCACCTTGCGCAGGTAAGCGTACGACTGTGTTAAGAACTCGCAATCCTCGTCGCTCAAATGTCCCGCGTCGTGCAGCGCGAGAATGGCATCGACCGTGCCGGGCACCAGAACTTGCGGCGATGCGGCCGCGTTCTTCAATTGCAGCATTTGGACGGCGAATTCGATGTCGACCGTCCCGCCGGTGCCACGCTTCAAGTTCTTGCCCGACGCGTTTTCTTCAAGCCGATAGCGCATGGCGCGTATCTCGGCGGCGCACTCCGCTTGCCAGGGACGGGCGTTGATCGCCGAGCGAACGACTTGCATCGCCCTGTCGCGAACTTCGCTCGTGCCGTAGACGGGGCGCGCTTTACAGAGTGACTGCCGCTCCCAAAGTTGGCCGGCACCACTAGAGAAATAACGCGAAAATTCGTCCAGCGATACGGCCAGCATGCCGCTCTTGCCCGTGGGCCGCAGGCGGGGGTCAATTTCATACAAGCGGCCGTAGGGGCCCAGTTGGGTAAACACTTTGATGATGCGTTGTCCCAGTTGGCTGTAGAAATGTTGGTTCGTGGTGGTCTTTTCACTGCGGCGATGCGTCGTCGTGCCGTCGGCTTCGTACAAAAATACGATGTCCAAGTCGCTGTGGTAATTCGGCTCGCGTCCTCCGAGCTTGCCCAGTGCCAAGATGATCAGTTCGCAACGAGCACCGTCGCGCGCGCCTCCTTGAATGGCGGGTTCACCAAACCGTTCGACCAGCCGTTCGTATTCAATGCGTGTGACTTGCTGCAGACAGACTTCCGCGATGTCGGACAGCGCGGCGTGCGTTCGCCTAACGTCCTCCTTGCCGAGAATGTCACGGACACCCACCCGCAGATGTTGCGAGTTTTTGAAACTGTGCAATATCGGATCGATGTTCTCCGCCCCGCGGCACAGATCGGCCAGCATCGTTTCCAACCCCTTGAACGTCGGCAGCTTGTCCAGCACCAGCGAATCCATCAGTTCATCAATCATTCCCGGGTTGCTGGTCAAGATGCCCGACAGGTAAGGGCTGGACGCGCACAACCGCACATACAGCTTCAAGGTCGGCGGATTAAAGCTAAACAATTCCCACAACACTCCCTTGCCGCCCAGCGATTCGCTCACCCGGCATAGATTCACAAGCGTCGTGTCGGGATCGGGCGTTTTGGCGATCGCCGGCAGCAGGCGTGGGGCGATGGCGGCCAGAAAGTGACGGCATCGCCGCGTGGATAGGAAGGGAATGTTCTCCGACGACAGGGCCATCAGGTTGCGATAGGCCGCGGGAACGTCCTTGAATCCGTACTTTGACAGAACTTGCTGCATGAACTCGTCGGTGGGATCCGGATCAAGGACCAGATCCACCTCAAGTTCGCTCTTCTCGTTATCGCCGAAGGCGTCGTGCAGCAAGTGATCGAGGATCTTGCGATTCAGATCGGTCCGCTCTTTGAACTGCGCCTTGAAAGCGTCAAGGGCGGACAGGTGCGGTGTGCCCGTGAAGTCCATCCGAATCGCCACTTTGCGCAATTCATTGTCGTCGTCCGGCAGAGTGTGCGTTTGCAAGTCGAACATGATTTGCAGCCGGTGTTCGATCTTGCGCAAGAATTCATAGTTCTCTTCCAAGATTCGCCGTTCTTGGAAGCTCAAGCAGCCGTCCGATTCCAGCCGATCAATGGCGTCCAACGTGTTACAAGTTTGTAGCTCGGGCGAATCGCCTCCGTTGAGCAGTTGCAGAAACTGAATTACGAACTCGATGTCGCGAATTCCACCGTGCCCCGTTTTGACGTTGCGGATGTCGCCACCTTCGAGCTGGGCGTGCCGTTCGATTCTGCGCTTGAGCGCCTTGATGCCCGTAATATCGGCTCGGTTGAGATAGCGACGATAGATCCAGGATCGCAGTTGGTGGAGGAACTCGCGCCCCAGATCCAAGTCTCCGGCAACGGGCCGCGCCTTGACATACGCTTGCCGCTCCCAGGTTCGCCCTTTGATGTCATAATAGTGCAACGCCGTTTCCAAACTGTTGACGATCGGGCCCTGATTGCCTTCCGGCCGCAATCGCACATCCACTCGGTAGGCGGTTCCCAGGTCGGTGGCGTCGGTCAGCAACGTGACGAATTCGCGCGACAGCCGCTCGAAGAACTCCTGATTGCTCACCGAGCGAGGGCCGTCCGTCTTGCCTTCCTGGTCGTACAAGAACACTAAATCGATATCGCTGGAGTAATTCAGTTCCGTTCCACCCAGCTTGCCCATGCCCAGGACCACAAACTTGGCCGCCTCGCCATCGGGGCGGCGGGGCGCGCCCCGTTTCGTTTCCAGCTTTCGCCGGGCCGCTTGCAAAGCCGCTTCGCAAATCGAGTCGGCCAGGAAGGAGATTTGTTCCGTGATCGTGCTGAGCCGTTGAGCATTGACGATATCTCCATACGCGATCCGCAGTGTTTCGCGATTCTTGCATCGCCGTAGCGCGTTCATGATCGCGCGGTCGTCGGTCAGGGACGCGACTTCGCTGCACAATTCTTCGACCAGTACCTCGCGCGTCGCCGGCTGTCCCTCGGTGATCCGCAACAGGTCATAGCTTTCCGGATCGCGTACCAGCAGATCACTCAAGTGCTGGCTGGTTGAAAAGATTTGCAGCATCACGGGCAGGGAAGTGAGGTCGCGTTCAAACAACGATCCCAGCGACAACGGGCTCCGTGACGCCTTCACGAACCGTTCCAGATTGTTCAAGGCCATGTCCGGGTCACTCAGCCCGGGCAGAATCTCCGCCAACTGACTTCCGATGATCGCCAGCAGATCAACGGTGACCCCGGCCTGCGCGATGCCGACCAAGTTTCGATGGGCGCGGCCGGTGTCCTCCAGGGCCAAACCGCGCAGCCATCCCTCGGCCTCTTCGGGCTGATCAAGGTAGCGAACAACTTGCTCAACTTGCATGGACGACCGGCACGGTTCGAGATTAATGGGCGGGGATCGATTCTCCCCTCGGAGGGAGCGTGCAAATTTGGGTCCAACAAAGACGAATTTCTCAAACTGGCAAATATAGTCGATCCTGCGCGGCTTGCCGACTGCCTGTGTTTCGTCGCGATCAAAAATTGGGCTGCCACTGCTGGCTTCTCCAGCAGTGGCGAGCAGCCCGGCCGACGGAGAGCCTCATTCGGAAATGCGTCGACGCGCTTTCGTATTGCTCTCAACGGCCAAATTTCTATACAAGCTGAATTCGATAGACAATTCTGTCTACATTCATGCATCTGTGCCGCGGAGTTTACGGATGACCCGCTTGCTTTTGCTGGCCTTGCTGACGGCCAATTGTTCGCTGGGATGCATTTCGCCTCGCGTCAGCGACATGGTCTTGTTGCGACCGCCCGTCAAGTCGATCACGATTTCGGCGAAGGGCCATCTCGACGATGGGCAGGTACATATCACTGATCCTGAAGAAATAGACCAATTCCTCACCATGATCCGCAAGATGCACGGTCCATGGTTCATGCAGGTGAACTTCGATGGCTCGCGGTGCAAGTTCATCCGCTTTCGCATGTTTCGCGGAGAGGACTTTACCGACGCGACGATGACCAACGGAGTGATGGCGGTGCCCGACATCGACCACGCGCTGTACTACCAGTCTCACAAGGACACGCAAGCCGAACTGTGGAGTCTAGCCTTGGAACGACTTGCGGAAGAAAATGCCAAGTCCATGCGTTCCTCGATTGCGCCAGGGGTTGCGCAAGATCGGGGCCCACCGCGCCTTCGATTGACGCCGGCCGCTTTGGACAGCAATGAACCGCGATGGTAGAATCGGCGTAGGAACTTTTGGCCCCAAAATTCCCGCTCATTCTTTTCATACCGCTCTTCCCGCCAGTTCCGGTTTCTCGTTGTTTTCGGCTGAAGGTTGTTAGATGGCGGATGGAACAAGATCGGAGGGCGGCACCGGCCAGCAGCCATCCGATGCGTCCCACCTCCTCGCATTACGCCGCGGTTTCCTTTCGGCGTTCTTGGTCATTCTTGCCGTGGCGGCCGTGCTGCCCGTCAAGTATGAAGTCAATGACGACATAGGGATGATCACGATCCTCAGCGGCATCGATGGTTTTCCCGCTTCGACCGACGCGCCATTTATTTCTAGGTTCCTCGGCTATACCTTTTGGCTGCTCTACCAAGTCAGCGCGCTGATCCCGTGGTATGGCCTGCTGCTCTATCTGACGCTGCTGCTCGGGACGGGACTCTTCTTTAGCATCTTGTTTTTGGATAGCGTCGACCGTTATTGCAAACTGCTAATTCTGCCAGCCTATTTGGCGCTCATCGGCCATTGCCTGGTTTCGGTTACATTTACGTCCGCCACGTTGCTGCTTCAGTTTGGCGTCTTTCTTTTCGTGTTGGCGTGGCTATCCAGCCAGCGGCGATTTCCACTGCCCAAAGGATTGTTGTTTGCTTGTCTAGTGTTGTCCTACCTGTGGCGTTGGAAGCTGTTCCTTGTGTTTCTGGTATATGCCCTTCCCTTGGCCTTTTTTCTAAACCGAGACGACCGGCGGCACCTAAAGACCGTGATGCCCTTCTTGCTGCTGGCGGTCGCCATCGTCGGCGCGGACCGGGGTCTGGCTTTCCTGACGACTCGCGGACCGCAGCACGCGCACTACCAGACCTTTCTGCGATACAACGCCCGTTTCCACGATACTCCGCTGGGACGGGAAGGCCCTCGCACTGAGAAAGCTTTGGCCAGCGCGAACTGGACGAAAGATGACTATGCGATGTTCCATGAATATTGGATGGCGTATGACGAACGGCGTTTGAGCGTCGAGGCGCTGGATACGTTTTTGCGCGAAAACAACTCCCACGTGCCGGCTTGGTCCTGGTTGCGAATGCGACAAGCCCTCTCGTCGGCGTACGGCGCCAATCGCCTCAATACACCGGTGTTGATCTGTTGTTGCTTGGCACTGCTTTTCTATCGAGGCGGAAGTTTATTGCAAGCGCCACGCGGCGACGTGCTGCGCGTACTGGGCGCGATTGGCATCTTTGGCGTCCTCACCATCGGGCTGGTCAATTTTCGATTCGTGGGACGTGTGAGCATTCCGATCATGGCGTATTTCGTGGGCATGCTGGCCGTGCTGCCGTCGTCGGCCGACGGGCAAGGGAACGCCAGTGCGGCGGGATGGAAGAAGATCCTTCGGCGAGCGTCCCAGGCCGGGGCCATCGTTTTTTGTATCTTGTCGCTGTGGGCTGCGGCGCATTGGGCCCGAGCCGACTTCAGTTCGCTGCGTACCAGCCGCGCGCACTGGCGATTCATGCAGCAATCGCTGACCGAGGCCAGCGCCGGCCGCGCGAATCCGATGCTGCTGATCCAACTCTATCCGCCCAGTTCCTACGCCCGAGAGTGGATTCATCCACTGATGGACCATCGCGAGCGGAGTGGCGTGCGGCTGTTGCCGGGCGGCTGGACCATTCGGTCTCCGCGATATTATCGAGTGTTGCGGCAACTGGATTTGCAAAATGGCCTTGATCTGTTGAGAGGGTCGATCGATAGTCCCGACATTCGATTCCTATTGATGGAGCTACACGACAAGGACGTCAGCCCAGCGGTTGGGCAGTGGCAGTCGTACTTCAATCGGCACGTGCAGCCAGTGGACGCCGGCGGGCACCGCCGCGTGACGCTGATTCCCGAACGCGAGTTTGTGAAACCGGACGGGTTGAAGCTGGTAATCTATCGGCTGGAATCGCAAGCGGACCATTGATCCGTGCCGCTGGCCGGTTGGGAGAACTCTATGTCAGGACTGCGTAACGTGGCAAAAGCCGGCCTGTTGATGGCCGTCGCCGCCGCCTTGTGCCGCGTGGTCTCGTTCTCCAAGGAGATCTTTGTCGCTTACGTTTTCGGGGCCGGCGTGGTAACCGACGCCTACGCGCTGGCGATGCTGATTCCCGCGCTCGGCATGGCGCTGTTCGTACAAGCGGTGCGCCGCTCTTTTCTAGTGCAGCATCCGAAGTTCGCCTTGCAGGGAGACCAGGCCGCCCAGCAGTTCACGAATCGCTTTCTGACCAATTTGTTCTTGGCGTCCGTCGTGGTTGCCTGCGGCGTCTCGGCCGTTTTGCGTTTTACCTGGTTCTACATCATCGCCGGCGACGATCCGAGCGTGGTGCAGGTCTCTTATTCTTTGGTAGTTCCCGCGGCGTGGCTGATCGTTCCCATGGCCATGATTGGCGGCTTGACCGCGGCGCTGAACGCCCAAGGACGCTTTTCGCTACCGCAATTGACGGCGGCCATTCCCACAATCTGCGTGATCATGGTCGTCGTTTTCAGCGGAGCGGAATCGGGAGCCGCCGGATTAATTAGCGGGCTGTTTGTCGGCTGCGTGTTGCAAAGCCTGCTGCTTGCCGTGATGGTGCGCGGCCTGGGGCACCGCTTTCATTGGGACACCGGACTACGAACTCCTACCTTTAACTTGATCTGGACGTTCGCCGCGCCGCTGATCGTTTTGGATTTGATCTCTCAAGGCAATGTGTTCGTCGACCGGGCGATGGCCAGCTATCTGGAAACCGGCAAAGTCGCGGTTCTGACCTGGAGTGCCTTGATCAAGGACGTATTGTCGGGGACCGTCATTGCCTCGATGCTGGCCGTGCTGCTGCCACATTTTTCCCGGCAGGCGGCCGAAGGGGGCACCGACGAAATGGGCCGTTCGTGCGGCACGATCATGCGCTACGCGGCGATTCTGCTGTTTCCCGTCTCAGCCCTTTTGTGCATTTGCTGTCCGCCGGTATTCAGCTATTTCGACATCGGACAACTCGACGAAAAAACCACGCGGGCCATGGCATTTTGTCTGGCCGCCTACGGGCTGGGCCTGTTTGCCGACATGGTCAGCACGACGTTCTATCAGGCCTTGATGACGATGGGCAAGCTGCGCGTGCTGCTGCTGCTGGGCGTGTTTGCCAGCTTCGTTCCGAATATCGTCTTCAATCTTCTGTTGATCGGGCCATGGGGAGAGGTTGGCTTGGCACTCTCCACGTCGCTGGTCGGTCTGCTGACGCTGGTCATGAATTATCTTGTGCTGCGCCGCTGCGTGGCGATCGAGAACGAGCGGCGCAACCTGCGCGTAATTTTCGGCGCGCTGTTGGCGACCGGCGTGATCGGGGCGATCGGCTGCGGCGTGCTGCACAGCGCTCGGTATCTTTGGGCCGATCAGCCGTGGGGCGAATTGGCGGGGGCCTTGCTGGCCGCGTTGGTGTCGCTGGCGGTTTACGCCATGTTCTTGTTTGTCTATCCGGGTAGCCAGGACGCGCGGGCGGCGTGGGCCGAAATCCGATTCAAATCCCCGTCGGATCCAAGTTAGCCAAACACAACTTTAAGATCGTCGGCCAACATCTGAAGGCCGAACCTGTGATGGCTGGGCGAAGCTTGCGTGCCGACGGGCGTAAGCGGCTGCATGATGTTGGAACGCGGATCATCGCCGTTCGCCGCGGCTTGCCCCGGGCCAATCACGCCAAAGTTGTTCGACAGAAAGTGGAACAGGCTGGTCAAGCTTGAGTCCTCGGCGAAGATGCGCTCGATGGCCGCGCGATCGGGGTGTTGCCCCGCGACAACGACCTTGCCGTCGGCATCGCCTTGCAACAAGAAGGGCACGGTCGTATTCACATCGGCGGCGTGCAGGCGGTCGCGCAGGATCTCGCTGAGCTGCTCCAGGGCGCTTTCTGAAGAGGCCTGCAAGGAATCCAGAGCCCCTTGCCGCGAATTGATGGAGACGAACGGGGAGTCTTTTTGTGAAGACGCGCCGCCTGCCAGCGATTTTCCGGCCACCACGTCGGTTATGGCTTGCAGAAATCCTAAACCGTCCGAAAGCCGTTTGGCAACCTGCGCGGAAACAGGAGCGATCGCCGCTCCGGCCAACGGTAGCAAGGGTGCCAGCGACATGTTCAACCCTCTTGAAAGTCGTGGTTCTTCCGGCGAGCCCGACGCTTTGATCGCGGAGCGATCCGCGACAATGTCAGGCCGCCTTCAGCCGATACAAAACATCCGCCCGGTTGATGCGGCGCGAAAATTCCGCCACCGGTTCGTACAGCGGATGCAAATGATTTTCTATTTCCGTGGGGTCGCGAACTTCGATGAGCATGAAGCGGGGCCGATGCCGATCGAAATCGATGCCTTGCAGTGCTTGCAGTTCAAAGCCTTCCACATCCAGCGACAACAGGTCGACCTGTTCGACGCCATGCTCGTCCAAGAGACTGCTGAGCGGCCGGGCGGGAACCCGCAAGTCATGCGTCTCGATTTGCTGAACCTGGCAGCCCAGTTGCACGTGGGCCAGTTCTTCGTCTTCGGTATCCATCGCGCCTTTGATTTGCGACATCAGATCGCAGTAGCGCATGTCGACATGGGATTGCTCAAAATCGAGCGGCACTAGCGCCACGCCTTCCACGGCGCAGCGCGGCCGATTGCGGCGGCAGGCTTCCGCCAAGCGGGGCACCGGTTCGACCAACAGCCCTTGCCAGTTGTAGTACTTTTCAAAATACAACGTGTTACTTTGCCGCAGACCGTCGTTGGCACCGGCTTCGATGAAGAAGCCATTCTTGATATTCAGGCGCGCCGCCAACTTGCGATCCATTTCGTCCGAAGCATAAGACCGGCGACGAACCAAGTTCTTGACCTTGGTAGCAAGGCGAGAAATCTTTCCCATCCGCGACATCCGTGACTTGTGAGTGTGCTCGTTCGGCCCGGAATACGAAGAATCCGGCGAGGAGCAATGTATCACACACTAAATCGGTTGTTGAACAGTAATTCTAAAGCGTTGGTTGTGGGAATTCCGACGGGGACTACAAGCTTGCTTAATCACAAGTAGGCCGGACCGACGAGCGAAGCGACGAAATTCCGGCATCCACGAAGCTTGGTAAACTGGGGACCTGCCGGAGCAGCGCTTCGCTTGATCCGGCCTACACAATTGGCCCGTCGTGCTAGCAGGCGGCGGCCGAAACAGAGACCGGCGTTGCTTCTGTTCGTCGCCCGTCCTATTATCCGCCGCGAAAGGATTGCGCATGGCTAGCAGCACTTGGTTCGAAGAACATCAACACAACATTACTTCCCAAAACGGCGAAGATGGGATTCTGCTGAAGATCCTTGAGATCCTTGATGGTCCAGAAGACGAAAACTGGTGCGTCGAGTTTGGAGCCTGGGATGGCAAGTTCCTCAGCAACTCGTACAACCTCGTGACGCACCACGGCTATTCGGCCGTGATGATCGAAGGCAATCCTCGCCGCGTGGTCGACCTGCGGAAGACATTTGAAACGCGTGACGACGTGATTCCGTTGTGCAATCTCGTGGGCTTCGAGGCCGACGACAATCTGGACGTGATTCTGCGGAAAACGGCGGTGCCCGACAATTTTGCACTGCTGTCCATCGACATCGACGGCAACGACTACCACGTTTGGGAAGCGACGACGGAATATCGGCCCAAAGTGGTCGTGGTGGAATTTAATCCAACGGTCCCCAACGAAATCGAATTCGTGCAGCCCAGGGATATGTCCGTGTCGCAGGGCAGCAGCCTGCTATCGCTTACCAAGCTGGCGCGGCGGAAAGGTTACGAATTGGTCGCCGTCACCGACTGCAACGGTATCTTCGTCGATTCAGAATACTTTCGCTTGTTCGAAGTTGAAGACAACTCACCCGCCGCGATGCGGCCGGCCAACAGTTACCAGACATACGCCTTCATCGGCTTTGATGGAACGCTCTTCATCCGCGGCAACCGCAGCCTGGTGTGGCACGGACTCGAGTTCGAAGAAGCCGACATCCAGCCGCTGCCCCGCATCCTGCGGCGCAATCGCGACCGCTATAACAAGCTGCAATCGTTTCTATTTCGTTGCTATAAACGACTGCGCGGTCGTCGCGCCGCGTAAAAGGGGACGATCAGCGCCAGGCCGAGCCATGGCGTTTGGGGCGTTAGGGCGCGTTTTTGAGTACGGATATTGCGCCGGGCGTGTCTTTCAGATACAAGATTTCTGATTTTTCGAGCGGCTTGTCGAAGATGGCCAATTCGTCGAGTAGTCCGATGTAATTCACGGCCACATAGATGCCGGTCTTGTCCAGATTCCACTCCATGGCAATTTCGCGGTCGGTTAGTCGCCCAATCAGTTTGCCGTCGATGAACAGTTCCGCCGAGGCATTGGTCTTACCCGAATCGAGATTTCGCCAGTTCATCACGACATGATGCCAGTCGCCATTCTGGAAGCCGACATCGGCCAGTTGGACGAGTGGCGCGGCGGGGTCGGATTCGGGAACTGCCTTTTCACCCACCGCCAGAGCGCGAAATACGCCCAGCCGCATGTCGCGCGGTTTCGTGTTCGGAAAGTCGATCCACAGACCTCCGTCTCCCGCCCGACGCTCGGTGATCTGAACAGGATCACAGTACGAAGTCTTCAACATCGTGTTGGGGTCGGTGTTGAGCCAAACCGAAACGGCTCCGCTCCACCCGTCGGAATCGTAAGGCAAATTGCCCTTTGCCGGGAAAAACATACGTCCCCGTCGTGGAAGAACATCAAATCCTTCCAGTGCTCCACGATGAACTCCGTTGTTTTTCGCAATACGAAGCGATGATTCGCGGAACCCACGCTCGACGACAAACTTGCCTTTCTCGGTTGAGTGGTCTGATCGCGTGCGCGGGAGCAATTCGCCACTGCCATAATCGCCCGCGACTCGTTCATCGAAAGAAGCATAGAACGTGACCGCCTTTAGCAGGGCCTCGGTGTTGGGATCCGCGTCAACATCGCGGCTGCCATTCAGCAGGGCGACTAGAAAAGCGGCGTAAACCCATGGCGGGCAATTCATGACGGCGGTTCTTTCTTGAGTGAAATTGTACAGTGCATGATGTCCGATGCCGCCCCGCATCTTATCTCTTAGGTCACGACATTTTCAGGCGTGCCTCGCAAGAACGCCAACACGTTGTCGACAGCCCCTTCGTTGAGCAGTTCGATACCTTCTGGAGTTTGGTCCGCGTTATGCGGCGAAAGAACGACCTGATCACAGGTTAGTATCGGATGATCGGCCGGCAGGGGTTCTGGGTCGAATACGTCGAGCCCGCAGCCGGCCAGATGTCCGGAAAGAACCGCGGCGACCAAGGCCTCCGCGTCGACGACCGCGCCACGGGCCGAATTGATCAGCAAACTGCCCGCACGCATCAGCTTCAACTCACGAGCGCCGATCAAGCCGCGTGTCTGGTCGGTCAGCTTGACGTGCAGGCTGACAACATCGCTGGCCCGCAGCAATTCGTCCAGTTCGACGAATCGCACGCCGAGATGGGCCGCGCGATCCTCGGAAGGATTAAAAGTCCAGGCGACTACGTTCATGCCAATGGCACGCCCAAGCCGTACCATCTGGCTGCCAATGGCACCGGTACCGACAACCCCCAACGTCTTGCCCGCCAACATGACATTCTGCGTCGCGGTCCAACGTCCTGCTTTCAATTCGGCGGTTTGAAAAGCCAGCCGCTTGGCGGTCGCCAAAATGAGAGCCAACGCATGTTCGGCAACGACTGGAGCCGTTTTGCCGGGAATATTGGAAACGACGATGCCCAGCCGAGCCGCCGCCGACAGATCGATCGCATCCGTGCCGATGCTGCAAGTTGCTATCATCCGCAGTTTAGGCAACCGAGCAAGTAACGGCTCGGGCCATTTCACATGGCTCCGCGAGTTGATAATCGCGTCGGCGTTCTGGACGCGGTTTTGCAGGTCGGTGGCGGAAGCGATGGGTTCTTGATGCGTGATCACCTCCGCCACCTCGCGCAGTCGCGCGAGTTGTGGCGAGTCGGCGATCTGCCGAGGAGAGTCGGCGGGAACGACGACAACAGGGCTTGTCATTGCACCTTCACTCTGCTGCTTACCCGGGGATCAAGAAGCTAGGTTACTCGCTAGACGTTCGCGGGAAGGCGAATCGGGCGATTAGATCAATTCGCGGATCGGTTCGCGACCGTCGGTCAAGTATTGCGGTCGGCCATTCGTGTCCTGGAATTGACTTTGCGCGACGTCGATTCCCATGTTGTGATACAGCGTCGCGAACACTTCGCGCAAATGAACAGGACGGTCCTTGGCGACTTCGGCGTTCTTCGACGATGTGCCGATCGGCTGGCCGGTTCGCATGCCTCCACCGGCTAGGAAGCTCATCGCCAATCGCGGCCAGTGGTCGCGTCCGCCTTGGTTGCTGTTGATCCGTGGGGTCCGTCCGAATTCACCCCACATGACGACCGTCACGTCCTTGTCCATTCCGCTGGCGTGCAAGTCGTCCAAGAGTGCACTCATCGCCCGGTCGAGCTTGGGCAATTGCGTTCCCAAACGGCCGAAGTTGTCGCGGTGCGTATCCCAACTGCCCCAGTTGAACGTGACGACGCGCACGCCCGCTTCGACAAGCCGTCGCGACAGCAGGAAGTTCTTCCCGTCCTTGCCATATCGCTCGACGACTTTGGGATCTTCCTTGTTAATGTCGATGGCGTCGGCGACGCGTCCCGACGTGACAACATCCACCGCGCGTTGGGTGTAGCTGTCCATCGCTTTCATCTGGCCGCTGCGATCGGCGTCGCGGCGGATGCGGTCGAGCGATGTTAGCAAGCTGGTGCGATTTCCCAGCCGCTCGGAAGTCAATGATCCGTTGAGCCGCAGGCCGTTGCCGCTTGGTTTGAAGGGCCGATACACGGGCCCCAAATATCCAGGCTCGCCGCCGTTGTACGAAACATACGGCGGTGCTCCGCTGCCCGCCGGGCCGTGCAGCCGCGCGACCACACTGCCTAGCGACGGTCGGCCGCCGGCGTTAAGCACATCCTGCCGTCGTCCCCAACCGCTTTGCGTATGAAAATTCGAGTGATCGTTGTACATGCCGGTTAACGAGCGAATGGCGACGATGCGGTCGGTCATCGTTGCCAGTTGCGGAAAGTGCTCGCAAATGTCAAAGCCGGGCACGTTGGTGCTAATGGGATTGAACTCGCCGCGATATTCAGTCGGCGCGTTCGGCTTGAGATCGAACATGTCCTGATGCGACGGGCCGCCGCTCAGGTGAATGTTGATCACGGCTTTGTTCGACGAGCCGATGCCCGCGACGTCCTCGGCACGCAGCAAATCGGCCAGCGTAAAACCGCCAACGCCCAGAGCGCCGATCTTCAAAAAATTTCGGCGTGAAACCGCGTCACAAAAAGAAGCATCACTTTTTGAAGAGAACGTCAACATTGCCACGAGCCTTTCTCGTTGAACTGTCCGAAGGTGGGAAGTAATGGAGGGAGAGGCCGCTTGCTGGCCCGAGCCTCACATTCTCCACCATCGAATCGAACAAATCAATAGAATTTGATGTTTTCCGATTTTCCCTATTTAGTCGGTGTTTCCGTGGGCCGCTGGAGGAATTCAACGTGGGCGAGTGAATTGTGGCGGCGGGGCGCAGTTACCTCCTTGGAGAGACAACGAGCCGCGTATCGTGTTGGTTCGGACCGCTTCCGTCCGGTGGAGCGTGTGGCACCTTTTTCGGAACAGTGGAGAGGCCCGCGCGGCCACCGGAGGAAGCGCCCTCTTTCGAGATTCGGAATTCGCATTTTGGTTGCGGCTATGCCGCTTTTGGGAGAGTAGTCCTGGTTACGTGACCCCAATTGACAACCAAGACGATCAAGGATTTACCGACCAACTGACCAAGGCCGCGGCGGGCGATCAGCGCGCGTTGACCGATTTGCTGTCAGTGCATCGGTTGCGGCTGCGAAAGTTGGTCAGCTTGCGGCTCGACCATCGTCTGCGCGGGCGCGTCGATCCTTCCGATGTCATCCAGGAGGCGTTTCTGGAAGCCAATTCCCGACTGACTTCATACCAACAGAACCCGACGATGCCGTTTTTCATTTGGTTGCGGTTTATCACCGTTCAAAAACTGCTTGTGTTTCACCGGCGGCATCTTGGCACCAAAATGCGCGACGCGAGTCGGGACGTGTCGATTTTCCGGCGCGAAGATTCGGAAGCGAGTTCGGCGGAACTGGCCGAGAGGTTGATCGGCTGCCAGACGTCACCCAGCCAAGCCGTACAGCGGGCCGAGCGACGCCTTCGGATCGAGCAGGCTTTGGAGGCCATGGCGGCAATCGACCGCGAAGTACTCGTTTTGCGGCACTTCGAGGAACTGACCAATACGGAAACGGCCCAAGTACTGAATGTCAGCCCGACCGCGGCCACCAATCGGTATGCACGCGCGCTCAATCGCCTTAAAGAAATTCTGGTCGAAACGTCCCGAGGAGTTGAGGATCTGCCATGACGCTCGACACTGTAGTCAATCACCCCTTATCCGCCCTGGCGGATTCGTTCGTTCAGAAAATCCGCCAGGGCGAACGGCTCTCCGTTTCCGAGTATATGGAGCGGTATCCCGAACATGCCGGAGAGATCGAGGACCTGCTAACCACGCTGGTCATGCTTGAGGAAGCCAAAGCCAATTCATTGGGATCGTTAGTCAACAGCAGCGCGATCCATGAGCACATGCCCACTCAGTTAGGCGATTTTCGCATCATTCGGGTGATCGGACGCGGCGGGATGGGAGTGGTTTACGAAGCGGAACAGCAGTCGCTGGGGCGTCGCGTCGCGTTGAAGGTGCTGCCAACATCCGCGCATGCGAATCCGTCCGAGCTGGCGCGATTCCACCGCGAGGCGAAGGCGGCGGCCAGACTGCACCACACGAACATCGTGCCGGTCTATGGTGTCGGTGAAGATCAGGGCGTCCATTATTTTGTCATGCAATGCGTACAAGGCGAGTCGTTGGACTGCCTGATCGACGAACTGCACGGGCTTGTGACGGTTTGCAACGGCCACGCCTCGGCAAACAATGAGATTGCGCCGGCACCAACGGCCTCTTCAATTCTGGCCAGTAGTTTGCTTTCCGAGACCTTTCCCCCATCCGCGACGCGGCCGAAGGGCGTTGCGGGCGATGGTGACAATTCCTCGCGGGAAGAGCGGCGACCGGTACCCCAAAAGGCCATGCCCGGCAATCGGCCACACCGTGCCAAATCAAAGCGTATTCATGGATTCCGATTTCCAAAATCCTATTGGCGGCGCGTGACCCAAATCGGCATGCAGGCGGCCGAAGCGCTGCAGTATGCCCACGGGCGGGACACCGTCCATCGCGACATCAAACCCTCCAACTTGATTTTGGATGAGGATGAGAAGGTTTGGATTACGGACTTCGGCCTTGCCAAGGCCGGTGATGAACACGGCCTAACGTCGACCGGCGATGTTCTGGGGACACTTCAATACATGGCCCCCGAGTCCTTTGAAGGCCGGCTCGACGCGCGGAGCGACATCTATTCGCTGGGACTAACACTCTACGAACTGGCCGCATTAGTTCCGGCGCGGAGCGGGGTCACCCGCAACGAGTTGATTCAACGGGTCCGCGAGGGGTCCGTGCCGCGGCTATCCAAGGTGAATGCGCAGGTTCCCCGCGACTTGGAAACGATTATCCACAAAGCGGTCAATCCCGATCCGCGGAAGCGGTATCAGACAGGCGGCGAAATGGCTGACGATCTAAAACGCTTTGACAACGATCTGCCTATCCGTGCTCGGCGAACGGGGTTGGCCGAACGAATCGGCCGCTGGTGCCGACGCAATCCACGCGTTTCACTCATATCCGGCAGTGCCGCGTTTACCGTCCTGGTGACGATTTGTATCGCCTTCGCCATGATCACCACATCTCGCAATCGGGCCGTTCATCTGGCGTTCAAAGAAGGTTTGGCGCGTCGTGAAACGGAATCCGCTTTTAAGCAGGCCGAATTACAACGGCAGGTCGCCGACGTTCAAAGACAGGAAGCCGAAAGATCAGCGAATCGGGCCCGTGCCGTGACCGAATTCCTGATTGACATGATCGACACGGCAAGGCCCGAAAAATCGAGAGGCCGCGCGATGACGGTTCGTGAAGTGCTGGATCGCGCGTCGGCAATGGTGGGCGACGGGTTCGCCGACGATCCGGAAAAAGAAGCCACGGTTCGCTGGACGATTGCCCGCGCGTATTACAGCCTTGGCCGCTACGAAGAAGCTGAACACCATTGGACCCGCGCGCTTAAAATTCGCCAACGTGTTCTCGGACCTGAACACTTGGAAACCTTGGGAACCATGAACGACTTGGCGTCCAACTACTATGGCCGTGGCCAGCCTGCCGCCGGACTGCGGCTGGAAGAGAAAGCTCTGAAAATCCTCCTCCGCGTGCATGGACCGGAACACCCCATGACGCTGACCACCATGGGCAATATGGCCTCGAATCTGCATGCCCAAGGGAAGTACTCCCAAGCCCAACAGCTTTTCGAAAGGGCTTTAGGTCTGCAACGTCGCGTCCTGGGCTTGGAGAACGCTAGCACCATGGCCACCATGTCGAACTTGGCCTTAAATTTGCACGTCCAAGGGAAATTCGTCGCGTCCAGCAAACTCAACCGCAAGACGCTCGAGATGCGTCAACGATTGCTCGGCAAGGACCATCCCAGCACGCTCGTTTCGATGGGGAATTTGGCGCACGACCTGAATGCGATGCGAAAGTTCGATGAGGCACAAACGCTTGCCGAACAAGTGTTCCGCGCCCGTTGCCGTATCCTGGGCCCTGAACATCCACACACGCTGGCGGCAATTAACAATCTAGCGGCCATTCTTGACGAACAGGAAGACGCGACCGACACTCGAAATCTCTACCAAAAAATCATCGATATTTCTTCCCGTGTCTTGGGTTCCGATCACCCGAACACGTTCGTTGTCGTCAGCAACTATGCCTTCGAGCTGCAGCAACAGGGAAATATTGCGGAAGCCCAGGAGGCTTATCGGCGGGCGCTGGAGAGTGCTCAAAAGACTCTGGGCGCGAATCACCCGATATCAATCAAGATCTTGGCTAATCTGGCTGATTCGTATTTCTCGGAAGGCCGCCATGCGGATGCGCAGCAGCTCTATGAAACCGTGTTCGATGTGGAATCCGTCTCTGATGAAGGGCAAGACCCCTGGCCGCTTGGAATCACCCTTGCCATGGCAAGAGTGTTGATCGCACAAGACAAGCACGCGCAGGCTGCCGGCCTGATACAGGCTCAATTGGATACCCACGTGGATACTGATCGACGATGGGATTGGAGAGTGGGATTTCTCAAATGCTTGGCGGGACGCTCGTGGGACACCGCCGGCCAATCCGCCAAGGCCGAGCCGATGCTGTTGACCGGCTATCAAGTCATGGAATTGGATCCACACGCTTCAAGCAATAGACTTGCTGATGCGCTGGCCTGGATCATCGAATATTACGACACCCAGGGAAAGACGGAAGAGGCCGCGCGCTGGCGCGAGAAGCAACTGGCACCAACCGCCAGCGGCCCTTCTATCTCAGAAGCGAAACCTTGAAGGTTACTTTACTTAGTTTAGGACCCGTGTCACCACTAACTCTTAGAGGCGACGGAGGTCTGGGCTAAGGTTTAAACGCATCATCGTCCGGATTGCCGCCCGAGCGCAGGTAGGCCACCAGGTCCAGCAGTTCCTTCTTGTTGAGCGTGTCGAGCAATCCGGCGGGCATCTGCGACGTGGTCGAAGGCTTAAATGCTTCGATTTCGTTTCTGTTGAGGGCCGTCAGATTGCCGGGGTCCAACATGTTTTGGATCACCATGATCGTGTCGTTGCTCAGATTGGCGACACGTCCCACGACCGTACGGCCGTCTTCCATTTGGAACATGGTGGCCTCGTACTGATCGGAGACGACCTTGCTAGGTTCGATCAGCGAATCCAGCAGCGTCTGTGAGTTATAGCGGCGGGCGACGGCCGTCAGATCCGGGCCAACGGTTCCTCCTTGGCCATCGAAGCGGTGACACTTGAAGCACTGCGTCGCGGCGAACATCTTGCGGCCGTTCTCGAAGTCGTGTCCGCTGAGTCCTGCTTCCAATTCGGGCATCAGTTCAGCCACGGTCCACTTTTTCACGAAGCTGCGGGGCGTCGTGTCGGCGGGCTCGCTGGACATGGGCGATTTGCTAAGAATCGGTTCCAACGCCTTCTTTTCTTTTTCGTTCAAGGTGTCGACCGCCTCTTTGCGAATGTTGGCCAAGAAGCCCGTAAACGAATGTCCCCCGCGATGGCCGGCCGCCATCAAGAACCATTCGAAGTAACGGGAACGGGTGGGCATCGTCCAACCGCTTTTGAGATTTCGCAAGCAAAACGCGTAATGGATTTGTTCTTCCTGCGTGGGTGCGGTCTCGAGCAACTTTACCGTTCGCTCGGCGACCTTGGGAGCTTCGAGATAAACCAGCACTTGGCAGAGTTCCCGGTTCAATCGCGGACCCGTGGCCGGGAACCGCGCGTCGATCACCCTCAGGACTGCTTTCCGCGAAGCTTCGTTTGGCTGGCCCATCCGCGCGAACGCCAAGGAAACCGCCCGCAACCATTGGAGTTTCTGGGATCGAGTCAGTTTGCCCCAATCCAGATCACACAGCCGACCAATCATTTTGCTTTGTAGCGATTTGTCGCCATTGCGCGCCAAAGCAACCATCGCCAGAATCAGAGCTTGGGGATCATTCTCGGCCAAGGCCCGATCTTGCCACTTGGCAGCTTCCCGATGTTCGACGGCGATGCGGGCCGCGAAACGGATGTGCCGATCGGCATTCGAAAGATGGGGCCACGCAGTGTCCAGTCCCTTCGCGTCGTTGCTGGTGTGCAAGGCTTCCAGTTCATGACGCAATCGGCGTTGGCCCTCGCCCGCTTTCGTCAGACCGCTGACTGGTTTGGTTGGCTCGTCGCCAACGTACGTCACGCGATAAAGTCCCGATTGAGTACGACGTCCGCCGATCGTGAAATAAAGCGCGCCGTCCTTCGGGTTCACGACCAGATCCGTACCGGGCAACGGGGCGGCGGAAACGAATCGCTCGGCCGATCCGATATAGGTCGAGCCTTTGGGCTCCAGATGCACGGCGTAAATGATCCCGTAACTCCAATCCGAAATGAACAACGCGTTCTGATACTTGGCGGGGAACTTCGTACCGTAACCAAAGACGATTCCGGTGGGCGATCCGGGACCGATATCGACGGCGGCGGGCAGGCTGTCCGGATAATAGGCGGGCCACTTTCCAGTACCGCTGCGCCAACCAAATTCGCTGCCGCTAGTCGCGTGACAGACACGCGTCGGCCGATACCAGGGCAAACCGATGTCCCATTCCATGTCGGCGTCAAACGTGAACAACTCGCCATCGGCATTAACGGCGATATCGTATTCATTGCGGTAGCCGCTGGAGATCAGTTCCAGTTCTTTCCCATCGGGATCGGTACGGCAAATCCAACCGCCGGGCGCAAGCTTGCCCACGGCATGGCCGCCGGCGTCCCATTGCCGGCCCAGCAAAAGATCTTCGTCCCAGTTACGCGGCACGCGCGATTTTTCGGGATCGGGAAGCGGGGTGTGGTTGCCCGCGCAAATGTACAGCGACTTCTTGTCGGGCGTGAGAATAATCGCGTGCGCGCCATGTTCGCCTTTTCCTGGCGGCAGCTTTCGCAGCAGTTTGACCTCGTCAAATTTGTCGTCGCCATTGGTGTCGCGGGCGCGATACAAACCGGTGTCTTTCTCGTTGGCCATGACATACAGGCTGTCGAAGGCGTAGAGCAATCCGTGTGCGAAGCCAAGCTCGAGATCGATCGTTTCGATCTCGACTTCGCCTTGGCTGCCGATCGCCGGCGGCGTGATGCGGTACAGCTTGCCGTACTGGTCGGAAGTGATCAGCCGGCCTTTGTCGTCTACCGTCAGGCTGACCCACGAACCTCGCTCGCCCGACGGAACCGAATACAAAAGTTCGGCTTTGAATCCAGGAGCCAGCTTGATGCGATCCACGGGCGTGGCCATGGGTGGCGGAGGTTGGCGATTGGCCAACGCGATCCAATCGACGCGAGTGCGCCCTTTGCGGTTGTTGGGATCCAGCCGCAGGCCGCTCACCTTGCCCGCGGGCTTGAAATAGACTTTATACTCATGCCAGTTTTCGTCTCGTGATCGAAGATGAAAATTCACCGAGCGATTCTCGCTGGTCCCGGGTTGCTTGGCGGTCGTCCAAAAGATCTGACCCGAATAGCGGCCTTTAAACTTGGCACGGAACGACAGTTCCTTCCAACCCGCCGGCGCGTCGACGCTGACGCTCAAATGCGGATCGTTCCCTTGGGAATCGATGATCAAAGCGCCATCCGCGTTCGACAGTTTGCATTCACGTTGAGCTTGCCAGCCGTCGGTATCATTATCGAAATTCCACCGAGTAATCTCTTCGCTCGTGGAATTCTCCGCCGCGAAGATCGCTGCCCCGGGGCCCAAAATCAGCAAGCCGAACAAAATCCAAGAATATCGCACGAGAATCTCCTCACCCAATAACGTGTGGTTGATTAGCAAATCGCAAAGATCGCGCCGCTAATTCTAATTTGTCGCCGAGCGCCGCGGTAGGTGCTTTCACGCATCAGGCGAACGCCAGGTCCAGGCCGGAATTCGAATTTCCCGGCGAGAAGGC
The DNA here is from genome assembly GCA_029259935.1 of Planctomycetota bacterium. The sequence continues at coordinate 40,103 of JAJDEH010000408.1, forward strand.
CGCTTAATCCTGTTCCAATTCAAGCGATTGGAAAGCGGGCAGTTTGGAACTCCATAGATCGGCGAGATTGCCGACCCCTTGGAAGGTGAGGCTGTCGAATTCCGGCTTGGCGAACATCGCTTCGATCTTGTTGGACGCCATCGGCTTTCCAAAAAAGAAGCCCTGGCCGTAGCTGCACCCCAGATCCTGCAGCACGGCGACCTGTTGTTGGTTTTCCACGCCTCCGGCGACCAACGTCACATTCAAATTACGCACTAGCGTCGCCAGCGAATGGACGATGGCGGCCCCATCCATGGACGATGCGACTCGCGAAATGAGAGAACGGTCGATCTTGACGGTATCGATGGAGAAGTTCTCGATCGCCGAGAACATCGATGTGCCCGTACCAAAATCGTCGATCGCAATACGAACTCCCAATTGTTTGAGTTCTTCGATGGTGTGGCGATTGGCTTCCACATCGCCGTTGTAAATGTCTTCGCTGATCTCCAACTGAAGGCGGTTGGCGGGGACCGTGGATCGCCCGATGATCTCACGAAAGCTGGCTACGAGGTTCGGTTCGGCAAACTGACGTTGAGACAGATTGATGCTCATCAAATCCGGGCCGGTACAGGGATACCGGGTGATCCATTCGGCCATCTCGCGCAGGCTTTCTTTCAGGACCCAGGTGCCGATTTCAAAGATCAAGTCCGAATCCTCGGCAATCGGCACAAACTCGCAGGGATTGACCGGGCCAAGTTCCGGATGGGTCCAACGGAGCAGCGCTTCGACGCCTTTGATGCGGCCCGATGCGAGCGAGACGATTGGCTGATACGCCAGGTGCAATTCGTTGTGCTTCAGCGCATTGTGCAGGCCGCTGTCCAACTGGACGCGACGTACCCAATGGTCGCGCATCGAGCGTTCGAAGACAACGACTCGGCCGCGCCCCAAGTGCTTCGCCTTGTACATGGCCGCGTCCGCGTCACCCAGCAGCAACGATGCGTCGCCGTGGGCGTCGGTTTTCACCACGACACCGATGCTTGTGGTGGTCGACACGCTGATGCCGTTCAACGAGTAGGGCTTCGACAACTCCTCCAGCAACTCGTCGCACAGCCCTTCGATCTCTTCCAGGTTGGCGGCGTTCCGCACGATTGCGACAAATTCATCCCCACCCAAGCGTGCCGCGAAGTGCGGTGCCGTTGGGTTTTTCGCCGCGCCCGCCGTTTGAATGCGGCCTTGAATGCGGCGTGAGATTTCCTTGAGCAATGCATCACCGACATCGTGGCCATGCAGGTCGTTGATCTGCTTAAACCGATCGAAGTCGAAAAACAAGAGCGCGGTAAGAAACTCCTTGTCGGAGGTGTCCTCGTCAAAGACTTCCTCCAAGTATTGCATGAGACGCGCGCGGTTCGGCAATCCGGTGAGCGGATCGGTTAGTGCCGCTTTTTTCAGGACCTTTTGCTGCCGTCGCACCATCTTTTGCGATTGCTCGACCGCCCTCAGCGCGCGGTCCCGCTCGTGGGCCAACAGGTACATCTCGCGGTACCGCCGCACGAAGAACACCACGGCGGCAGCCAAGGAGTAGCAACCGACGACGAACAATTCATCCAATTCCCACTTCTCGTTCGCATAGACGAATGACACAAGTTGCGCAAACAACTCAAAGTGGACGCTCAGCAAGAACATGACGACGGCAAAGACACCGGCCAGGACGACATCAAGAATGATGGTCTTCCGCAGATCCGCGAAGCTGCGATTGGAAGTGCCAGTTGGTTGCGGGCAGGGGGTCGGTTCTTCAGCCATGTTTCTACGACAAGCAGACCAAGCGACAGGGGTGCCGAGCTTTGACGGGTCTCCTTACCGGACAAAAGCGAACTTACTGTGAACCATCGGCGAATTGGGTGGAAACACTCCCCCCCATTCCCGCTATCGGCGAGGAAAAACCCTTGGGGTGAACGATCAGCCCGAATAAATGAATCATTCAAAATTGTTCGACAGTTCGCTATGCGCGGGATCGCGCATAGCAAGCCCCGCCATGCTCGCCGCATGTTATTATCGCCGCGCGGTATCGCCTGGATCCGCACTTCCGAGGCGGTGATTGCGCACGCCGATCCTCGGATCGGTTCCGACGATCTATGGATGGAAGATATTCGGGCGAAAAGACGTTGCTTGTGAGAGGCCGTCAAAAATGCGGGAAAACAACTTCCAAGAATCCCGACATTCGAACGCGGAACCGTTCTTTAGACAATTCCGCCTTTGACAGCCCAAACCGCCGCTTGCGTTCTATCCGAGACATCAATCTTGCGCAGAATGTTCTGGACGTGTTCCTTGACGGTTTCCACGCTGATCCCTAAAGATCGCCCGATTTCTCGGTTGCTAAGTCCCAACGCGACATGACGCAAAACTTGCATTTCGCGGTTCGTCAACGGAAGCTCTTTTTCATTGGGATCGCGACGCTTGGCCATCGCTTCTTTGACCTGGCGCAACACACTGTCGCCAGCCGGGTTATCGCCCGAAGCGGCTCGCTGAATCGCGCCGACAATTTGTTCCCGGGCGGATCCCTTGAGTACGTAATCCGCCGCGCCCAGTGCGACCGAACGAGCGACGTAAGTTGGATTGTCATAAGTCGACAGTACGACAACCGGAATATCTGGAGATTGGCTCCGAATCTGTTCCATCGCGCTAAGCCCATCCCCATCCGGCATGCGAATGTCCATCAACACCACGTCCGGATTCGCCTTCCGTGTTTCTTCCACGGCCTGCTCACCGCTGGCCGCCTCGGCGACGATCTGAATGTCCGAACCCTCAAACAAACTCACCAGCCCACTGCGGACCACCTCGTGATCGTCCGCGACTACTATTTTGATGCTCATTATTGCACTCCCGAAAGTTAACCGAAACTCGCGATTGCGGGTTGTTTGCGCGCGGCAAAATCAACGCCCGCCAGGTCGTAACGAGAGACCTCGTCAAAGATCGACCGCTATCGGGACATTCCCGATAAACTTTCTACTGCCATCATCTGGCATCCTACCCACAACAACCAGTTTTTCCACCCCTAACGGGAAGGATTGTAAGGATTTGAGGCGACTTCCCGTCTTTGACGGAAAATCACCGCTTTTACCCTCGGCAATTCGCGGGTTTAGCGCGGTCCAAACGGTTGTTTTGCGATGGCGAATTCGATCAGCGACAAGATTCATCACGTTGACTCTAGGCATGCTGTGACCTAGATAATCTACACAGTCATTTTGGTGATGAATTTTGTCAACATTTTCGGATCACTGCCTCCGCGGGAATCGGGCGGATCTGGGAAAAAATGCGGGAAAAGGCCATGAACAGAGGGTCGCTGCTACTGGTCGACGACGACCGACACGTTTTGGATTCCATGGCCGAGTGGCTGCGTGAGCAGGGCTATGAGGTCGAGGAGGCGGCGAGCGTCCAAGAAGCCACGCATTTGGCCGGCACGAAACCGTTTGATCTGGTCTTGTCGGATATCCGTTTAGGGGATGGCGACGGGTTCCAAGTCCTGGCTTTTTTCCGTGAACATCATCCCCAGGCCATCGTCATTCTGATGACCGGCTATGGAACCGTGGAAACCGGCATCGAAGCGCTGCGCGAAGGCGCATTTGATCTGCTTACCAAGCCCCTCATCGACGAAGAGTTGGCGATGTCGATTGATCGGGCTCTATCGCAACGGCAAGTCATCGAGGAGAACCAGCAACTCAAAGCCCAACTCGACTTGCGTTTCGGCATGGAAAACATTGTCGGCCACGATCACCGCATGCAGCGGGTGTTCGACATGATCGACAGCGTGGCCGACACCAAAGCCACCATCTTGATCACTGGCGAGAGCGGCACCGGCAAGTCGCTGATTGCCCGGGCCATTCATCGCCGCAGTGCCCGGCGCGACGGACCGTTCGTGGAAGTCGCTTGCGGGGCGTTGCCAGAGAATCTGTTGGAGAGCGAATTGTTTGGCCATGAGGCGGGCTCGTTTACCGGCGCGACGGCCAACAAAATCGGCAAGTTCATGCAATCGAACGCCGGGACGATCTTTTTGGACGAGATCGGAACCGCGTCGCCCGGCATGCAAGTAAAACTGCTTCGCATTTTGCAAGACTTCGAGTTCGAGCAGGTGGGCGGCACCAAGACGTTCAAGGTCGACACGCGCGTTGTTCTGGCCACCAACGAAGAACTGTCCACGGCGGTGAGCGAAGGCCGGTTTCGCCAAGATTTGTTTTATCGCGTCAACGTCATCAACATCGAACTGCCCTCGCTACGCGATCGCATTTCGGATATCCCGCTATTGGCGAATCATTTTCTAGAAACAGTTTGCCAAGAATCGGGCAAGGAAGTTCGTGGATTTTCCGACGAAACAATCGCGGCCTTCCAGCATTACCGCTGGCCTGGCAATGTGCGAGAACTACAAAATGCGGTGGAGCGCGCGGTCCTGCTGGGCAAGAATTCGGTAGTCGGGCTCGATGATCTTCCGCGCCACCTCACGCAAGGTCAGATGACTCCCATACAATCCGTCGGTGGCCGCACGTTGAAAGACGCTTTGGCCGGCCCCGAACGGCGGATCATCATGGAAGTATTGCAAGCCAACAATTGGAATCGCAACACGACGGCCGACGAATTGGGCATCAACCGCACCACGCTCTATAAGAAAATGAAGCGGCTGGGAATCGACGAGCCCAAGCACGCCGCGGAAGCGCCGACATTTTCTTAGTCGAAAAAGAACACGTTTGTCGGCCCGTCAACGCGGTCGCCCCGTCATTTAGTCCTGGGCGAAAAACAGCCAATCCGTGTGCTGCTGGTCGATCATTTCGTTGTGATGCGTCACGGGCTCGACCCGGACTTGCTTGAAGACCGCGCGCAGAGCATCTGCAAACTGAGAGCTTTCCGCGTAGGACCACACGGCCAAGACGCCCTCCGCGGCAAGATGCCGGCGGGCGGACTGTAATCCCTGCTCGGTATAGAAAGAAGCACTCTGTTCGCCCAATCGCTCGTCTGGCGAGTGGTCAACGTCGATCAAAATCACGTCAAACAAATCGTCCGGCGGTCCGGCAAGCCGCTGGTAGACGTCACCCTGGGTGACCACCAGTCGCGGTTCGTCGCAAAGCTCGGAAGAGAGTGGCACCAATCCATCGGCCAGCCATTCGATCACGGGCGATAGCAGCTCCACGACCTCGACCCGCGCGACGCGATCCGACAACAGCGCTTCACGCGCCGTATAGCCTAGCCCGAGTCCGCCGACCAATACACGCAGATCCTTGCCGGCGTGCATCCGCAACGCCAGCCGGGCCAAGGCATGCTCTGAATCCGTATACAAACTGCTCATCAGAAACTCATGGTTGAGCGTCACCTCGGTCACGATCGTGCCGGGTTGAGCAAGCAATTCACGCCGGCGCAGGGACAACAGCCCCAACGGGCTCATTTCATGCGCGAGAATCTCGAAATTCAAGTCGGCCATACGCGGCCAACTCGATGGAGTGCACTTCGCATTTACTTATTTTTCTTTTCGTTTTTCAATTTTCGCTTTTCCTTCGCGGTGGTTTGAGCTTTCTTCTGTTTTTCCTTCTTGCCTTTGTCTTTGCTTCCTCGGTCACCCATGTCGTTCTCCCTAATTGAAATAAAGTGTTCGTCCAACTCGTGAGGCTTACTTTGCGTAGGCTCCCCGGGCCGTGATGGCCGTGTCTCGCCGCGCATTATGCGTACTTGCTCTGTTTCCCAAGAGTGCGCGCTTGGCAAAGAGTGCGGTGCAGGTTGATAAATTGCACGTGGGGTAATTCTATCGCATTTCCAACGACGTGCAATGAAAAAGAACGACGACTACAGAGAACGGCGACCACTCCGACTGGCGAAAAAGCGGAAGCCTGGCGTGACATGTTCGCTCGCGGGGCCGTATACTCAATTGTGTGGTGTGTGTGCGGACGCGAAATTAGGCGCGGACGAGCCCAATGCAATGATCTCCCCTCGGCCTGCTCCGGCCAGACCCCGAGTTATCTCTTCCGAAATAAACGAGACGGTCCTTTTAGAGGACTTGGTCGGTTGGTGCATAGAGCAGGGATACCGTGGTGCCATCGAAGTCGTGGGCGGACCGAGAACTGGTAAGACCTCGGCGCTGTCCCACTTGGCTTCGCTTGCCGTGGCCGACCAACTGTTGCTTCTGGATGACCCCAGTCCGCGCGACGTGAAACTGAGCGGACCCAAATGCCTGATCGTCTACACCACTCGCCGTCCATTCGCTGATTGCGACTTGAGTTACCAGCTTGCATCTTGGACCGACGACGACTTGATCGAGTACCTGCTGTCGAGCCATCCCGATCGTTGTGCATCGGTGGCGGCGCGCTTCATGGCCGATGGCAACAAGCACTCGCTCTTGGGCAATCCAGAGCTTTACACCATGATTGCCGATCAGATGGCCGCCAATGAAGCGGTGCAAGACATCCGGACGGCGGTGCGTCTGGAACTCGCGGATCGAATGGAGGACGAGCAGACTCGCGAGGACGCTCAGTTTTACGCCGCCGCCGTTTTGCTAGGAGAGCAAGACCTCGCTAATGGGCGAGCTGGCCGGATGTTCGAGCGGGGCGTGAACCGAGAGTTGTTTGCCCTTCTCAGCCATCGCTGGGTCCAAGTTCTGCTGAGTGCCGATTGGGTGATCTCGGTTTTGAAGAAGGAGAGTCCCGAACATCCGTTTCCCAAAAGAGAATTCTCGGGCGAACTGGTGGTGGAAGCGGCGCGGCTTGCCAAGGAAGATCCGACGGCACTCTCTGGGTTGCGCAAGCTGGTTGAGTGCCGCCGACCAGAATTCGTGCCAATGGCGGCCAGCATGCTGCATCTGGCGGATCCCGAATGGCGTCCTAACCGCGCCCTTTGCTTCTATTTTAGAGGGGCCCACTTGGCCAATGCCCAATGGCGAGAAATTGATCTAGGACAAACGAACTTGGAACGCGCGGACCTTCGCTACTCGGATCTGCAAGGCGCGAACCTCAAGCGGTCGCGGTTGGCTAAATCGACTCTTCGAGGAAGCAAACTCGGCAGCGTCCAATTGATCGAAGCGACTGCGCACGAAACCGACTTCAGCATGGCGGATTTGACTCGTGCCGACATGACGCGCGGACAATTCGATCAAGCGGACTTTGCCTGGTCGGTGCTGAAGCACGTTTCGGCCGTGGAAGCGAATTTTCACAGTGCGGATTTCAGCGATGCTTGCCTGCGCTCGGCAATCCTCGCGGGCTGCGACTTTCGCGACGCCACCCTCAACGAAACGGATCTGCAAGACGCCGACCTACGAGGAGCCAATTTGTCTCGGCAAAACCTGCGTGGCGCAATCCTGCGGGGAGCGAATCTCTCCAACAGTCTGCTCTCACGCTGTGACTTGGAGTTCGTCGAACTGCCGAACGCAAACTTCGCCGAGGCGAACCTCACCAACGCTTGGCTCACCGGCAGCATGATGCCTGGCGCGAACTTTCGCAATGCGAAGCTCTGTCACGCCGGGCTGGCGGACGTCGAGTGGGAGCAAGCTGATTTGCGTGGCGCGGATCTGCGCGGCTGTTCGTTTCATATGGGATCTTCCCGCAGCGGACTGGTCGGCAGCCCCTATCCGGGACACGGCAGCCGCACCGGTTTTTACACCAACGACTACGACGACCAGTGTTACAAGGCACCGGAAGAAATTCGCCATGCCAATCTTTGCGGCACGGACTTGCGAGGATCCGTCATCGAGGGAGTGGACTTCTACCTAGTGGACTTGCGAGGGGCAAAGTACGATGCCGGCCAAGCTAAACAATTTCGCCAATGCGATGCCATTCTCAGCCGCTCGAAGTGATCGGCAAGCGCCCGCGTATTCTGAAATTCGGCGAGATGAACGCCACGCACCCGTCATCCGCGTTTGGAACATCACCACGGTCCGCATATTGGAACCGACGCGTGGCGCTGGAAATGTGGCTGTAAAGAGCGTAAGTTAGTGCTGCCAATCGTCGAACGATCGAACATTTCGTGAGCTGGGAGTAACGAAGCATGGCTGTGAAGTCGTGGACTCTGACCGATGTCGAGAATCATGTCTATCTAGAGGAACTGTCTCTTTCGTCCAAGGACGTGCCTGGTGCCGCCAATGGGTTGAAAGTGTCCAAACGCACATTGCGCGGTGGTCTGAGCGACGGGGTCGATGAGATTCGCGTCGACAACGGCGAGTTCTCCTTTGTCGTGCTGCCCACCCGCGGAATGGGCTTGTGGAAGGCGTGGCTGGGCGAGTTGGAAATTGGTTGGAAGTCGCCCGTGCGAGGCCCCGTCCATCCCAAGTTCGTGCCGATTGGCGAACCGAGCGGGCTGGGCTGGCTGGACGGATTCGACGAACTGTTGCCCCGCTGCGGTTTGGTGAGCAACGGCGCGCCGGTCTTCGACGACGAGGGCAAGCTGGTCTATCCGCTGCACGGGCGAATTGCCAACAAGCCGGCTCACAAGGTCGAAATCGCCATCGACGGCGACGCGGGGACCGTGTCGGTGACGGGAGTGGTGGAAGAGACGCGTTTTCATTTCACCAAGCTGCGAATGACGTCGACGGTTACCACCAAGATTGGCCAGCCGGGACTGTCGATCCGCGACGAAGTCGAAAACTTTTCCACCGGGCCGACCGACATCCAAATGTTGTATCACTTCAATTTCGGCGATCCGATTCTGGACGGCGGCGCGCGCGTTGTCGCGCCGATCAAGACCTTGGTTCCGCGCAACGACCGCGCGGCGGCGGGGATCAAGAACTGGGACAGCTACGCCCCGCCCGAACCGCAATTTGAAGAGCAAGTCTACTTCATGGAACTGTTGGCGGACGAGCAATCCGACACGCGGGCGCTGCTCAAAAATGCCCACGGCACGCAAGGCGTCAGCCTGCACTTCAACAAGTCGCAATTGCCCTGGTTCACGGTGTGGAAGAACACTACTTCCCTGGAAGACGGCTTGGTCACCGGAATCGAGCCTGGCACGAACTTTCCCAACCCGCGCGGTTATGAAGAAGAACAAGGCCGCATTGTGAATCTCGCGGGCGGCGGCAAGGCAACTTTCGACCTACGCCTGGAAGTCCATAAGAACAGTTCCGAAGTGGAATCGGCCGCGGCCGCGATCGCCAAGATTCAAGGCGATACCGAGCCTAAGATTCACGACGTGCCCCAAAAGGGATGGTGCGACGACGCGTAACTGAAAATGCGGAAGCGGTGCCTGGTGCCGTTCAGCGGAAGCGGTGCCTAGCGCCGTTTAAACGTCACTTTCTCACCGGCGAGCCTGTACATGGACCACGTGGTGCCGTCTTCGCCAATGAAAAGTTCAAGCTTCAACTTGCCGGTGACTTCAAGGATGTCTTTGCTTTGCTTCGTCGTCACGCCCTCATTGAGTTCGACTTCGATCAAGTGGTCCGCTTGGCCTTCGGGGCCGCCGAACTTGCACTCCGCGTTCTTCAAGAGAACAAACTCCTTGACTTTGGGTGATCCAACCTCAAGCATCACGCCCTGAATTTTGACTCGTTGGCCATCCAGTTCTTTCGCGCGCTCGCTGACCATCCAATCCCGAACGACGGTCCCGGGGTTAAGACCGCAATTCAAATCGTCCCAACCAATCCGCTCTATTTTGTTGGATATTGGCTTAGCTTGCGGACCGCTCGACGAATCGCTGGAGCTTCCGCCATTCGAATTGCCCGCAGCCGTCGTTTTCGAGTTGGCAACCGCTTCATTGTCCGGTCCGCCAGCGGATGCAATTTGCTCGACGTCGGCATTGCAGCCCGTGAACAGAAGACATCCCAGTGCCAACCAACTTGCGGTCCACAGTATTTTCATTTCACAAATTCCGCTTCGAGTTGATAGTATCCGCCATCTAATCCCCCGGCGGCCTGCGAACCTGACAACGATACCTTGAGCGTGCCGGCCACGGCGATCCGCCGCATACTATATCTTACTCCCGGCTCGCAAAGCACCCTCACTTCCATCATATCGGTCAATTTCGGTTGTCCGCCAAAGCAACAAACGCCCATATCGCGAACTAATACAAAGTCCTGTACCGGACCTCGGCCGTCGACGCCCGGATGGACGTAACCCTTGATGAACACGGATGTCTCGTGCAACTCGCCGGCCCGCTCTGGAATCGGATAGACGGAGCCCAGCTTGGGCTGCATTTCGCTCCAAGAGATCCGCTCGTAGCCGTCGGGCACTTCCGTCAGGTAGACGTAGGTGTGGAGCCCAACACCGCCAAAGAACAGCAAGGAACCAATCGCCATGCCCATCCAGGCAGCGGGTCTGCCCATCAATTCGTGGGGGTAGTGCGCGATTCCGACCAGCGCCATGATTCCAAAGATGACGGCGACCAATCCAAAGATCGTTAACACCGGATGAATCAGTCCCAGCAGCGACATGAATGACAGCACCAGCGAAAACACGGCGTACTTGCTGACCGTGCGATACGACTCCACGTTTTCAACTTGTGGTTCTTCAAAGGCTGCTGATTTTGTCGACATCTGTCTTCCAGATCTCAAATGGGAGACCGCTCCTAGCTCGTAAGTATTCCGCGGCCCTTCAAGGGGCGGCGGATCGACCTGGGACCGGCCAGCTCTTATGCCGAAGCTCGGCCTCTCCCAACCAAAATCGACCATTGCAACAGCATGATAGCTGTTGCGGCTACTAGCGTTACGCCCAGCATGGCGAACGGGTTCAAGGTCGGTTCGGTGACGTCGGCTCGCGAGAGCTTGCCGGAGCGGCTGGCGACCGCGGGTGCCTTCGAGTCGGCCACTTTGTCCTCGTCGCGGGGCGGAGGAACCAACGCGGCGGTCAACGCGCCTTCTTCAAATGGAACGGTCTGGCCGGTCTTTTGAGCGGGCACTTTGGTCGACTTCTCACCGTCCGCCTTGGGGCCAATCGGGAAAAATGTCTCGGCCCGTTTGACCGCGGCCGGGTCGACTTTCTTCAATTCCTTGATGTAGTCGTCGGATTCCGGCAAGGGGCAGGCTCGCAAGTAGTTCACGACGGGGACCCGCACCCAACTCGATTTTTCGTCCGCGTCCTTAAACAGCTTCACCAGCTTTTCCATCACCGACCAGTCTTCCCATTTGGCAAGATCGGGGATCACCAGGTCGGCAAGCTGGGGCCGTTCGAGCATGAATCGCAATCCGTGCAAGATCCGGTCGCGGGGAATGATATCGTCTTCCTTGCCGTGAAATCGCAAAGCCATGATCGCGGCGTAAGTATCGGCGTACTCGGCATTCTTGTTCTTCAGAAACAGGTCTTCGATCATCGACATGCCCGTGGGGCCTTTCAGCGTCAGATAGCAACTGATCATCGCGTCGAGTCCCGCTTTCTTTTTGCGATCGCTGGACCCCATCAGTTCTTCCAGCATTGGCAGATCCTTTTCGGAACCGCAAACGCCCAGCATCACCAAGTACAATCGCCGACGGCTGGCCGGAACATCCGTATCCTGAATCCAGCCGATGACGCGCTCGTGATTCATGTCCATCTTCAGGCCTTTGACTTCGCTGTAAGGCGCTTTGGCGAATTCGTCATAGGCGTCTCGGGCCAACACTTCATCCTCGTCCTCAAGGTAGTCCTGGAAGAACGTTAGCCGCTCGGGGCCTTTCTCCGGCAGTTCCAAAATGTTGTCGATGTATTTTTCGGCCCGTTCGGACAGCCGCAGCGGCGTGGACCACATCAGTTTGGGAGGATCGACGCCCATCACCAAAAACCGCTGGCCGATCTTGGCTTCGCCGAAAAAGAGGGTTTCAATTTCACGCTGATTGTTCAAATGGGAATCGCCCTTGATCACCGTTTCAATTTTGAACTTGGCCTTGGAGATCTCCTCGCCTTCCTCATCCGACGTCGACGACGACTTGGTCGGCTTGACCAGACTGGCAATGACCACGACGTCCATGGCGTTCATTTCTTCGCCGAATGTTTGCGAAACGGCCGAGCAAAATGGACAGGCGGACGCGGAACGGTTAACACCGAACGCGACCAGTGCGACGACGAGGACGGCAATGTAATGACGGGGCATCTTGGTTTCCCTTAATTCGAAGCTCTGGTGGCAGGTAGTGAAATTATAACCCTTAGTCGGCCGATTGTGCGCCGCTGCCGGTTGATAATGGAAAAAACTGCCGCGACCGGCGTACCGATTCGGCGTCTATTTTTTCCAATTCCACGATGTGGTTTTTGGCTTTTTCAAGCGGACAATGCCGCAGGTAGGTGACCACGGGGACGCGAATCCAGGGCGACTTCGGGTCGGCCTGCTTAAACAACTCTACCAGTTTATCCATCACCGTCCAATCTTCCCATTTTTGGAAGTCGGGAACCACCAAATCCGCCAATTCCGGCCTATCCAGCACCAGTTTCAGCGATTTTAGGACTCGTCGGCGCGAAATGACCTCGTCCCGCTCGGCCAGGAACCGCAGTGCCGAGATGGCGGCATTGGTATCCACGTAGTCCGCTTGGGCGTTTCCCAAAAATGTCTTGTCGATCAGCGGCAGCCCAGCCGGTCCGGTGATGGTCAGATAGGCGGCAATCATTGCGTCGAGGCCCTCTTTTTCCCGCCGCTCGCCGCTTTGCATCAGCTTCCTCAGCAGCGGCAGCTCTGTCGCGGTTCCACAAACGCCGAGCATCGTGAAATACAGCCGCCGCCGGCTGACGACAATGTCGGGATTGGCGATCCAGCGAATCAGCCGCTGGCGATCGATGCGATCCTTGAATTCGCGTATCTCTTCGTAAGGGGCCCGGGCAAACTCGTCGTAGGCGTCTTGACTGAGCAAGGCGTCTTGGTCGTCCAAATAGTCTTCAAAAAAATCGAGCCGATCAGGACCCTTCTCCGCCAGGCCAGTAAGTTGCTTGACATAAGCCCGAGCGCGCGGCGAGACCGATCGGGGCCGCGACCACATCAAGTCCGGCGCATTCGACGCCATGATCAAGAACTCGCCTCCCTTCTTGGCTTTGCCAAAGTGGATCGCCTCGATCCTGCGCCTCGGACCGACCAATTCCGCGCCATCGATTGTCTCGACGATCTCGAAAGTCGCCAGCCAGGGCGTATCCGGCGTCGTGTCTGCTGGATTTTTGGAGACTACTCGAGCGATGACCGTCACATCCATATCGGCGATCTGTTGAGCCAAACTGGGTTCGGGCTTGTCACAGAATGGACAGGCCGAGGCCGCGGACGCAAGCAATGACACGACCGCCACGGACGAAAACACTTTCATCAACCAAGGGCTCATCATTTCAACACTTTCCGAAACTCACGGCGAACCGGCGCATGAATGGGTTGGAGGGAGGCGGGGCAAGTTGTCATCCGCAACTGCCGGGCAGAATAAGATCCTGTCCCCGCGTGAAGGAATGGAAACGTCATTTTTGCACAAATCCCAGGATCGGCAAACACTGTTCCAATCGACGCCCGCCTGAATCTGCCCGCCACATAATGCGGCAAAGATGATTCAAATTTGCCCTGGATGATACGGCTATTTGCCCAATGATTCGGCCACGTCGGTCCGATAGGCAGCCATCGCTGGCAGAATGCCCACGATGATTGCTAGCACCACCACGGCGGGAATGAGAATCGCCTCAATCGAAATGGACTGCACCATGGATAATAACGGCAGACAATACCCAACGCCCATAGTCGAATATGCCCATTTGAATTCTTTGCGACGAATAAGTCCGTAGCCAACGTATCCAACAATCAAGCCTACATAGGCCAACATCGCGAGATTTTGGCCGATGTTGGCCGAGTAGTTCCAGATTCCAATTAAGCAACTTGTCACAACCACGCCACAAGCCGCGTCCAAGGCGACCGTCGCGCGGGCCCGACCGGCGTTATCTGCCGACTTGGCGTTAATCAATCCCATAACGATAAGCCATACCCAGCCTCCACCAACGAGCAGACGGATGAGTACGACGATCGTGATCGAGATTGCGGAGACCGCGAATGGGTGCCACGACTCGGAAAATTGATCGACCGTCCAACCGGGCGCGAATTGCCAAAAGCGTAGGGTAACGCCCGTCCGTTCTTCAATGGATGGGCTGGCCAAGTGGTTGACACCATGCGCGGCAATCCAGCCAATCAGCGCGCCGCCCATCGACAAGATCACGGATTCCAAGAAGATCGTCGTGGTCACCGTCGAGCGCCCGGCACCCAGCGCCCGCATTACCGCGATTTCGTGTCGGCGGTCGCTCATCGAGTTATAGATGCTGACCAAAATACTCACGCCCGAGACGATACAAATCATCCCCGTCAGCAGCAGCAACGTCCATTGAATGGGCTTTACAATGATCTCAAACAGCCCGTTGATTTCGGCGGCGGGCAGAACCGCTTGGGCCGATTTTTGATTTCGTTCTGGGCGGAACTCCGACCAAAGCATCGAGTCATCCAGCGACCCTTCGTCGATCGGACCGGTAAGCTTGTAGGCAAACAGTGCTCGACGGGTTTGCACCAACAACGCCGTCACTTCCCGTTGTTCAATCGGCAGCGGCACATAGGTGCCCTGAGTTGGCTGAGGTGCCTCCGGTACCGGCGTGGGTGGCTGTTCCGGCGGCACGGGCTGCTCTTCCGCGATCGGCTTGGCATGGCTGGCCATTAAGAAGAAGCCTTCCATGTTCACGAACACCGCCCGGTCATTGGGCGTTCCCGTCGGTTCTAAAATGCCGACCACCGTGAATCGTTGATCGTGAATCGCCCCTTCCGGCGCTCCATGAGCGGGTGCCAATTGTTCGCCCAGTTGCACGCCCATTTCGCGGGCCACGGTCGCGCCGACGACCGCTTCAAAGAATCCGAATCGCCCGCTGTTATACTCAAAGGGCCGCGGATACTGGTCGTGGCAGGCGGCCAATTCTTCGTTGGTTAGACGTCGATCATCGTTGACGTCGGCCAGGTGCAGAATCCTCTCCACATCTTTTAACCAGGGAGGTGTGGGGATCGGGTCGCCCAGTTCGTCATCTCCCAATTCGCTGGACTCGACAATCCCGTTGCCGTTGGCATCCAGTTTCTGTTGCGCCGCGGTCAGTTCATCAAGCTCCACCGTTCCGTCGCGATCTTGATCCAGGCGGCGAAACGTCGCCTCGGCGGCTTTCAAATCCGAAACATTGGAAATTTCATAACGGCGTTCGCGTTCGGGGTCATAAATGACATCTTCAAAAAAGGCGGGCGTCGTGCCGATCACTCGGAAGTTGCCGAAATAATCGCCCAAACAAAGGGGGATCGCGAAATTCACATACCCTGAGTATTTGCCTTTTTCGTGCAAACGCATCGCCGACTCGTCGATCTCCGCCGCCGCCTCCAGCGCCAGCAGCGAACCAATCGACGACAGGCCCGGCGACATACTGGCGACCGCCGATAGCGAATCGATGTCCGCCGTTTCCCATTCCGCTTGCGAGGCCTGGTAGCGGTTCGAATGCACCATTTCGGCCTCGCGCCGCTCGGGCGATAGGAATTCCAGATAATAGTCGTAGGGAATGTTCTCGACTGGCTGGCTCAAATAGTAGACCGTGTTCAGCGTCAATTGCAGAGCGCCGCCCTTGGCCCCCACGATCATGTTGTAGCCCAGCGTCGCGTTGCTACGAAACGACTCCTCAACGACGCCATGGATCGTCACCACGACGACCACCAAGCCCACGCCCAGCGCCATCGACAACATCGTCAGCACTGACGCCCAGCCGCGCTGTTGAATGCTTCGCCAGGCAATTTTCCACAAACTCATGGGTTACTCGAAGTTACTGATGGTTGCTCAAAGGTTCGCCAGTCCGTCTGGCCGCGATCAAAGACGACTCCCAAATGCTCGAATGAAAGAACGACCAGGTTCGACGTCTTGAACATTCGGTATTCGGATCTTGATGTTTTTTCGGATTTCGACATTCGTATTTCGAATTGATCAACTGCTCTAATTTCTCTCCGCGCCGGCCACTTGGACGGCGCGGTTGATTTCTTCCAACCGATCCACGCGTTCGAATTGGCTGGCCACTTCCACGGAGTGCGTCACCATGACCAGAGCGATATTTTCTTCACGGCACGATTCGCGAATCAGGTTCACGATGTTCTGCTGATTGGCGGGATCGATATTCGCCGTCGGTTCGTCTGCCAACAGCAATTTTGGTTTGTTCGCCAAAGCCCGCGCCACCGCGACTCGCTGTTGTTCACCGACCGACATCGCCGCCGGCTTGTGCGTCATGCGATGCGCCAGACCCACGCGGTCCAGCAGATGCCGAGCCCGCTCGTCGTCATAACGCCGCCGCCCGAACGTCATCCCCAGCAGCACGTTTTCCAGCGCCGAAAAACCGCTCAGCAGATTGAACGTCTGAAACACATAGCCCAGTTTTTCGGCGCGAATGCGGTCCCGAGTCGCCTCGGAAAATCGTAAAATATCGACGCCATCGATCTTGATGCTGCCCTCGTCCGCCGAGCGGATCCCGGAGACAACCTGCAGCAGCGTCGTCTTGCCACAGCCACTCTCGCCGACCAACACCATCTGTTCGCCGGCCCGTACCTGAAAGGATTCAATATCGAGGATCGGCAACACATGGCCGTTCGGTTCGAGGTAGGCCTTCTTGACGTTTTCAAGTTGCAACATCAGCGGAGGAGGATCTTCTGAGGGGGATTCGCGCGGCGGGCTGACTCCGTACCCACTTTCGATCACCCCAAGTTACTAGCTGGAGCCAAGGGCGCAAAGTCCAGTACGATGGCTTGCTATCGACGGTTCAGCACGCTTGAAAATCACTTTCGCCAAAAGTGACCTTCAGCCGCCCGCCGTCCGCTGCCAACCAACCGCTTCATCGAAGCGCGGCCAATGCGGTTCGGCTTGAGCCCCGGTGCCGGATTCACGCGAGAAGTGTATGCAGGCACACATCCAGCACGCCAAGTCGAGCGTCGGCAAATTTGATAACCGCGTGGCCTACCAGAGTTCTTCGTCTCACTGCGAACTTAGGTGCTAACCGCCGCAAGGTCCTCAAACTTGTTTGCGACATCCGATTCCAAATGGACCGGATCGGTGGTCGTTTGGTTGGGGTCAACTTTGAAGCTGCGGACCAACTCGCGTAGTTGCACCGACTGGGCTCCTAGTTCTTCGCTGCCGCTGGCCATTTCTTCGCTGGAGGCCGCCACCCGCTCGGTGACCTGGGACACTTGCTGAATGGCCGTCGCCACTTCGTTGGCGTTTTGCGACTGTTCGCCCGTGGCGGTCGCGATTTCGCCGATTCTCGCCGCCGTCACCTCAACTCCCTCGATGATTTTCTCCAACACCTCGCCAGTTTGTTGGCTGAGTACCGCGCCTTCTTCGACTCGCTGAGTCGATTCCTTGATCAGCGTGGAGACTTCGTCGGCCGCCTTGTTGGACCGTTCGGCCAATCCCCGCACTTCATCGGCGACGACCGCGAACCCCATGCCGTGTTGGCCGGCGCGGGCCGCTTCGATCGCCGCGTTGAGTGCCAGCAGATTGGTTTGCTCGGCGATCTCGGAGATGACCTGAATGATCTCGCCAATCTTGCCGGCGGAACCCTTGATCAGTTCCATGGCCTCAAAAGACTCCTTCACCGCCTTGCCGCCTTCCTGCGCGATCTGGTTGGTTTCTAGAGCGACCTCGTTGGCTTGTTTGGCGTTTTGGCTGACAGCTTCGATGTTCCGGGTCAGTTCGTCGATCGAAGCGTTCATCTCCTCGACCGAAGCACTTTGAGTTTGGGCTCCGTGAGCAATGTTTTGGGAATTCTCCGCAATCAGCCCGGCACCTTCCGCGAACTGGTCCGCGCTATCGACGACTTGGCTGATGACGCTGCGCAGGTCGTTCAGCATTTGCCGCAGACCGTTGGCCAGTTCGCCCACGGCGTCGTCACCGGAAACCGTGACCTCCTGGGTCAGATCGCCTTGGGCCGCCGCGTTGACAACGGCCAACAACTCGTCCACCTTGTTCCGGACCGCTTGTTGCTCGAGGCGGTCGCGTTCTTGATTCTCACGCTCGCGCTCTTGATTCTCGCGTTCTCGTTCTTCAGTCTCTTGCTTGTCTTGAATAAACTGTCGTAGCCCACCACCAAGTTGCCCAATGGCGTCGTCGCCATCGGCCTCCACTCGAAGTGAGTAATCGCCTTGGGTGACCCGATTGAGAACCTCTAGCATCTGGTTGACATGGTCACGCATCTGCTCTTGCTCGCGGCGTTCGCGTTCCTGATTCTCGCGTTCGCGCTGTTGATTTTCTCGCTCTCGTTCTTCCCCAGCGAGTTTTTCCTTGAAGAATTGCCGCAGCCCCTCACCCAATCGTCCGATGGCGTCGTCGCCGATCGCCTCGACTTCCAGCGAGTAGTCTCCCGCCACAACTCGGTCCAATACTTGCAACATCTGATCGACCTTGTGTTGCAATTCTTCCGCTAGTTTGCGCTGCGCCGCGTTGCGTTGACGTTCCTTGGCCGATTCTGCTTCCTGCCGTTCCTTCTCTTCCGCTACACGCCGGGCCTGAGTCTC
This sequence comes from Planctomycetota bacterium, assembly GCA_029259935.1. Next base: position 58,520 of record JAJDEH010000408.1, read on the forward strand.
TTTCTCCCGCTCGGCGGATTGCTTAACCTCTTCCATCGTTCGCTGAGACGACGCCACCGCCTGATTCAGAGCGGTAGCCATTCTCCCCATCTCGTCCTGGCCATCCATGTCGAGCCGCTGTTTCAGATCTCCGTCGGCAACCGCCTCAAGCACGGAGACCGCCTTCTGCAGGGGTCGCGCGATCATTTCGGCAACTCCCCAGGCCACGAACACGATGACAACCACGGAAGCGATGACCACGGCAGTGACCCAAAATAACAGCGTGCTTTGGGCGGAAGCGGCGTCGCTTTCCATCGCCTTGACCGAGGCAAACGCCTCATTGGTCTCGATCTCGGCAATTAACGCCCACTTCAGTTCGCCGATTTGCGTTGGAGAAAATGCCGACAACACCTCGGAACCCAAGTAGTTTTTTGTCATCGAGGCGCCGGTTTCACCCGCCAACGCCGCCTTGGCCGGCGCTGTTTCGACCTTGCCCTTATCGGGATTGCGGTAGGATCCCGCCACCGAATGATTCTCCGCATCGCGGTAGGTGTCGGAACGCATGAGGAAGTTGGGTCCCACTAGATAGGCTTCACCTGTTTCGCCCAGTCCGGCCCGTTCACTCATCACCGTGGTCACACGATCCAACGGCATCTGAAACACGGCCACGCCAATCTTCTGGTCGCCATCAAAAATGGGCGAAGCGATGAAGCTGGCGGGCGCTTGATAAGAGGGCGCGTAAGGAGCGTAGTCGACCAAGACCACGACATCTTTGTCGGTCGCCGCGTTGGCACGCCGAAACGCCTCGCCAAAATTCGTCTTGGCGTAGGGGCCGTCGACCAGGGACGTCGAATAGTCGAGTTCCTTGAACACCGAGTAAATGACGTCTCCAGATTCCGCATCACACAGAAAGATGTCATAGTACCCAAACTTCTCAAGGTAGCTTCTCACGACCGGATGCAGTTCGGCATGCAATCGGTTGTATCGAGTGTCGGCGACGTCGCGATCCAGTTTGTGTTTTGAACCCAGCGGGTTATCGTTGGCTCGAATGTAAGCATGCTGCAAGGCGATGGAATCGTCATCCAATCGGCCCAGCGACGCCATGGCGTCGCTCGGTGGGATGCCGTTCTGATTTTTGTATTCTTCGCTGAACTCGTTGGCGTAATAAGTTGCCAAGTCCTTGCGCATTTCGACCAATCGCGTCGCGTCAACTCCCTGTTCGGCGCGGTGGTTGGAAAAGGCTTCGCGAAGTTCACTCATGGCATCAACAACCATGCGGTCTTCCGAGAAGGTTAGAACCTGATCGTTGATGGTGCTAAAGTACTGCTCGATGGCGGATCGTTTTTCGTCTCGAATCGCCGAAAGCTGCTCGAACAACTGCTTCTCCATCGCTTTCGCGGTGGTCTGCTCCGCTTTGTCGAGTGCCCGCCTTGCTTGGCCATAGGCAATCCACGCGGCAATCGCCACCGGCACGACGCCCACCAAGAGGAAAAGCGTGATTAGCTTCGGCTTTATTCCCAGATTGGAAATACGAAATTTGCGCATAGGGGCTCACCTGCACTTTTGAAAGCGTATTTGTGAAGTGCCCCAACAACGTACCGTGTGAGCTGGAAACGCAAATGGCCAGAAGAGACCACCTATGCCCATGGCTCGGCCCCCTGGCCAGCCATACTCACAGGTTGATATAGGTCGTCAAATGGGCCCGGTCAAACGTCGTATGTCCTGCCCATGCCTGCTTCCCAAACGGAAGTTTGCCCGGCGCTTTGCATAGAAGTACGATGAGTAAAAGTCGTGGTGGAAGCATCTGTTTGGATCGGATAAAGTGAAGGAAACATGGGGCGAGAGGGGCACGGAGTCGGCCGAACTAGAAGCCATTCAACAGTTCCAGCTTGGCGACCGAGAGTACGGCTGCCTGGCTGCATCGGATCACCGCAAGCCTGCCCGGCGATCCTGGATTCCAGCCTGCGCGAGAATGACGGATGGCACGGCTAGCGCGGAAGTGCTGAAGGGGGTCCCGAGACAAGAATTGATTGACGAGACGAAATTCGGGATGTTCCACTGCGTGAATCGGTAATATTCTCAATCAGAATTGGCGTTGCACAAACGAAACATGGTTCCTAACACTTTTTCTGCGCCTTCGCTCGTTGGAACGTTCGCGCTGAGGATCCGGCTCGGACTATTGTTGATTGGCCAGCCGCGCCATGATCATCAGGATTCGAATAATAAAAATCACTACCCCGAGCAAAATGAAACCTTGAGCCCACGAACCCTGTCGCCCGGTGTCGTAGCTTTCACCTCGTTCGATTCCTAGCCGATCTTCATCGTCTGAAAGATCGGAACGGCTTGGTGATTGTGAACGACCGCTAAGAGCGAGAAAGCATATGCTGACCGCCAGACCAACAATACCACCCGCGACGCCATAGCAGATTAGTTCGAACTGCAATGCGCCTTCGACTTCCGTGCTAAAGAAGAAATGCCCAATTCCGAATGCCAGTAACGCACCGGCCAGTGGTCCGGCAAACAGCACCGCACAGGATCGTCCGTATGAATCCACGTCTCCGCCTCCCAAAGAAAGACTCATTCCAAGCACGCGAGGATGGCACTCAAGTCCGATCGAACAATAAGCTACTTCAACCCCACCGATGTGCAACCAGTTTACCGACGAATCTTGCTGCGTCCAGCGCGGACTAGCGCAGGCGGTCGGGTAGCTGTTCGATTAGGGCGCGAATCTCGTCACGGACGCGGCGATAGTGCGATAGTTTTTCTTCTTCTGTTTTCGCGGCGCGGGCCAATTTCGGTGGGTCGTCAAATCCGATGTGGATGACTCGGGGACTGCCCAGCATCGTTGGGCAATGCTCGTCGGCATGGCCGCAGACCGTGATCACGGTATCGAATTGGATCGCACCAAGCTCGTCGACCGTGTTGGATTGCTGGCCGCTGATATCAATTCCCGCTTCCGCCATGACTTGGACGGCATGCGGGTTCAGTCCGTGCTTTTCGATGCCCGCCGAATAGGCTTCAAGTTCTTCCGATTTGAGAGCCCGCGCCCAGCCTTCCGCCATCTGGCTGCGGCAGGAATTTCCCGTGCAGAGGAACAGAATGCGGAGTTTTTCAGAGGACTCGTTCATCGGAGAGGCTTCGTGCTTTCCCGTCGTGTTGCCTTGGGTCGTTCGACCGAAACGGCGCAGTTGCGATTTTGTACCAAAGTAGTGTCCTCGGAATTACGGGCCACGGCGACTAACGACTTCGCTCGCCCCAATGCCTGAGGATCGGCATTTTATGCGGTCCGACGAGAAAGATCTACTGTTCGCCAGTTCCTGCCGCGGCGTCAAGACGGCGAACCCGTGATTCGTCTTACGAAGGGTCGCAACCGGGGACCGTTTGAAAAAAGCTGTTGCGTAAGCTGCCCACCGTCGCCAGAACGAATTGTCTGCCTTAAAATCTATGTACGTGATTCGCGTTATTATACGGAAGGATTCGTGCCATGGCCGACTATACACCGACGCAGGGTCGATACCTCGCGTACATTCACGCCTACACCGACGGTTTTGGTTTGCCACCGGCGGAGTCGGAAATTGCCGCCGCGATTGGGGTATCGCCGCCGTCAGTGAACCAAATGATGAGAACGCTCGAAAAAAAGGCGCTCATTCGACGACAGCCGGGCGTTCCACGGTCCATTGAGATTCTGATCGCACCCGACGCCATTCCGAAATGGAAAGGCAAACGCATCACCCGCACCGTGAAGGTTTGGACTCTCCACAAGCCGACAAAGCACAACGCCGGTCGGGCAGGTGGCCGCCAGGCCGCCGTCTATCGTTTTAAGATCACTTTGCGGGATGCCGATCCGGCGATTTGGCGGCGGATTGAGACGAAGGACGTGACGCTTGAAAAACTCCACGAGCTGATTCAAACGGCGATGGGCTGGACGAATTCGCATCTGCACCAGTTTGAGATTGCGGACACCCGGTACACCGATCCACGATTCATTATGGGTGACTTCTCTGACTTTGGCGCGGTCGAATACAGCGGCGTACGAGTCAGCGACTTGGTCTCAGAGCACGGTGCGAAGCTACGCATGGGCTACGAATACGACTTCGGAGCCTGTTGGCAGCATGAGGTCGTCCTGGAACAAGTAACTGAATCCGAGCAGGGAATCAGATACCCTCGCTGCATCGATGGCGAGCGAGCTTGTCCCCCTGAAGACGTTGGTGGCGTCCACGGTTTCGTGGACTACGTGGAGGCGATCACGAATCCAAATTGCGCCGAGCACGACGAACTTCTGGAGTGGAGCGGCCCGTTTGACCCCGCGTATTTTGACGTGACGCAGGCCACTCGGCGTATGAAGAAAGGATTGCCAGTGTGGTGAAGTGATCGACACACAAATCGCCGACCGAGTTGGTTTATCCGCGACAAGGAAATGGCAGAACTACGGGATGAGTCGTGAGCAAATATCAATACGTGGTTTTTCAGGCAGTTGACGGCCCGCTAAATGACAAGCAGTTAGAGTTCGCGCGACGACAGTCCACGCGCGCTGAAGTGTCACGATGGTCGCTGTCCGTCGAGTATCATTACAGCTCCTTTCGCGGCGATGTCGATGGCTTGCTCCGACGGGGATACGACGTTTACTTGCAGTTTACAAACTTTGGTTACCGCGAAATCAAGCTGCGTTTGCCCCACGGGATGCCGGTCGCCAGGAATGTCTGGTCGAAGTACGTTGATGGCGAGCAACTTGAGTGGAAAAGGGATGGCCGGGGGGCGCGGAGGGATTCTGTCTCTGCGGCCATGTCACGAGGCTGGTGACTTGGAGGAGATTTGGGAAGCGCGGAAGTATCTTGATGCAGCCATTCAGGTTCGCGAACGATTGATGAGTGGCGACTTGCGAGCCCTTTACTTGCTTTGGTTGTGTGCGGCGGATGATGACTACAACGATCCCGCCGAGATGATGGAGCCGCCCGTGCCGCATGGCATTTCAGGCATCGCGACGCATGGCAGTGCGGTTTTGTCGTACTTTGGACTCGATCCGCTCTTGCTTGTTGCGGCGGGGCAAGACGTCGAGGCTGCTCCGACGGATGTGTCGACGGATCAGACGTTTGCCCGGTGGGTCAAAGCACTCAGCAACCAGCGGGCGAAAGACCTGCTGCTGCAGCTATTGATCGGCGACACGGTGAACGTGAAAGCCGGTGTACTCGGCGAAATTCGTGATGCGCGGCCTGCGGACATTTGGCCGACGACGGACAAGCAACGAAGTCTCGCCCAACTATTGCGGCAGTCCGCGACTCTGCGATCCGCCGAACACGCGAAGCAAGCTCGCAAGGCCCAGGCGCAGGCCAAGCGAGAGGCAACCAAGGCCGAGCGCCAACACGCAAAGCGAATGAAGGAAATGGTCAAGGACCCAAATAAGTGGCTTCGCGATGCGGAGCAGCTTGTCGATGCCAGAGGAGTGCACAACTACAAGGTGGCCGCGGAGATCCTCTACGATCTACGCGAGGCCGTCGGCGGTAAGGAGGGAGACAAAATCACTCGCCGTCACGCGGCGCATCTGGCGAAGAAAAGCACCCGACGCTCAATCATTTGAAGAGTTCGCTGCGGAAGCGCGGTCTGCTTGGATAGCAACACAGCGTCGGCGGTCCGGATGCGTGGACTGTGGAACGCGATTGAATGGCCTTGCGGCGTTCCGACCCCTTACTAAGGGGGGCCACAGGGGGTTCTTCTTTTTTTCTTTCGCGAGATGTTCATCTTGTTTGAAAGTATGAAAGAAGCCTCCTCTAACTCCCCCTTGGTAATGGGGAGAAGATCAATGATTAAACCTAAACTCCGCCGACGTAATCAACGCCCAAATCATCTGATCGCAGGTTGTGTGCCGGTCATCACCTTGGCGACCGAACCAGCCGGTCAGACGAGCCGATTCGTCGTCATTAGGCGACCGGCTAAGAATGGTCCGTACAGCCTGCGTCACTAGCTCGCCCGTGTCTTCAATCTTTCCAAGTCGTGCCGCCAGATTGTCGCCCTGGGCGGCCACCAGCGCTTGAGACGCCGAGTTATTCGACATGAACAACGCCTCGGCGACACTACTATGAAAATTGGCGCGGCGCGGGTCCAGGGAATTGATCAGTTCGGCGGCCCGCTCTTCGATCGTCAAATACTGCTCGATTCTTTGCAGGCCCGCGACGCCGGAATATCGCTCGACGCGCGACTGAATCTTGCCGGGTTCGCTCAGTGTTCCGTTTCCCGTGGCCAAGACCAGCGAGAAGGCAAGCTGCCGCTGCGAAAGTGGCCGCAAACTGGCGACCGCGAACAACGAATTCTCGGGGATTGGTGCGTCATGTTCCCAGCGGCTGCTAAGTTGATAGGCGCGCGTGCCGACGATGGCTTTGACCAGCCGTCGCAAGTCGTAGCCGCCGCCGGCAAAGTCGTCGGCCAGCCATTCCAGCAATCCGGGCACCGCCGATTCGTTGCCCGAGTGCATTTGATCGACCGGCTCGACCAATCCGCGACCGAAAAAGTAGGCCCACATTCGATTGACCATCGCGCGGCTGAAGAAAGTCTTTTCGTCGAGTGCCGCTTTGACCAATTGCTCGCGGCGGCTGATTCGAACTTTCTTCGCTCCTTCTTGATCCAGCGCGGCAAGGTCGACCACGTCGCCCGACAGGAACATCATCTGGGCGGTCTTTTCTTTTCCGTCCGCGCCGACAAAGGTGACCTCGCCTTCGTTTTTTTCGCCGACCTTGCCTTTGCCGCCGGTCGTGCGATTGAAGAAGGCGGCCATGCCGTAGAAATGCTCCTGCCGCCAATCGTCGACCAGGGGATGGTCGTGACATTTTGCACAGGAAATATCGACGCCGAAGAAAAATCGCGCCGCGTCGACCGCCAGCACGTCCGTGGTTTTGGCCCGCTTGTCCAAGAACCGGTTCGCCGGTTTCGTTGCCTCGGTATCCCACGGACCCAACATCAGTTCTCGGAACACCAAATCCCACGGTTTGCCGTCTCGAATGCCGCGCCGCATGTAGTCGACGAAATCGGCGTTTCCCGCATGCCGAGATTGAATCATCTGGTCGAGTACATTGCCAAAGTGCAACGGAAACTCAGGGCCATCCATCAGTCGCTGAACAATCTTCTCTCGTTTTACGTCCGAGGCGGCTAGCAGCCGGTCAAGTTCGGCGGCCGTGGGAATACGCCCGGTCAGATCCAAAGTCGCGCGCCGCAAAAACGTCGCGTCATCGGCTGCTTGGGCAGGTTGAACTTGGTTGGCGCTCCAGTGGCTCTCCAAAAAACCATCGATCTTGGCAGCCACCTGAGCGGATGAAGTCGCGGTCTGGCCGGCAAGAACAGAATTCGCGGACAGGGCGAAGGCGATCATCAATCGGCAGATGAAACTTAGCCGTTTTTGCCCTTTCATGTTGCATCCTCCGGCTAGGCCAACTGCCATACGTGGACCAGTCCCGCGATGTCGGCCGCCGCCACGGTCTTCTGATCGGGAGAAACGGCAATGCCGTGTAGCCAGTCCTTGAATTGTCCGCCGCGGCTTTTGCCGAGCGCGGCGATTTCCTTGCCGTCTTCCACTTGGCAAATGCGGACCGACGTGTCGCGACCGCTGGACAACACATATTTGCCGTCGGCGGAAAACTTCACGTCGCAGGCACCGTAGCGGTGGCCCGAAATGGTGCGCACCAGTTTGCCCGAGTCAGTATCGAATAGATGCACTTTGCCGGTATCGGTTTCGCCGCCCTGGCCAACCGCCACCAGTTTGCCATCGGGCGAAAAATCGGCCGCGATCAGACCACGCTTGACGAACTTTCGCCAGGCTTGCGCCGAGCCGTACGAGTTTGCTTTGGCATCGAGTTTTGGAAGATGAATCTTAAGGAGATCCAGCTTCTGCGTGCCATCGGCGACGTTCCACAGCTTGAGCGCCGCGGCGGGAATGTCGAAGTCGTCTCGTTTGTAACGAAACTCCGAAACCAGGGCGGATTCACCGTCGGGCGACAACGCGGCTGCCACGACCCAGTTCCACGGATGTCCGCTCCAGCGCGCGATTTCCTTGCGGCCTTTCAGGTCCCAAGCAATCACCAACGAGGTTACATCGCCGCTGATGAGCCGACTTTCGTCGCGGCTGAGCGCTAGGCTGCTGACCCAATCGCGATGGCCTTCCAGGATCTGTGCGGCCTCGACGGTTTCCACGGAAGCACCAGGCGCGGCGAGCAGCTTTTCCTTTCCTTCCTTCGATTTGCCACGAGCATTTCGCTCGCGGGCTTTTGCGTCGAGCACGACTTCGGCGCTGCCGGTGGCTGGGGCCGTGGTGTCCCACAAACGAATCGTGCGATCGAGGCTGGCAGAGATCAGCGTTTGGCCGTCGGCGGTTGCTCGCAGATGGGAGATGCCGTTGGTGTGACCGTCGAGCCGACGGACCGGCGCGAAATCGGGCGGTGGTGGATCCTTGGCGTTCTTGTCGACTTCCGGGGGTGATTCAGGAAGCTGCCAGATGTAGATTTGTCCGGCACGGTTACCGGCGGCCAACTGGCGATTGTTGCCGAGGAAAGCAATCGAGGTGGGCCAGTCGCCTTCGAAGGACAATTGCCAGCGGTGAGTTGGTTTGTTGATTTGCATGAGCTTGTGAGTTCCCTCTCCATTGCAAGGAGGGGTTAGGGGAGGTTCTTCTTTCTTTGTCCTTCAGCATTCATCATTCCGTGTTCGATATTCGATATTCACTTGGAGCTGTTCGCGATGTGGCGGACGACCACCCCTAGCTCCCCCTTGGCAAGGGGGAGAACTCAGACCAAAACATCCTGCACGACATTGGAACCAAACGGAGCGATAGGAATGGGTCGCACACCCGTGAAGTGTTCCGTTTCCGGGTCCATTCCCAACGCCTGATAAATCGTGGCGAAGAAGTCGCCCTCGGTCACGGGATTATCCTTGACATCCACGCCATCTTCGTCCGACTCGCCGTAGACCAATCCGCCTTTCACGCCGCAGCCGGCCAGCGCCGTACTCCACGAACGGACATAATGGTCGCGGCCGCTACGGTTGTTGATCCGAGGCGTGCGGCCGATCTCGCCCATCCAAACGATCAAGGTATGTTCCAAAAGGCCTCGCTGCTCGAGGTCGGTCATCAGGCCAACCCAGGCGTGCTCCATGGGCGGCACCAGGCCGCGATGAGCTGAAAAATTATCAGCATGCGAATCGTAACTGCTCTGACCGACTTCGACGAACGGCACGCCCTGCTCGACCAGCTTGCGAGCCATCATACAGCGGCGTCCAAACGCGGTGTCGCCATACAAATCGCTATGCTTGCCCCATTCGTCGTCGATATTGAAAACGGCGCGAACATTTTGCAGCCGCCGAGCCGCTTCGTAAGCTTCGCGGTGCATACGTGTCGTTTCCGCTTGATAATCACGGGCGTACACATCTTCGACAAAATTGCGCAACTCGTTGCGGCGCGATTCCAGTTCCGGCTTCATGTTCGAGGACGAAAAGGTCGGCAGCTTGCCATCGGGGCTGAGCGAGAACGGTTGGTACTTGGGTCCCAAGAACCCCGCACCGCTATTTCCATGTGAAAAGATCTTGATGAAGTTGGGCAGGTCGGAACCTTCACGGCCCAAGTACTTGGCAACGACCGCGCCAACTTCGGGAAAGCGAATATTGGCGGCGGTCGAATAACCGGTGTGCATCAAGTGGATGCCGCCCGGGTGATCGATTTGCGATGTGCGCATCGAGCGGATCACGGCCAGCTTGTCCATGTTCTGCGAGATTTTCGGCATCAGTTCACAGACTTGCGCCCCCGGCAAGTTGGTCGCGATCGGTCGGAACAGGCCGCCGGTGGGCCGCCCCGGTTTCATGTCAAACGTCTCAAACTGACTGGCCCCGCCGTTCATCCACAACAGGATGCAGCGCTTTTGTTGCTTCTTGACTTCGTCGGCCGCCACCTGCGAGTGGAACAGACTGCCCCAGTTCATGACCGCTCCACCCGCGGCAGTGGCGACCGTGCCTTTCAACAAAGCTCGTCGAGAAAGATGTTCAAAGCGGGGACATTGATGGTTCATGATTTGCTTTTTCATATTGTTGCTCTCGTCTTTCGACCCCCTCTAACTCCCCCTTGGCAAGGGGGAGAACCTAGTGGTTGAATCGAAATTCGCTACATGTCATTAAGACCCAAATTGCCTCGCCTAGGCGCGTGCGTGGATCATTGTCGGCGGTGAGGAAAGCCACAAACCGCTCCCGTTCTTCCGGCTTCGGCCGCCGACTCAACATTGACAGATAAAGCCGATCGACCCTTTCTTCCCAGGGGTCTTCCGAATTCAACAACGAATCGTATAAGCCGCCTTTAGCCGACGTCAACAGTTTGCCGATGCCGCCATTGTTCAAATAAAGATGCTCGTGAAGTCCGCCTTGAAAATCGCCCACGCCGTTGCTGGGTGAACCGAAGAACCGCATCAAATAACCGGATCCCAACGGCGTGTAACGGTCGCTCCGCGGCTTCTTTCCCGATGCCTTTTCGATTCCATCGTAACCAACCGCGACCTTCCAGGCGTCCAGCAATTCTTCCGCCGAGAGCGGCCGCGTGCGCGCCCGTTCAAACCAACGCGGCATCGGGTCCGCCACCTGGCCCGTGCCCGCAAGTTGATAAGTGCGCGAGTTGACTAGCTCGCGAATGTACCACTTCAAGCTGAACTTTTGTTCCACCATCGCGGCGGCCAGCGCGTCGAGCAGTTCGGGATGACTGGGAGTGTTCGACTTGCTCATGTTGTCCACCGGATGAATCAGTCCCCGGCCCATGAACTGCGCCCAAACGCGATTCGCCACCGCGCGGGCAAAGTACGGATTGTCGGGACGGGTGATCCAGTCAGCCAGTTGGTCCTTGCGAGAGAATCCCGGCTTGGGCGGGACCTTGCCGCTGGGGAAGTTACGGACTTCCTTGAAGTCCGCCGGCAACTCGGGTTCGGCCAGCGGATCGCCGTGCAGAAACTTGGGCTTCACCGGCTCGCCCTTCTTGCCGACTTCCTGCTCGGTAACTGGACCGGTGAACAACACATCGCCTTTGTTCTTTTCGCCGATGGCGTACATCGCCAGTTTTTCCTTCTTGCCAACCTCGACGACCTGCAATCGAGCAAAGAACGCGGCCATGCCGTAAAAGTCCAACTGGGTCCACGATTCAAACGGATGGTCGTGACAGCGGGCGCATTGCAGTTGCACGCCCAGGAATTTCTGCGTGACCGCTTCGGTCGCGTCTTCGGGCCGGCTTTTGTATTGCACGAAGAACATCGGCGCGCCTTGTTCGACGGTGTTCCCTTCGGCCAGCAAGATCGCCTTGGCCCACTGGTCGTAGGGCGTGTTGTTGGCGAACTGGTCCGCCAACCAGGTTTGAAAGCCGGACCGCTTGTCCGTCCCAAAGCCGGGCGGGTTGCGGCCGAACAGCACCTGATCCCACACTTCGGCTTGGTGCTGGGCGAAACGCGGATCGTCGAGCAATCGGTCGATGAGCTTCGTGCGTTTGTCTGCTCCCGCGTCGTCCAGGAAGCTGGCTGCTTCCTGGTGCGTAGGTATCGCGCCCAGCAGATCGAGATAGACCCGACGTAAAAACTCCGCATCCGTCGACGCGTCGGCCGGCTTGATCTTGTTCGCCTTCCACGCAGCGTCGACTTGCCGATCAACCATGTCGCGCAAGCCTTCCTCGCCGTGGGTAACTAGCGGCGAAAGGCACACTGCGACTAGGAACGTGAGGAAGGATCTTCGCGGTGGGCTCATTGCATTTCGACTGACAAATAAGGGTAGGAGGGTCGCTGGGGATGGGGCATGTTTGCCACGAAATTGCCAGCCACCATGATAGCACGGTTCCGAGGGCTTCCGAACGACATTACACTATTGCAAAGTGGTTGTCTTTGTGTCTTTGGATGAGCCAGATTTGGCAAATGGCAAAGAAACGAAAAAAGTCCGCGCGAGTACGCCCAAGTCCAACCCGTCCGTCCGTGGCGGGTCCGGCCGGATTGGATCGTATCGACCGGCCGCTAACGTTGATCGCGCAGGTCGAACAGACGCTGCGCCGCGCGGTGGCCGATGGCGTGTTCCCCGGCGATCGGTTGCCGACCACCGTCGAACTGGCCGATCAACTGGGCGTGAGCCGCGAGACCGTGCGGCTGGCCATGGAATCGATGCAGCGCGACGGCCTGCTGGTCAAGCATCGCCGGCGAGGCACGTTCGTCAATCCGCCGAATGTGCCCACGAATCTCGTGCCGACATCGACCATCATCGGCTACCTGCAAGCCGACTACAGTACCGAGCAAGGGGAGTCTGAGCTCATCACCCGCCCCACGAGCAGCAACATGTTCGACGGGGCGCTGGTCGAGGCGGGCCAGGCGGGCTTTCAGATCATCGCGCGTAGCGCCCGCATCGTTCACTTGCGAAAATCGTTCGAGGAACTGTGCAACCAAGCCCGCTTGCGAGGAGTGATCTTTGCCTCAATCGGCGAAGACAAGTTGCTGCGGCGGCTGGGCGGGTTGAACATGCCGGCCGTGTTGTTGGACCACGATCTGCACCTACCGAAGATCAGCTCGATTCGGCCCGATTCGTTCGGCCGCGCGAAACTGGCCGTGCGGCACCTGGCCGCCTTGGGCCATCGTCGGATCGCCCTCGCGCAGTGGCACCAACAGGACTTGAACCCCTGGCATCTGCGCGGCTATCGCGAAGGAATGCGGGAAGCGGGGCTGCGCTGCCGCCGGGCGTGGGAGATGTTCGTGCGGATCAACCGCCTTGGAGCGAACGAGGTCGTTGATGCGATTCTCGAATCCTCGCCACCACCGACGGCCGTCATCTGCTTCAGCAACCCACTGGCGAACTTTGTCATCGACGCCGCTTTCGAGCGCGGACTGCGCGTGCCTGAAGATCTAAGCGTCGTGGGGGGCGGTGGCGGCGACGTGGCAGGCCTGACATGTATGCAACTCGACTGGTATGACTTGGGACGACAAGCGATGCAACTGCTGCTCAAAGCCATCCACGCGGGCGAGCATCACAAGCCGGAACACAAAGTCGTCCCCTACGATTGGCACGAGGGAAGGACAGCGATTCAGATTAAGTAGTAGATCGCTTACCAAGCGTATCGCGACGGATGAATTGCGAATTCCAAGTCGATTCAACATTGGACGAACTGAACATTGCCCTCAGTTGCGAATCGCTTCACCGGGAATCACCTCAAGGGGCGTGGCTTCACCTTCCTTGACTAGGTAGTGTCGATTTCCCGGTAGCTCTGTCAATTCTTGTTCGGTTCCGGAGGGCCAGCGGATCGTCAACCGGTCCACGGTTTCCGCTTCCCCCAGCCCCAAATGGACACAGGCCGGCGACTGTCCCAGGAAGTTGATGATCGGATAAAGCTCGCGCGTGATGCGGCGACCGTCCGTTTCACAAATTAGCTTTGCGCCGATACCAAACCGATTGCTTTTCTCGCCGCGCAGCGAAATTTGCAGCCAATTGGCTTGCGGGAACTTATTCCGAAAAACAAGCAGCGCTCCGCCTCCAGTTTGCCGAACGAACAGCTCGGGCATTCCGTCGCCGGTCACATCCCAACCGACCACCGTCCGCCCGTCGCCCGTGCTGTCGGCACCACTGATGTAAGAAATGTCGTGAAACGTCCGCGAACCGGAATTGAGAAAGATGCCGTTGCGTTCATAGGCGCTCAAGTTCTCGCCGCTGTTCATGAACTCCCACGGGTTCGAGATCCAGAATTCGCCCGACTCTTCATCGATGTCGCGTAGCGCGGGCACTTTGCACTGTTGATCAAACGGCTGTGACACGACAGCCAACCAGACGCAACGTCAGCCATCGGGCTTGTCCGTCGACACACTCTGATAGCCGACTGGCGCGTACATATCGACCAGTCCATCGCAATTGAGATCCATGTAACCGGTCCCATAGGCCCAGCCGACATCCGAGACGCCCGCCGCTTTGCCAATCCGCTCGAATCGTCCGTCTCCCAAGTTTCGATACAATTCGTTGCCAGACACAAAGTCGCGCAACTGCGCGTCAACTTCGGGCGGATAGAGTTTTGGATCGAGGTTACCCACGACCCGTTCGCCCGCCTTCGAATACATGTTGGCAACATAAGGATCACCAAAACCATCGTTGTCGATATCCGCCACGGTAATGCCCATCGAAAAGCCGCCGTAGATGTCGGGCAGTTCACCGGATTTGAACGTGCCGTCGCCCTGATTGAGCAAGTAGTCGTTCATGCCGAACTCGCAGGACGTCATCAGATCGGGCCAGTCATCCCCATTGGCGTCGAACCAGATGCCGGCGAAGGCGGAATGTCCCAGGCCCCGCGTACCACTCTTCTCGGTTACGTCTTCGAATTGCCAGTCACCCAGATTACGCCACAACCGATTGCGATCGACGCTGTTCTCGCCGATCCACTTTACCTTTCCCTCGGATTCGCCGATCCCCACGGCCATCAAATCCAGCAGGCCGTCACGGTCGTAATCAGCGACGGCGTATCCGGAGGCACTCTCTAGTTGAAGATTGGTTTCAATCTCCGGCGCAAGCTGCTCGAATCGCTCTCCCTTGTCGTTTCGGAACACATAGGAACCGAGAATCAAGTCCTCAAAGCCGTCGTTGTCCAGATCGGCGAACGCGGCGACCAGCACGTCCAACACATTCGCGGGCAGTCCGGCCTCCTCGGTTACATCGACAAAGCGTCCCTCGGCTTCACCCCGATAAAGGCGCGGGCCGTTGATGTCGGTCAGCAACACGTCCATTCTGCCGTCTTGGTTGTAGTCGGCCATGTAGAGCCCGCCGGTCATGAAGGGCAGTTCCTTCTTGCCGGCCGCGACGGTCTTCCAATTGTCGGTCAGGTGGTCGGCATCGATGCCGGTTTCGGCGGTCATGTCGACCATCAAGGGCTCTTGGCTCGCGGAGTACTTGGCCTTGTACGGCTTGCACTCCAAGAACCAGTTGCGTTGGTCGGGCGTTTCGTCCGTGATCTTCGCGATGCGGCAGTGGAACTTGATAACGTGTTGGGCAACCGAACCGTCCGCGGTCTTGCCGGCCAGGATGAATTTGAAAGACCCCCGCCATGAACCTTCAAGATCGCCCCGCGTTTCGGGACTCATCAGCATGACCTTGAATTTGGCCGACTCCAATTCCGCCAGCTCATCTCGCAGCGCCAGCAACTGAGCAACAAAGCTCTCGCGGTCGCACTCAAGGGGCGCGTCATGTCCATCGCTCCACGTCCGTAGCGTGGCGAAGGGATAGGTCGCCGGAGTGCCCCCGTCGTTATCGAACAGGCTGCCGGAAAAATCTTCGGCGAAGAATGCCGTCAGTTCTTCGCGGTTCTTATCTTTCAGCGCCTGAGCAACCTTCGGAAAGGCGAGGTCGCCGAGGACGAAGCCGCCCAGATGTTCGACGTCCTGCAGATACTTGGCTTGCTCAGTAGAGAGTGCCAACTCCGGCTCGTCCGATTCTGGCGCTCCACTCGATTTGTCCCCCGAGCGAAGATTGCATCCGCCGGCCATGCCCAACGTCAGCACTCCGACGAGCGCGATGGTGGCCAAATATCGATCAGCAACTATCGACCAAGTGGGACCAATCATGATAGTGCGACGCGGGTGGCGTGGTTGTTGAGACATCGCATCACGGCTCCTTCGGCAGTCTTGCCGTTCCCAGAACAAGGTGTAGAAACTGTATCAACCTATTCTGCGGCGGCCTTGTGAAACCGTCAAGTTTGGCAACCCAATCAAAGGGGTCAAAACCGGGCCAGCCTTCACAAGCTGCTGCAAATACGTCATTGGCCGCCTAACTGTTCAACAAATCCAGCCACCGCCTGGAAGTACTCCGCCTGATTGACCGCACAAATCGAGTTGTGATCGCCGTGCGGAAACCGCAGCAGGCGTTTGCGAGAAGTCGCCGCCCATTGGTGAAGGCGCTCGGCATGGCTGATGTCGACGAGGCCGTCGTGTTCCGTGTGAAGGGTGAGCAACGGCCCTGGGTAATCCGACATTTTCTGTTTGTGATCGAAGTACTGTTTCACCTCGGCCTGAACCTCGTGTTCGCGGATGCCCTCGGCGGCCAAATCAGCATAAGCCAGGAATCGTTCCGCCGGATTGGCGATTCCGCTCTCGATGATCAAACCCGCGAGATCATGGTGTCGATTGGCAAGCTCGATGGCGTACAACGACCCAATCGAACGGCCAAAGGCAACGGCCTTAGGAAATGGAATGCCCGCCGCTTCGACGGCCGCCTCGCCGTCTCCCAGCATCGAAACCAATTGGGCCTCGCCGGTCGACTCGCCATATTCGCGATACTCGACGAACAGCGAATTCAGGCCCAACTCCTCGAACTGGTCGGCGACGTCGGGTACATAATCGGCGACGACCTCGCCATTTCCATGAAAATGGACTACCGTAAATGCCTCGGCATCAACGATCCTTTGATGGCAAGCCAGATCCGCGCCGTCCACCGCGACCCAAAACGGATTTCGTACCCGCCGTGGCTGAGGGAAAAGATACCGCCCACTAACTGGGGGTCGATCGAGAATACTCATGGCGGTTCAGCCCAGTAAAGGATCTGGGAAATTTCTGTCGCAACACAACTTAGCTTATCAATAACTCAGCTTATCAAAATGTCCCATCCGCTCGCCAGGAAAACTCCCGCCCCAGCGTCCTCGAAGTGCAAGATTGTATTAAACAGTTGCGTGCTTTCGGAACCGATTCGTAGCGAGCATTTCTACGTATACGAATCGCCCGAAAGTTGGGAGTTTCCAGCTACAATTGTAGATGTGGATGAAATCAGTCCCGAAAGCACGATTGGGAACCCAACTCCCTCAACGCCGCTCGCCTGATGTGCCGGACGATTAATAATGAGCCAACCCAAAAGAAAACGCTGGTGGCAGTTCAGCCTGCGGAAGTTCATTTTGTTCGTGACGCTGGCATGCGTTTACTTTGGGTGCTGGGAAATCACGAAGAGTTGGGGAATGAAGGGCGCTAGGAAAAAATTCAATCCAACATGTCCAGCACCATTTGTCATCCGGTTTGACGTTAAACCCGTCAGTAATGAATCCGTGTGGATTTCCAAAGGGCCATCGTATCACCTGTGGTTATTTGGCCTGCGATTCTGCCCGACAGACGGTTGCTTTTTTTACTACGACAATTTTGGTAAGTCCATCGACAGTCTGGACAGCAACAAATAATCACTGCCGCGATTATCAGACTATTAGGACACGGGAAATACCGCATGGTTTCGCCGTGACACCTCTGGTCATTGAAAAGACCCCACTGCCACATGATGAGTGAATCCGCCATCGATCCGCCACCCAACGACCCGACCTCGATCTTCGAGCTTTTTCGCGGCAGCTATGGGAGCGAATTGCTGGCCGCCGCCGTTTGCCATTTCAATCTGTTCAGCCTGCTCGCCGAGCGGCCGCGAACATTGGAAGAGTTGCGAACCGACTTGGGACTTCAGACGCGACCGGCCACCGTTTTGGTCACCGCCTTGCGGGCATTTCAACTGCTGCAGGCCGGCGACGCGGGAAAGCTGCAACTCACACCGCTGGCCCGCGACCATCTAGTACCCGGAACACGATTTGATGTGGGCAACTATGTTGGTTTGGCGGCCCAAAGTCCCGGTGTGCTGGAAATGGTCGAGCGGCTGCGATCGAATCGGCCGGCGGGGGCCGACGAGCAGACCGGCGCGGCGTTCATCTACCGAGACGGACTGCGATCGGCCATGGAACAAGAAGATCTGGCGCGGCACTTTACGATGGCGTTGGCGGGACGGGCCAAGAACGTCGCGCCCGTTCTCGCGCAACGTGTATCCATGGAGGGAGTCCGTCGGATTCTCGACATTGGCGGCGGAACCGGGATCTACAGCATCGCGCTATTGCAAAAGAATCCGCATCTGTCGGCGGTCGTTTTCGATCGTCCCGAAGTGTTGAAAATCACCACCGAAATGGCGCGCGAGCATGGCGTCTCCGAGCGGCTCGAATGCGTCGCAGGCGATATGTTCAGCGATCCCTTGCCGTCGGGCTGCGAAGCCGTGTTGCTGTCGAACATCTTGCACGACTGGGATGTGCCACAGTGTCAAGATTTGGTTTCGCGTTGTGCAGGCGTGTTGCCACCGGCGGGCCGTTTGCTCATTCACGACGTGTTTCTGAACGACGAACTCGACGGACCGCTGCCGATTGCATTATATTCGGCGGCACTTTTTACCGTGACCGAAGGACGCGCTTACAGTGGAGCCGAGTACCGATCGTGGCTATCCCGGGCCGGTCTTACGGCGGGCGAAGTGGTTCCCACGCTGATCCACTGTGGGGTGCTAACCGGCGTGAACGATCGCTAGTTTGGCAAGCCGCCAGATCGTGGCCGGTAGCTCGAAAATCCAAAGACATTTCGCCAAGATTCACGAAGAATCCTAGAATTACCCATAAGAAGAGAAAGAGGAGACAACAACAGCGTTGGCCACTTCAAGAGCACTCATCCTTGTAGATATTCAAAACGACTTTTTGCCCGGCGGCGCGCTCGCGGTTCCTCATGGTGATCAAGTTGTGCCGGTGGCCAATCGCGTCGCGCGGCAATTCGATTTGATCGTGGCGACCCGCGATTGGCATCCCGCGAATCACGGCAGTTTTGCCTCGAATCATCCAGGCGCGAGAATTGGCGATACAGTTCAGCTAGGCGGACTCGACCAAATTCCGTGGCCCGTTCACTGTGTCGAAAACACGCCGGGTGCCGAGCTTTCCGCGCAACTGGATACGGGCCGGATTTCCAAAATCTTCACCAAGGGAACCGATCCGGAGATAGACAGCTACAGTGGATTTTTCGACAACGGACATCGCCAAGCCACGGGGCTAAGTGATTTTCTGCGGCAGCAAAATACGAATGAGGTTTATGTGATGGGCCTGGCGACGGACTACTGCGTGAAGTTCACGGCTCTCGACGCACTGCAACTAGGATTTGAAACCTTTTTGATCGAAGATGGATGCCGCGGAGTGAACTTGCAACCCGGCGACGTGTCCCATGCAATAGAAGAAATGCGTGCGGCAGGTGTGACAATCGTAACCAGCGACGAATTGAAAAAGTGACAAACGCTCTTGATACAAGGCGAATTAGCAAGCTGCTCAGCTATGTGCTGCGCCATCGCCCGGATGAATTTGGCGTCGTGCTGGACGAATCAGGCTGGGTCGAGGTCGAAGTGTTGCTGGCCGCGCTAGGGCGGCACGGCAAATCGATCTCACGCGAGACGCTCCTGCATGTGGTCGCGACCAACGACAAAAAACGGTTTGTCTTCAGCGACGATCAAACCTTGATCCGAGCCAGCCAAGGCCATTCGATTTCGGTGGACCTAGGTTATGAAGCGGCCGAACCTCCGGAGGTGTTGTATCACGGCACGGTCGCCGCCTTCTTGGAGAGCATTCGTAGCGAAGGCTTGAAAAAGGGCAGTCGCCACGATGTCCATCTTTCGGAAACCAAGGAGACCGCACAAAAAGTTGGCAGCCGTCGCGGGAAGCCGATTATCCTTGAGGTCCGCGCGTTGGAGATGGCCGCTGCGGGCCACGCGTTCTTCGTGACGCCGAATCGCGTTTGGCTCACGAATCATGTCCCGTCACAATTCATCGACTTCGGATCCTAACGAGGAAGAGCCTCGAACCAATTACGAAAAGCAAATGACAAGGGATTCCGTGTTTTGAACATTTGGTATTCAGATTTTGAATTTGTTTCGGATTTCGATATTCGGATTTCGAATTTCTTCCAAACAAGCACGCGCGCCGCGCTAATTCATCGACGAGACTAACATGGAAGTTGCCGCGGCGATCACCCTTGTCATTGTGTTAATGGCTGTCCTGCTTGGCTGTTGGCTCTTGAACGTATTCGGACTGCCCGGCAACTGGGTCATGTTGGTCGTGGCCATCGTGTACTGGTATTTTGTACCGGCGGATTGGCTGACTTATGGTTGGGTCGTTTTGGTCATCCTCGGCGTGCTGGCGATCCTTGGCGAAGTCGTTGAGTTTTTGGCCGGAGCCATGGGGGCAACCAAAGCGGGCGGCAGCAAACGCGGCGCGGCGCTGGCCGTCATTGGCTCGATGATCGGCGGCATTGTCGGGATCTTCGTTGGCAGTCTCGTTCCCATACCCATCATCGGTTCGCTAATCACGGCGTTACTCTTTGCCGGCTTTGGCGCGCTACTGGGCGCGGTGCTGGGCGAGCAATGGAAAGGGCGGTCGCTGGACGAAAGCGTGGAGATTGGCAAAGCCGCGTTTTGGGGAAGGATACTCGGCACGCTCGGCAAGATGCTGGCCGGTGCCGTGATGCTGGCCGTCGTGTGCGCCGCGGCCGTGCTGAACTGGATTGTCGTTGAACGCTCCGCGATCAATACGTTTGGTTCGCCGAGCGAACCGCGACAAACCACTACGCGCTTTGCTCAACCAACTGCTTCAATCGCTCGATCCCCATCGACAACACTTCGCGGGGATCTTGTTCCCACAACTCGCGGTTGAAAAGCTCGAGACTGATCGTCCCTTGATAGCCGATCTTTCGTAGTGCTTGCAATTCGGCCGCCAGATCGATGGGACCGTCGCCCAGCATGACGCGATCCGGGTCGGTCTGTTTCCCGGCGGGAATATCCGGATCCGCATCGTCGATGTGATAATGACTAATTCGCTCCGCCGGAATCTGCAACAAATCGTCCAACGTCCCGCCACTGTTCCAAGTATGAAAAGCATCCACAATCAACGTTGCGTCATCATCATCCACGTCTTGGACTATTTGCCACGCCTGACGCAGTTGATTCACGGAGCGGAAAAAGCTGATGTATTCAAACGTGGGCCGGATGCCGATCTGACGGCCCAGGTCTAGCAGATCTTTGTATCGCCGAGTGATTTGCCCCGGGTCGCAAGGCTCGCGCGGCGGTGTTGCCACGATGAACGGCGCACCGAGGCGCGTCGCCATCTCCATGCGGCGTTTGCACTCATCCAAGATAATCGGATACTCGTCGTCGCTGGCCTCGCCCCATTGCCGCAGCGCGATGGTACAAGGCACGATCAGGCCGTGATCGGCGATCGCCTTTTCAATGTCGCGCACTTCGCCGCCCTGGCCAACGTATTCATACACGTCGTTGATCCACGGTTCGATGCCTGTGAATCCGGCCTCGGCCGCCAGCCGAATCTTGTCCAACATCGGTTGCGGCTTGATCGTGCTCGTATTCAAGCAAAGAGTAAAACTCATCGGTGCTCCGTCGCTTCGGTTTAGGCCCTCGCTCCACCCTGCACGACTTTGGTGAGCGCTTCGACAAAGAAAAACTCGCCCCACATCACCGATTCATCGACGCCCAGATTCTTCGTGGTGTGATAAACGCCGTGTTTGAGAATCCCCTCCCAGCCCGGCGTTTCACTTGCCAGATACTCAGGCTCCACCAAGGCGTCCAGCATGGCCAGGGCGGCCGTCCGGTAAGCGCTCGCCCGCGACGGCGATTTGGTTTGACCCGCCAGATCGAGCAAACCGCTGGCGGCAATCGCTCCCGCCGAACTCTCCTTTTGAGCCCCTTGCGGCGGCGGCGCGGAGAGGTCGGCGTCGAAATCCCAAAACGGCACTTTGTCTTCCGGCAAGTGGGTTAGCCAATAGTCGGCGTTCCTTTCGGCAACTTTCAGAAACGCATCATTGCCGGTCAGCCCATAGCACTTGCTGTAGCCATACAACGACCAAGCCAGCCCGCGGGCCCAGGCGCTCTCCGCGCTCAAGCCTTGATGGGTCGATTCCCGTAGAAACTCGCCGGTCTCGGTATCGAAGATGCCTTCATGAGCCGTCGATCCGTCAGCCCGCACAATTCGATCGCGAGTTGTCAGGCAATGCGTTTCGGCGATTCGCAGCAGATCGTCGTCGCCCGCTTCCTTGGCCGCGTAGAAAATGATGGGCACGTTCATCATGATGTCGATGAACAACGATTCAGGAGCGACGAAGCTGCGCAGATATTGCCCGCGATCTTGAAACCGCATGGCCAACGTCTTGCCAGCTTGGATCAGCACATCATGCAATTGCTCGTCCCCGGTCAACTCGTACCAAGGCAAATACGTGCTGAGAAAAATGAAGCCCAAGTCGTGGACATTGCGATCGTGCTGACGATGTTCAAGCAGTTTCGAATAGTGCTCGGCCCTCCCGCGCCACTGTGCGTCGCCGGTTCGCAGGTGGAACTGCCACATCATGCCGGCCAAGAATCCACCCGTCCAATCGGTCCATAATTCCCCTGCATGCTGCCAGCGGCCGTCGACCGTATAGATGGGGAAAAAGTCAGGATGCTTTTCCGCCAGCGCGGCGACTTGTCGCTCGGCGAACTCCAGTGCCGCGGTGTACTTCTCTAACCGATCACATTCGGCCATGGCTATGATTCTCCACGAGGCAATATCTACGACCATCACTCACAAGAGACAACTTTCAGTCCCGCGGGATGCATGGTACCGATTCGGCAGGCGATTGAGAACGTGGTGTCCGCCGGTCTCCCGTCATTGCCCATGACGCGAGAAAAGAAGGAGCAGCACACGTTGCTCGGCTCCGGCCAAGCCTGCTCAACAGAATTTAGTCGCCAACTAGCTTCAGTCTTGACCGCTTCTGTTTTAAGATGCAACTAGACTGCGTTATCGAATAGCGCGGTATCGAATAGCGCGGTAACAAGTAAATCGGAGTTGTGAGATGATGCATCAGATCAGCCGCAGGACCATGATCCAACAAGTCTCGGCGGCGACCGCGGCCGCGTTGAGCGGACATCGCTTGTCCTTCGGAAACGAGGATCCGCTCCAGCCAAAGTTGGTGGCCGGGGTTGTCTCCGCCTACTACCACAATTCTCATGCCGACATGATTATCGGCCGCATTCTCAATGGCTGGAATCACGACGGCGGCCCTGGGCCCGCCTTGAAACTGGCCAGCCTGTACGTCGACCAATTTCCAAAAAAGGATCTGGCTCGCGAACTTGCGAAGAAACACGGCTTCCCGATTTTCGACAACATCGCCGACGCGGTGACGCTGGGAAGGAACAAGACCGCCGTCGACGGTGTGATCAGCGTTGTCGAACATGGCAACTACCCAAGCAGCGATCTCGGCCAGCGATTGTATCCGCGGTTTCGATTCTTGAATGAAATCGCCAAGGCCTTCGAATCGACCGGGCGCGTCGTTCCGGTCTTCAGCGACAAGCATTTGGGACCGGCCTGGAGCGACGCGCAAAAAATGTATCGCCGCGCCAAGCAACTCGGCATTCCGTTCATGGCTGGATCGTCGCTGCCGGTCACATTTCGCAAGCCGGACCAGACCGTCCCGCTCGGCGCGGACTTCAAAGAGATTGTCGGCATTGGATACGGCGGACTCGATTCGTACGGATTTCATACTCTCGCCTTGCTGCAAGCAATCGCCGAACGACGAAGCGGCGGTGAAACCGGAATTGAATGGGTACGCTGCATTCAAGGGAAAGAGATTTGGAACGTCATCGACGAGGGATTTGTTTCCGAAGCACTGTTCAACGCTGTACTCGACGTGACTCCTCACGGCAACCGCGACCGCTTACGACAACTCACCGGCGACCGCGTTGCACTGTATCAATTTCAATATCGCGACGGCCTGCGTGGTGCCGCCTTCATGCTGAACGGAGTTGCGAGAGGGATGTCAGTGGGTGTCCACGTCAAAGGCGAAAAATTACCCACGGCGTTCAACGGCGAACTTCGCGATGAACCGCGATTCCCTCACTTTTCATATCTACTGAAGGCGATCGAACGAATGATCCACACGGGGCGGCCGTCCTACCCAGTGGAACGAACTTATCTTGTGAGCGGATTGCTCGACCGGCTGCTGACCTCGCGGGTGGGCGGCCACCAGAAACGCGAAACACCGGAACTTGCCATCGCCTATAAACCGGTGGACTATCCATTCGGCCCCCGACCCGATTTGTCATTAGACCCTCGAAGCAAAGCCGTGATTTCGAAGTAAGCATCACCACGCGGCAAGTCATCCGGCATGAAGCACTATCGTAGTGACTCCAATCGGATGTCGCGGTCGTTTCGATCAATTGCGAACACCGATTGCAGCACGTTGCCGCCTAGCGCCTCTTGATAATGAACAGCGAAGATGCGGCCGTCTGGCAACTCGGTCAACGACGGGTATGCGCCACCCGCGAATCCGATCATTCGCGGCCGACTCCAACTCTTGCCGTAGTCGGTCGAGATGATCACTCCGGTCCGCGGACTAGGCTGTTCGCGGATGCCGCACAGCAGCACGCCGTCACGAGTTAACAACAAATCCGGCGCGGCGCCGCGCGGCAGCAGCCCGGTTCGTGGCTTGGTCCACGTGCGGCCTTGATCTGATGAAAAACTGTGAGCCATCTCGGTGCGCATCACGCACAGCAGGCGGCCGTCCGGCAGTTCCACGAGATCAGGCTCGGTCAAGTGACCGCTTGCTGGAAGGATGTGGGTTGCCGTCCATGTCGCGCCGTGATCCGTCGAGCGGGCCACCGCGCAACGATAGCTCCCGCCGGTGTAATGACCGTAAATCGGCAGCAGCAAATCACCGCTGGAAAGTTCAGTCACCGGCGCGCTGGTGGCATTGATCGCGGCGAACTCTTCTTTCACGGGATGTTCGTGCGAGGCATCCGTTGATGGCGGACCGGCCAGCCGCAATACTTCGGACTTCTGCTGTTGGGTGAACCAAGGTGACGGGACCTCGGCCGGTTTCGATTCCCAGGTCTGGCCGTTGTCGAAACTGCGAATCGTGCGCACTTCGCACACGCGTCCATGCTGGTACCAGACGGTTTGGAAGTACGAGCAAATCACCGTGCCGTCGCTTAGCTGGCTGAGGCTCGGATCGCGCTCGCCAACGGACGTGTCGATGATCGCGCGTGGCTGAGACCACGTTTTGCCGAGATCACTGGAACGCATCACACAGATGCGGCCGCGGTTGGGCAGCGCGGGATCGGGCCAGTCCATGTGTCCACGACCCGCGTAAAAGCTGACCAGCAAATGGCCATTCTTCAGCAGGCAGACGCTGGGAAATCCTTCATAACCGCCCCATTCGCCATCGGTGGTAATCGGCCGACTGCCACGGTTAATGTCTCGCCCCGTCGCGCCGCTTAGTTTGTATCTTGCCAAGGCGCGGTCATGGATGCGGACGTCGTCGATGCTTCCTTTAAAAAACTCGCCATCCGGCGCGCCGATCGATTTCCCGATCGTCAGAGCGGTCTGGTTCGGTTTGAATCCGCCGCCGAAAGGCCTGACGGATTGCAACTGGCCATTCACAAAAATCGCGACACGCTGGCCGTCACAAACGCCGGCAACGTGCGACCATGTTTCCCACGGGATCGGAATTTCGTGGGTCCGGTACGCTCCGTTTTCCAGCATCAATTTGCTACGATCCCACGGAGTGCCCATTCGCAGATTGAAGCGGCCCCGATAACGATACCCCTTTGCAAGAATCGTCATGCTGTGTCCGCCGGGGTTCTCCGGTTTGACCCAAGCTTCGATGGTGAATTCGTTGGCCAGATTAAGCACGTCCGCATTCCCGCAATCGACCCAGCTTCGTTTCCCGTCGAAACGCAATGCCTTGCCGCCGTCGCGGCCTTCAACCCACTCCGCATTGTGAATCGTTCCCTCGCGACCGCTTGGACTCGAATCGGTCGCTGTTTGTCCCGCCCCTTCGTCGAATCGCCAATGGGCGACCAGACCCTTGGTGGGCACAGCGTCATTTCGGCTTCCGCGAATTGCCGCGCCTAGCTCCACGCGATCCTTGCCGGCCAGCTCGACAAGATCTGGCAGATCGTAATACCGCAGTGCGCCTTGAACCGAATTGTGTACATGTTCTTGCGCGGCGGTGGATGTCATTAGTTCGCGCCACGATGGCAAACTGTTCTTTACGCGAGCAGCGGCGACCAACCGTGGCTCGAGTGCCGCGGCGTGCAAGGCCGCCGGTCCGATCTCACCATCGGCCAGCAAACGAACAGACGTCGCGTCATGCTGCTTCGTCATCCAACGAGCGCTGACGAGCAGGTCTTCAGTTCGCATCCCCAGCCAGCAGCGGCCCAGCATGTGAGCGATATAGTAGTCGGCACCGAAGAAACGCCAGTTCCGCGTCTTGGTCTCGCCCGTGTCGCGAACTTCGACAATCAGTACGGGATGTCCATCCGCGTTCAACTTTTCCGCTTGCTTGACAGCCGAATTCATTCCCTCGGAGGGCGCGATCAACACCGGCTCGTCGTCGCCGTGGGGCCAGTGCAACGCCGGCAACACGATGCCGCGCTCCGGATGAAAGACCAGCTTCCGTGGGGCGGAAAATCGTTTCGCCTTCGGCCCATCGACGATTGGCGTGGGCAAATCGGCCAGAGTCCGAATGCCGGTGACCTTCCGCACGATTTCTCGTGTCAACTTTGGCCGCTTGGCCGCCAGCTCACGTTCATAGTCTTGGAAGAGGTTCAACATCGACCGTTCGTCCGGCAGCTTGCTGACTTGCCCGTCGGGCGTGACCCGCAGTTCCTTTTCTGAGTGAATCACAGCGTCGTCTTCCTCGAAGACTTCGATACGCCGATCTTGCAGCCAGCGGGCGAAGAACCGCACCGCGCCCTCACGCAAGCGACGGCTGAAGCCGTGTTTCGCGTTGGCTTCGATCAGCTCCACCCGTTCCGGATAACCCAACTGCGAATAGACGCGTTTGGCCTGACGAAACGCCTCCCACGTGCCTTCGATCGGTACGAAGTCGTTTGTCGCGGCCAGGATCAACGTCGGCTTCGGCGCACGCGACAAAATGAAATCGGGATGATCGAACCCGTCGCGGATCTGAGCGAATAGGTTTTGCTCGGCGTCGCCGGGACCGGGGCTTTCATTCTTGTGGCGATGCGTCGTCATGAAACAGCCCGGCGCGGCGGCAGCGATCCGATCGTCGTACGCCATCAGGTAACTGGTCAGGTTGCCGCCGCCGGAATTGCCCGTGCAGCCGATGCGGTGGCGATCCACGTCTGGCCGACTGCACAGATAGTCGAGCGCGCGCACGCCGTCCCAAACCATATAGCTGCCCAGTCCGCGGCCCAGCAGAATCGGAGCCACTCCCAGTTGCTGATGTTCGCCACTGGCCCTTTGAATCGATTTTCCATCCGCCGCGAAAAGCTGCTTTCGTTCGCCTTGACCGATCGGGTCGAAGCACAGCACCACAAAGCCGTTCCGCGCCAGCAGCCGATTCGCCCGCTGATACGCGGCATAAGCTTTGCCATTTTCGGCATGCCCAACGGGGTGCAAGATCGCGGGAAACGGGCCGTCGCCTTGAGGCCGATAGACACTGGCCGTGACATGAAAACCGGGCTGGCTCTCGAACAAGACCTTCTCAATGGTAAAGCCATCGTCTTGGATCGTTCCGACGACTCGCGCGTTCAACGGCGATCGCTGCGGCATTTCGCCCAGCGTCCAATGCAGAAATTCACGACGTCTCTTCTGATACGCGGCCAGTTGCTCTTCGCCGGCAAGAGCCGACTCCAGTTCCTTCAGACGGCGATCGAGGGCGTCATGCGCATGCCCACGCAAATAGGACCGCATCATCTGCTGGGACTTATCCGAATTAAAGTCCGCAGCCAGAACACGGTGGTCGCCCTGAGCCCACGACGTGCCACTAGTAAAAACGAGGAAGCAGACGGCGGAGAGAGTGGCCGACAATGCATTTCTGAGCATGATGGTCATTGGCTGTTGATAGTTCCTTTGATGGATGCACCGCCAAAACTTCCGTAGATGCCGTCGCCCCATTCGACGTCTTTAAGTCTCTTCAACTTTCCGAGTTGCTCGGCGATTGCTCCAGTCACGTTGGTCGCGGCGGTTCTTTTTCCATCTTGGTCGATTGCGATCTTGGACCCTTGAATGATGAACTCGATCGTGGTCGGGCCGTCGGTCCACTTGGTCGGCGCGGCCAGGTGGCCCGGCATCGTCGTGCGATATACCTTGCCGTAAGACTTCCATTTGTCCGGAGCCAAAAATGGAAACGGCTTTGGATTCCATTCGTAAGGTGACTTGGCCGATGTGGAAATGAACAGGTCCGCTCCGCTTGTGATCAGGCTGGTAACGCGCTGGCCCCAGCGATTGCGCGGCGAGCCGTCGTGGTTTTCGACATCGTACGGATGCACGATCTTGTCAGAAAGATCCGGATGGTCGAACATGCGTCGCGCGAAGAACCACTGGCAGCTGTCGGGGTTGTAACGCCACACTTCGCCCCACGGCCAGACTCCGACCATCAGATCGCCGCCGTAGATGACGGTGGTCTGCGCCTCGCGCGCACTTGCCGAAACGCCCGCCAAAACCGGTGGCCAACCCTCCTGGTCCTTAATCTCCTTGCCATCGTATTCGAAGACGCGGCCCGTCGGATATTGTCCCATCAACAACCGATCGCGGAAAGCAAGCGTCGAGTAGAGCTGATAGCTCACTCCGAGCCGGGGCTCAAGCAACATCCGCCACGCGCCGTCTTCAAACACATAGAATCCTCCGATGTTCGATCCCGTCACGATCTGGCTGCCCAACTGACCCCAGGCAAACGTCGTCTCACCGACAACCGGCAGCCGAAGCGTCTTGGCGGAGGAAACATCGACTTGGTCTTGGTCCGTCGTCCACGGACAGGCGTAGAGCCTGCTGAAACCATCCTCATCGTTCTCGTAAGGCCGATACGGTTTGCCCTTTCGATGGACGTGGTAAAAGCAAAGGTGGCCATGGGCGTAGAAGAACAATTGATAGCTGCCCTTGGCGGGCGGCTCAAGAATCGTCTGGCCGTTGAAGGTCGCGCGGCTGTCGCCAAAGACCAGTTCGCCGTCGCCAACCCGCATGGACTCGTGCGTGCCGCCGGCACTTGCTGCTTCGCGCCACGCCTTTGATTTCGAATCCCACGACTTCAAACCGCCATAGGTGGAGTAGACCGTACCGTCGCGTCCAAAGAGGTAAGCGCCGGTCAGCTTATCATTCGGCCGAGGCAGTTCCTCCGTCGCCAACTCGCGTTTGCCGTTGGCCGGTCGGATAAAGAACTGCACGGCATGCCGGTCCGCTCGGTAGCGCGTGTTGTAGCCGTTTTGAAAACCGGCCCCCAAGACCAGCGATCCGTCGTCGCTGGTCGCCTCGAACAGCGACCCAAAGGTCTGTCCCAAATCGCGACCCCGGTCGATGGTCACGGTAATTTTCGTCTCCGCGAGGGCGGAAGCCGGCTGCAGTGCCGCGAGCAGCAGGACGCCGAGCAACATGTGTTTTGAGTTTGTGTTCATGCTCACTTTCGATATTCGGGATCAAAGGCTCTTTACGCCGGACTCCATCACGTTCCGCAAAACGCATGAATTATATGGTAGTTACGCGGGGCAAGTGGAAAGTCCGCCCACCATCGGGCCGCGGCCAAAGCGGGGCAGTCATCAGCTTGTAACATACGGCGGCGGCCCGTATCGCAGCGATCGACCACCAAGAACCGTCCCCTGGCGACGGTTGCTAACAGTCTGTGATGAATACATTTGCGCGTCATCGAGATCCGTCTTCCCCTCATCAAATCGTCCCCTGCGTGGTGAAAAACGCTTGCAATCCAGCAAGCGTTCAAGCGCAGCAATTCACACAACGGGGCGTCGCCATTCGCCCAGCCGGATTCAATTCGAGTTACTGCAACTTATGCCCCGGTGTTTTCGCGAACACCACAAACGCTGCCGCCCGACTTTCATTTTACCAAGTACCCACAATCCCGGCATCTGTTTTTTTGATCACGCGAGTGAACGCCGAATCGAGGGGGAAATTCGAAATCCGAATATTGAAATCCGAAACAAATTCAAAATCTGAATATCCAATGTTCGAAACGTGGAGCCGGAGATCTTGTGATTTGAGTCTTGGCATACGATTCAAACCGGCACTCGAGGTGGCTCGCTGATGAGAAGAGAAGAAC